>NZ_CP109199.1:6912065-7254131 GCF_036250065.1 Micromonospora sp. NBC_01699 | reverse complement strand
CGTCGTCGAGGGCGGCGAAGCTGGCCGCGGTCCGTACCGACTCGATCGGGGCGTCGGGCTGGCCGAGGCGGATGTTGTCGGTCAGCGACGCGGCGAACAGGTGGGCCCGCTGCGGCACCCAGGCCAGGTGCCGGCGCCACTGTTCCAGGTCGGCGGTGGCCAGGTCGACGCCGTCGACGGTGATCCGGCCGGCGGTCGGTACGACGTTGCCGAGCAGCAGGCCGAGCAGGGTGCTCTTGCCGGCCCCGCTGGGGCCGATCACCGCTATCCGGTCGCCCGGCCGGATGGTCAGCGTCACGTCGCGCAGCGCGGTGGTGCGCTCGTACTCGACGGTCACGGCCTCGAACCGGATCTCGCCGGGGGCCGGCACGGGCCCGCCGTGGCCGGTTCGGTCGGCGGGGGAGCCGGTGCCGAGTACGGTCAGCGCGTCGTCGAGTGCGGTCAGCCCCTCCATGCTGGCGTGGAACCTGCTGCCGGCGGTCCGCAGCGGCAGGTACGCCTCCGGCGCGAGCAGCAGCACCAGCAGAGCGGTGTGCAGGGCCAGTCCGCCGTCGAGCAGGCGCAGCCCGATCGGGACGGCGACCAGGGCCACCGAGAGGGTGGCGACGAGTTCGAGCACCAGCCCGGACAGGAAGGCGATCCGCAGCGTCTTCATGGTGGCGGCCCGGTGGCCGTCGGCCATCCGCCGGACCACGTCGACCTGGGCGCGGGCCCGGCCGAACGCGCGCAGTGTCGGCAGCCCGGCGACCATGTCGAGGAAGTGCCCGCCGAGCAGGCTGAGTCGGCGCCACTGCCGTTGCGTCGCGGCCTGGGCCTGCCAGCCGAGCAGCGCGCCGAAGATCGGGATGAGCGGCAGCGTGGCGGCGATGATCAGCGCGGAACTCCAGTCCGCGAACGTCAGCCGGGCCAGTACGGCCACCGGCACGGTGACGCTGAGCACGAGCTGCGGCAGATAGCCGGTGAAGTACGCGTCCAGCGCGTCCAGCCCGCGCCCGGCCAGGGTGGCGATCCTGCCCGCCTGCTGGCCGGCGAGCCAACCGGGCCCGCGCTGCCCGACCGCGTCGAGCAGGTCGGTGCGCAGGGCGGCCTTGACCGTTGCCGCCATCCGGGCCGCCACCGCGCCCTGGGCCCAGAGCACGGTCGCCCGTCCGGCCACGGCGGCGACGAAGCCGAGCAGCGCGGCCCGGTCGAGGCGCCCACCGGCGGCGGTGGCGAGCAGGTCGGCGAGGGTGGTGGCCTGGGCGAGGACCAGGGCGGCGGCGAGCAGCCCGAGCCCGCCGAGCACGACAACCTGGCGCCGGGTCGAAGGGACCCGGCGCAGCAGCCGCGGATCGAACGGGCGGCGTCGGCTCACCAGTACACCGGCGCCCGGTCGTCGATCCGTCCGCGGAACACCCACCAGCTCATCGCCTGAAAGCCTAGTAGGGCCGGGATCAGCGGAATCAGCAGCCAGCTCAGCAGCCGCAACGTGGGTGTGCTGGCGGCGGCCTCGGACACGGTCAGCCCGGCGGCCGGATCGACGCTGGAGACCAGGGCGTAGGGCCAGGTGGTCGCGGCGACCAGCAGCACCGGCAGGGCGAGCGCGGCGGAACTGGCGACGAAGGCCACACCGGGACGCCGTCGGGCGAGCGCCCGGCCGGCGGCGAGCAGGGCCACGGTCAGCAGCACCGGCAGCAGCAGCGCGGCGACGGGTTGCTGCGCGGTTTCGCGTACCCGGTCGGTGAGCAGGCCCACGACGGTGGCCGCGGCCACCGCGATCAGCGCGACCGGGACCAGGCGCCGGCCCAGTCGGGCGTGACGCTCGCCGGCCGCGCCGGGCAGTCGCAGGGCGAGGAAAACCGCCCCGTGTACGGCGACCAGCCCGACCAGGGTCAGCCCGCCGGCGGCGACGAACGGGGTGAAGAGGTGGCCGACCCCGGCGACGTGCCCGTCGGCGTGCAGCGGCACCCCCTGGAGCAGCCCGGCGAGGACGGCGCCCCAGCCGAGCGCGGTGAGCGCGCTGCCGGTGATCAGCACGCCGTCCCAGCGGGCGCGTCCGGCGACGCCAGTGGGCCGGCTGCGCAGTTGGACGGCGGCGGTGACCAGGATCACCCCGGCCAGGGCGGCGGCGACCGCCGGGTAGAGACCGGAGAGCAGTTCGCCCTCCAGCATCGGGAAGGCACCGAAGAGGATGCCGACCGCGGCGACCAGCCAGACCTCGTTGCCGAGGAAGAACGGCCCGAGCGCGGTGAGCGCCCGTCGGCGGGGTTGCTCGCCGGGGGTGCCGGCGAGCAGCAGTCCGACGCCGTAGTCGTACCCGGCGAGCACGAGGTAGCCGGCGAGGAAGAGGCCGAGCAGGGCGTACCAGACGATCTCCATGGCGTTCTCCTATCCGGCCAGTACGTGCGTGGGCTGGTGCTCGCCACCGTCGCCGGTGGGCTGTGGCGGCCGGCCGAGGGCGAGGTCGTGCGCGCCCCGGTGGGCCTGCCGGGCGAGCAGGGTCCAATTGGTCACGGCGAGCGCGCCGAGCAGCGCGGTGAAGCCGATCAGCGAGGTGAGCAGGACGCCGGCGGAGATCGGGGTGACCGCGTCGGAGACCGGGAGGAGCCCGTACACGGCCCAGGGTTGGCGTCCGCCCTCGCGGGCCAGCCAGCCCAGGATGGCCGCGACGAACGGCAGCGGTACGGCGATCGGTAGCAGGTAGAGCGGGAACCGCAGCCGGATGATCCAGTCCCGGAACAGCAGCGGCAGCAGCAGCCAGCTCCAGGCCAGCGCGAAGCCGATCAGGATCATGAAGCCGAGCGCGGCGTTGCTCCAGACCGGTGGGGTGTAGTCGCCCGGACCGAATCGGGCGGTCCACTCGGCGACGATCGTGGATCGTTCGGCGTCGCCGCCGAACTTGGTCGGCTGGACCGCTCCGATCGCCCCGAACTGGGCGAACCCGAATCCCATCACCATCGTGCTGGCCAGGGCCGAGGTGACCAGCCCGATCCGCAGCGACCGGCGGAACATCGCGTAGTCGGGCGTACGCCGGATGAGCTGGTACGCGCCGACCCCGGCCAGCAGCAGCCCGCCGGTGAGCACGGCGGCGCTCACCACGTGACCGAAGGCCATGCCGAGGGTGGGGTTGCGCAGCAGCGCGGTGAAGTCGGTGAGGTGGGCGACGCCGTCCTCCGTCCGGTAGCCGACCGGGTTCTGTAGCCAGGAGTTCGCCACCAGCACCCAGAACGCCGACGCGTACGCGGTGATCGCGACGCCCCAGATCAGCGCCAGGTGTACGCCCCGGCGCAGCCGGTGCCAGCCGAAGATCCACATGCCGAGGAAGGTTGATTCGAGGAAGAAGGCGACCAGGGTCTCGACGGCCAGCGGTGCGCCGAAGACGTTGCCGACGTACCGCGACAGGCCGCTCCAGTTCAGCCCGAACTGGAACTCCAGCACGATCCCGGTGGCGATGCCGAGCGCGTAGTTGATCAGGTAGAGCGTGCCCCAGAACCGGGTCAGTCGCTCGTACTCCGGTTTTCCGGTGATCGCCCAGGCTGTTTGCAGGTAGACCAGCATCGTGACCAGCCCGAGGGTGACCAGCACGAACAGGAAGTGGATGGAGGTCGTGGCGGCGAACTGAAGACGGGCGATCAGCAGTGCGTCCATGGCCATCCCCAAACCAGTCGGCTCGCATGTCATAGCGAGCCTACACGTAGCTTCGCTACCTATCTCTACTACGTCCCGTCGTAATTCCCAGTCTACGACGACTAGTAGTAGATAGCGACCCGCCGGACCGATGCGGCACCGGCAGGGTGAATCACCGGGAACCAGCAGGAAACGGGGCAACCCCGCTGATGTCATGGGAGGCGAACGCCTGCGATCCACGGTCGGGCCCCACGACGGGACTGTCCCCATGCGCGTACAAGACCTCGGCGACCTCGCCGACCTGCGGCTGGACGACCAGCGCACCATGCACTATCTCCGGGCCGGCTCCGGCCCGCCGCTGGTGCTGCTGCACACCATCCGGACCCAGCTCGAATACTTCGGCGACGTCATCCCGATGCTCGCCCGGCACTACACGATCTACGCCCTGGACCTGCCCGGCCACGGGCGCTCCTCGAAGGCCACCACCGTCCAGTACGACGAGCCCTACCTGCGGCGCGGGGTGATCGACACGATGGCGCGGCTCGACCTGCGCGACGTCACCATGGTCGGTGACTCGATCGGCGCCGTCCTGGCGCTCACCGTCGCCAGCCAGGTACCGAAGTCGGTCGTCCGGGTCGTCGCGTCGAACCCGTACGACTACGACACCCGGTTCGCCGACGGCATCCGGCGCGGCAACCGGTTCGCCGACCTCGTCCTCGGCGGGGTGGCCCTGCCGGGCGTGGGCGCGGCCCTCGGCAGAGCCGAGAACAAGCTCGTCACCAGCCGGATCTTCCAGGGTGGCCTGGCGGACGGGAAGACGATTCCCGGACCGCTGCTCGACGAGTTCGACGCCACCCTCAGGCGCCCCGGTTTCCACTACGTCGAGCGGAACGTCTACCAGAACTGGCGCTCCTGGAGTGCCGCCCGCGACCTGTACGCCGGGATCACGGCGCCGGTGACCCTGATCTACGGCGAACAGGACTGGTCCCGGCCGGTCGAACGGGCGCGTACGGCGCGGGCGCTCGGGGTGGAGCCGATCGTGCTACCGGAAACCGGTCACTTCGCCTTCCTGGAACACCCGCAGCGGCTCGCCGAGATCGTCGTCGGCCACCCGGACCCGTCGATCTGACCCACGGGTCGCGCCGGACGGGCGCAGCGGTCTGCGGTGCCCGGTCAGGCGGGCAGGCCCGTGCTGCCTGCCCGGTCAGGCGAAGAAGCCGGCGCTGCCTACCCGGTCAGGCGAAGAAGAGGGTGATCGGCAGGGCCACCAGGGTCGTCGCGACGGCGAGACTGGTCAGGCCGCGCACCCACGGGCGGGGGCCGGCGACCAGCAGGCGCTGCACCCGCGCGTCCAGGTGTGCGTCGGCGAGGCCGAGCGCGCCGGCCGGGGCGACCCGCGAGCCGGCGGTGGCGAACCGGAGCAGCGCGTTGGCCAGCGGCCCGTCCGCGTGCAACCGCCGGGCCTTGTCGTCGGCCCGCATCTCCACCAGCAGGGCCACCGTCTCCGACGCCCGCCGCAGCCAACCCACCAGGGGCAGCGCCCGGCAGAGCGCGGTGAACGGCAGCAGCACCAGATCGTGCCGCTCGTCGGCGTGCGCCCGTTCGTGGCTGAGCACCGCCGCCAGCTCGGTACGGTCCAGCAGGTCCAGGGTGCCGGCGCTGACCACGACCGTCGGCCGCATCCCCGGCAGGCAGTACGCCGCCGCGCTCGGGTGGTCGAGCACCAGCGCGCCCGGTGCGGCCGGATCGTCCCGGCCGACGAGGTCCAGCAACTGCCGGTGCCGGGTCTGTACGCGTACGGCGCTGACCAGGCCCCGGACGGTCGAGCCGAGCAGGGCGGTGGCCACCCCGAGACCGACCCCGACCAGCGCTAGCTGGGTCACGCCCAGCCCCGCGGGCAGGGTTCCCCGGAACAGGTCGCGGGTCAGGTGCAGCAGCGCGCCCCCGATCCCCTCGTCGTAGGCGGCCAGCCCGATCGACATCGGCAGCCCGATCGCGCAGAGGCCGAGCGCCAGCCCGAGCGCCTGCCAACAGACGATCGCCACCCGGGGGCTGCGCCAGGTCCAGGTCGAGCGGAGCAGCACCGTGGCGGTGAGGTAGCACGCCACGGCCGTACCGGCGAGATGAGCGGCGTACGTCATGGCCCTAGCCCTGCCGGTCCGCTGCCTCGTCGGTCAGCGCCGCCCGCAGCACCTCGGCCTCGGTGCCGGTGACCGACCGGGCGAACCGCACCAGGGCGGCGTCCCGGCTGCCGGCGAGGTCGAGCGCGTCCAGCATCAGCCGGGCGATGTGCGCCTCGCGGCTGGCCGCCGGCCGGTAACTCCAGGCCCGCCCCTCCCGTTCCCGCTCCACCATCCCCTTGCCGGCGAGCCGGTCCAGCACGGTCATCACGGTCGTGTACGCCAACTCGCGCTCACTCAGGGCATCGGCAACCTCCCGTACGGTGATCCCCGCGCCGCTGGTCGAACCGGTGGTCCGGTCCCAGAGCACGTCCATCACCGCACGTTCGAGGTCACCCAGTCGTGTCACCCCCCAACCCTACTACTCCCCGTCGTAGCCCCCCACCCACCAGTGGGGCGCCTCATGCAGAGAAAGAGTGCCTATCCGCAGCGGAACAAGCACTCTTTCTCTGCATCTGTCGCCAGCGCTCGGGGGTTAGATGCCCTTGGGGTGCCAGACGGTCTTGGTCTCTAGGAGGGCGGTCATCCGGCGTAGGCCCGGGTCGGCGGTCCAGTTGGTGGGCTGGGCCGGGGGGCGGAGAACCCGCTTCAGGTTGCCGGCTGCGGCCTCTTCCAGGGTGCGGGCCAATTCCGGGTCGTCGACGCCGGTCAGGTCGATCGCGTTGACGTCGGCGTGTGAGGCGAGCCAGGGCGCGGTCTCGGCGGGCCGGCCGGTGAGCAGGTTCACCACGCCGCCGGGCAGGTCCGAGGTGGCCAGCACCTCGGCCAGGGTGATCGCCGCCAGCGGTGCCTGCTCGGCCGCCAGCACCACCACCGTGTTACCGGTGACGATCGCCGGAGCGACGACGCTGACCAGCCCGAGCAGCGCCGAGTCGGTCGGCGCGACCACACCCACCACGCCGGTCTGCTCCGGGCTGGACAGGTTGAAGTACGGGCCGGCGACCGGGTTGGCGCTGCCGTACACCTGGGTGATTTTGTCGGCCCAGCCGGCGTACCAGACCCAGCGGTCGATCGCCTCGTCCACCTCGGCGGGGTCGAGGCCGAGGCCGACGAACTGGTCCCGCCGGCCCTCCAGCATCTCGGCCACCCGGTAGAGGATCTGACCCCTGTTGTAGGCGGTCGCCCCCGCCCAGCCCTTCACCGCCGCGCGGGCCGCCACCACCGCGTCGCGTACGTCCTTGCGGGAGGCGAGCGCCACGTTCGAGTCCTGCACGAGATACGACCGCCCCGACTCACTGCGCGGGAACTTCCCGCCCACGAACAGCTTGTACGTCTTCCGTACCGCCAGCCGGGGCCGGTCCACAGTCTCAGACATCGAGGTACGCCTCCAGCCCGTGCCGGCCGCCCTCGCGACCGTAGCCCGACTCCTTGAACCCGCCGAACGGCGAGGTCGGGTCGAACTTGTTGAACGTGTTCGCCCAGACCACACCGGCGCGCAGCCGGTCGGCCATCCACAGGATCCGGGAACCCTTGTCGGTCCAGATTCCGGCCGACAACCCGTACGGCGTGTTGTTGGCCTTCTCGACGGCCTCGGCCGGCGTGCGGAAGGTGAGGACCGACAGCACCGGCCCGAAGATCTCCTCGCGGGCGATCCGGTGCGCCTGGGTGACCCCGGTGAAGATGGTCGGGGCGAACCAGAAACCGCGGTCCGGCAGCTCGCACGGCGGCGACCAGCGCTGCGCGCCCTCGGCGCTGCCGACCTCGGAGAGTTCCCGGATCCGGTCGAGCTGCGCGGCCGAGTTGATCGCGCCGATGTCGGTGTTCTTGTCCAGCGGGTCGCCGACCCGCAGTTGCGCCATCCGCCGCTTCAGCGAGGCCAGCACCGGCTCGTAGACCGATTCCTGGACCAGCAGACGCGACCCGGCGCAGCAGACGTGCCCCTGGTTGAAGAAGATGCCGTTGACGATCCCCTCGACCGCCTGGTCGATCGGGGCGTCGTCGAAGACGATGTTGGCGGCCTTGCCGCCGAGTTCCAGGGTCAGCTTCTTGCGGCTGCCGGCGACCGAGCGCGCGATCGCGCGCCCGACCTCGGTCGAGCCGGTGAAGGCGACCTTGTCCACGCCCGGATGCTCGACCAGCGCCCGACCGGTCTCGCCGGCGCCGGTGACGATGTTGACCACGCCCGGCGGCAGGTCGGCCTGCTGGCAGATCTCGGCGAACAGCAGCGCGGTCAGCGGGGTGGTCTCGGCCGGCTTGAGCACCACCGTGTTGCCGGCGGCCAGTGCCGGGGCGATCTTCCAGGCCAGCATCAGCAGCGGGAAGTTCCACGGAATGACCTGGCCGGCGACGCCGACCGGGCGCGGGTCCGGGCCGAAGCCGGCGTGGGTCAGCTTGTCGGCCCAGCCGGCGTAGTAGAAGAAGTGCGCGGCGACCAGCGGAATGTCGGTGTCCCGCGACTCGCGGATCGGCTTGCCGTTGTCCAGCGACTCCAGCACCGCCAGCTCCCGGCCCCGCTCCTGGATGATCCGGGCGATCCGGTACAGGTACTTGGCCCGCTCCCGCCCCGACATCGGACCCCAGACCTTCTTGTACGCCCTGCGTGCCGCGCGTACCGCCCGGTCCACGTCACCGGGGCCGGCCTCGGCGACCTCCGCCAGCACCTCCTCGGTGGCCGGGTTGACCGACTTGAAGGCGCCGCCGTCGGTCGGGTCGACGAACTTCCCGTCGATGAAGAGGCCGTACGACGGGCGCAGGTCCACCACGGACCGCGACTCCGGCGCCGGCGCGTACTCGAAGACAGCCATGATCAGTCCAGGGTGAAGTAGTCGGGACCGGAGTAGGTGCCGGTCGTCAGTTTGGTCCGCTGCATCAGCAGATCGTTGAGCAGCGTCGAGGCGCCGAACCGGAACCAGTCCGGGGACAGCCAGTCCTCGCCGGCCGTCTCGTTGACCGTGACCAGGTACTTGATCGCGTCCTTGGTGGTCCGGATCCCGCCGGCCGGTTTGACCCCGACCTGGCGCCCGGTGGCGTCGCGGAAGTCGCGTACCGCCTCCAGCATCACCAGCGTGACGGGCAGGGTGGCGGCGACCGGGACCTTGCCGGTGGAGGTCTTGATGAAGTCCCCGCCGGCCAGCATGGCCAGCCACGAGGCCCGCCGCACGTTGTCGTACGTGGCCAGCTCACCGGTCTCCAGGATGACCTTCAGGTGGGCGTCGCCGCAGGCCGCCTTCACGGCCACGATCTCGTCGTAGACCTCGCGGTAGCGGCCGGAGAGGAAGGCACCCCGGCTGATCACCATGTCGATCTCGTCGGCGCCGGCCGCGACCGCCGCCGCGGTGTCGGCGAGCTTGACCTCAAGCGGCGCCTGCCCGGACGGGAAGGCCGTCGCCACGCTGGCCAGGTGCACACCCGAGCCGGCCAGGACCTCGGCCGCCACCGGAACCATCGCCGGGTAGACACAGACGGCGGCGACGGCCGGGCAGGACGGATCGGCCGGGTCCGGCCGCAGCGCCTTGGCACTCAACGCGCGCACCTTGCCGGGAGTGTCGGCGCCCTCCAGCGTGGTCAGGTCGACCATGCGGATCGCCAGGTCGATCGCCCAGGCCTTGGCCGTGGTCTTGATCGAACGGGTGCCGAGCATGGCCGCCCGCTGCTCCGCGCCGACCTGGTCCACCCCGGGCAGGCCATGCAGGAAGGTACGCAGCGTGGCCTCGGACCGCCCCAGTTCGGAGAGGTCGGACCGCGCCGACGTCGTTGTCGCCGTCATGGCGGCAAGTCTACGCACCCGCGCATCGATGTGATCTTGCTCACCTGTTGGACCGGACCGCCAGACTTCACCGCGCGGTCGAACCAGCGACATCCGCTGTTGGCACCCAACCCCCACCGTCCTCGGCGTGCGAGCAGTGCACTTCACCGATACCTACCTACCCCGTCGCGACGGGGTGGTCAGCTCCATCCGCACCCTGGTGCGGGCGCTGGCCGACCGGGGGCACCCCGGCCTGACCGTCGTGCCCCGACACCCCGGCCAGGCCGGCGAACCCGACCTGATGCGGCTGCGGGCACTGCCCTGCGGCGTCGCCGACCTGCGGCTCTCGCCCTGGCTGCTGCACGGCGCCACCGCCACCGGCACCATCGCCGAGATCGCCGCCACCGCACCGGAGATCGTGCACGTACACACCCCCGGCCCGGTCGGACTGCTCGGCGTACTCACCGCCCGGCGACTCGGGCTGCCGCTGGTCCAGACGTACCACACCGACCTGCACGCGTACGTCGACGCGTACCGGGTGCCGACCAGGGCGCTGCGCGGCGCGGTCCGCCTGTACGCCCACCGGCTCGGCGTACCCCGGCCGGCCGTCGGCGCCGGCCCCGAACGGGCAAGCGCCGCCCCGATGCTGCGGGACCCGGCCGCCCTGCGCCGCCGGGCCGCCCTCGACGCCACCAACCTGCTCCTGCTCGGCGACGCCGACGCGGTGGTGGTACCGACCAGGGCCGTACTCGACCGGATCAGCCTGCCGGTCCCCGCCGACCGGGTCTTCCTCGTCCCGACCGGGGTCGCCGCCCGCCACACCACGCCGGGCGAGGTCGCCGCGTTCCGGGCCGCGCACGGCGTCGACCCCGCCGACAAGGTCGTCCTGTTCGTCGGCCGGGTCAACCGGGAAAAGGGCGTCGACCTGCTCATCAACGCCTTCGCCACGCTGCTCGCCGACTGCCACCGGGCCCGGCTGGTGCTGATCGGGGCGATCTACGAGCCCCGCTGGCTGGCCGAACTGCTCCGTACCGTCGGACCCGCCGTCGCCGGTCGGATCACCGTCATCGGGCAGCAACCACCCGGCACCGTCGCCGCCGCGTACGGGGCCGCCGACGTGCTCGCCTTCCCCTCCGGCACCGACACCCAGGCACTCGTCCTCCAGGAAGCAGCTCTCGCCGGCGTCCCCGCCGTACTCGTCGACCCGGTCCTGCACCGGCACGGGCCGCTCGCCGGAGCCGCCGACTGCGCCGACCCGACCGCCACCGGCTTCGCCGCCGCCCTGCTCCGGCTCCTCACCGACCCGGTCGCCGCCCGCCGACTCGGCGAACTCGCCGCCGACCGGGCCGCCGAACACACCCCCGAGCGGTACGCCGCCGCCATCTGCGACGTGTACCTCCACGCCGCCCGCAGACAGGCCGCACACGGCGCGCACCGGCAGGCCGCACCCGCCGCCGGCAGACAGGCAGAATGGGCCGGTCGACCCGGTCCCGCCCAACCGGTCGGCGCATTCGGTAGGTTGAGCGATCGTGGACGTACTCGTCGTTGATCATCCTGTCGCCCAGACGCGGCTCACCGCGATGCGCGATGCCCGTACCGACGCGGCGTCATTCCGCGCCGCCCTACACGAACTCACCACCACCCTGGTGTACGAGGCCGCGCGCTCGTTCCCGATCGTGCGGTACCCGATCCAGACCCCGGTCGCACAGACCGACGGCATCCGGCTGGCCAACCCGCCGCTGCTCGTACCCGTACTCCGGGCCGGCCTCGGGATGGCCGACGCGGCCCTCGCGCTGCTGCCCGAATCGTCCATGGGCTTCGTCGGCCTCGCCCGCGACGAGCACACCTTCGAACCGCGCGCCTACATGGAGTCGCTGCCCCGCGACCTGACCGGCCGCCCGGTGCTGGTGCTCGACCCGATGCTCGCCACCGGCGGCTCGCTGGAGCACTGCTGCCGGCTGCTCGCCGACCGGGGCTGCACCGACATCACCGTCATCTGCGTGCTCGCCGCCCCCGACGGCATCAACCGCCTCGACCGCACCGGCCTGCCCCTGCGCCTGGTCACCGCCGCCATCGACGAACAGCTCGACGAGCGCAAGTTCATCGTCCCCGGCCTCGGCGACGCCGGCGACCGCCAATTCGGCGGGATGCCCAGGTTCTAGGCGTACGGCTTCGCCGTCGCCTAGAACCTGCTGGCTGGCGACGGCTCCGCCGTCGCTGGCTCGCTCCGCTTCGCGCCGCCCAGTGCGGTGACTTCGTCCTGCGGGCGGCGAAGGCTTCGCCTCGCCGTCCTCGGACGAAGACACCGCGGCGGCGCTCGGTCGACTCGCGTCGTTGGTTGCGGTCAGAGCCGGCGGGGTGGTGGGCACAGTTGTAGAGGAAGAGTGGTTATTCCTGCGGGGATAGGCACTCTTTCTCTGTATCCGGGGTCGGGGGTGCCTCGGTGAGGGAGTGGGTCCAGGGGGCGGGGGCGCCCTGGTGGAAGGGTTGGGAGGCGTGGAAGACCTGGGGGTGGGGGGCGAAGACCAGGGGGAGGAAGTTCTGGTCGGTGGGCCACATGGGGACTCGGGCGGCGAGGATGTCGGACAGGTCGGTCCAGATCAGGGTGCCTTCGGGGCAGGTTTCGTACGGGGTGCCGGACCAGCGGGTGATCCGGAACAGGAAGCCGAACCAGTTTTCGCCGTTGCGGCCGAAGCCGGGCCAGGAGATCGTGCCGGCGAGTTCCAGCGCCTCGCATTCGAGACCGGCCTCCTCGCGGATCTCCCGTCGCATGCAGGCGACCACGTCCTCGCCGGGTTCGAGCTTGCCGCCGAGCCCGTTGTAGTAGCCGAAGTGCAGGTCGTCGGGGCGGGTGTCGCGCCGGATCATCAGCACCCGGCTGCCGTCGGGGGAGAGGACGTAGCCGAGCGTGGCGAGAATGGCCTGCACCGGAAACACCCTACGGCGTGCCGGTACGACGCCGGCCGGGCGACCTGCGCGTCGGTGCGTGGACCGACTACCGTCTCGGGCCATGACTGGTGTGACGCTGGCCGAAGAACTGCTCCTGCTCGCGTACGACGACGAGTCGGGCAAAGCGACCGGATCGCGAATCGGGCTCGACCTCGCGATGGCCGCCGGGGTCCTGGTGGACCTGGCACTGGCCGGCCGGGTCGCGTACGCCGATGGATCGATAGTGGTGAGCGACCCGCTGCCGACCGGGAACCCGATCAACGACGAGGTGTTGGGGCGGATGGCGGCGGACACGCCGCACACCCCGGCCTCGTGGGTGCAGCGGCTGCGGCACGGACTGCGGGACCGGATCCTGGCCGGCCTGGTCGCCCGGGGAGTGTTCCGGGACGTCGACGAGACCGCGCTCGGACACATCCACGTGCACCGTTACCCGGTGGCGGACCCGACGCTGGAGACGGAGATCCGGGGCCGGCTGGCGGTCGCGCTCACCGGGGAACAGGCGCCGGACGAGCGTACGGCCGCGCTGGCCGCCCTGGTCGCGGCGAGCCGGATGACGCCGAGCCTGGGACTGTCCGGCCCGGCCCTGGCGGACGCGCACGGGCGGTTGGCGGAGATCGCCGGCGGGGCCGGGTTCAGCGGTGAGGTGAGCCTGGAGGAGTCGACCGTGCGCCCGTCGGTGGCGCTGGTGATCGCCGCCCTGGCGAAGGCGATCACGGCCGCGCTGGGGGCGCCCCGCTGAGACCGACCGGGGAGGGCGGCCCCGCCTGAGCATCCTTCAGTGGGGTTGGAGCAGGGTTGGCCCGGCCGGGGCGGGCGAGTGGCACCGTACCGGTGGCGCCCGTGCCCGGCTGGAGCAGGTGGGCGAGTTCGGTGGCGGTCTGGTGGGCGCGTTCCGCCTCCACCTCGACGGTCACCTCCCACGGGGACCGGACCGGCAGGTAGCCGGTCAGGAAGGTGCGTACGGTCGCGTCCGCCCGGTCCCGGCCGGCCCCGGCGGGTGAGGTGTCGTCCAGGCAGACGGCGTCGTGGTCCCGCCGGGTCAGTAGGTGGTTGAGCCACAGCGGGGCCTGCGGGTCGGCCGGGTCGACGCGCAGGTGACGCAGTGGGCCGGGCACCGCCGTGCCGCGCAGGTACGACCAGTGGTGGTGCAACGCCGAGGCGAGGCTGAGGTCGCCGGGGTGCCGGAACTGGTGGCGCCTGGTGGCGGCGAGTTCCTCGCTGACGGCGGCGCAGATCTCGGCCAGCACCGAGCGGCGCAGCGGATGCGGGGCCTGCTTCATGTGCTGGCTGATCACCCGGCCGAACCGGCGGTTGATGATCCGGCGGTTGTTCTTCGCGGCGGCGGTGGCCGGCGCGTCGGTGTACGCCGGTTCGCCAAGGTCGATCTGGTCGGTGCGGGACGGGAAGAACCTGGTCAGGCCGTTCGGGTGGAAGAACGTGCCGGGTAGCACCGGACGGCCGAGCAGGACGTTGCCGTCGAGGTGGAGGAAGTGCTCGGCCAGGCCGGGGATCAGGTGCAGGACCGACTCGACCGCGTACGGGTTGAAGGTGGGCAGGACGGTGTCGCCGGTGAACAGGTCCCGGTGACTCACCACTGTCAGGCCCGGGTGGCGTACGTCCAACCAGCGTGGCACCTGACCGTCGGTGACCAGGTAGATGTGTCGCAGCCAGGGCGCGTACATGTGCAGGGAGCGCAGTGAGTAACGCAGTTCGTCCCGGTCGGGCCGGTGGGGTTCGTCGGCGGTCTGCGTACCGGTCGGGCCGTTGCGGTGCTGTGCCGCCCGGTAACGGGACCGCCAGTGCGGGTCGGTGCCGTCGTACCAGGTGTAGACGGCGTCGATCGGGAAGGTGATCGCGTCGGCGCCGACCCCGGCGAAGTCTGCCCGGACCGGGTAGCCGGCGTGGTAGCCGGCCGGTACGAACGGGTTCAGCGAGGCGCCCGGCACCCGGACGTTCGGCCGGTAGCTGGGCAGGCTGCGGGACAGCGCGTTCGGTCGGGGTGCGGTCAGCCGGCCGTCGCCACCGGTCCAGAACTCCAGCTCACAGGCGTACGCGGCGCCGTAGGCGAGGTGGTCGCCGGTCCAGAGCGGACGGTAGACCAGCACCACGTCGGCCCGCCGCAGGCGCCGTGGGCCGCGCCGGCCGGGGCGTGGACGTACCGCCGTGCGGCCGGGACGTCCGACCAGGACGCCGGGCAGCGCGGCGACCGCCCGGAGCGCCTCGGCACGCTGGTTGGCCGGCACGCCGACCCGGCTGCGCAGCCCCCGGTGGTGCGGGATGGCGAAGTGTTCGACCGAGGCGTCGGTGAGCGCCGCCAGCACCCGGTCGAGGTTGCCCTGGTGGACGCCGAGCGGGGTGGCGTCGGGGTCGACGGCGGCGGCGACCCGACGCCCGTCGAGGTGGACCCAGCGTCGGCCGGTGTCGCGTTCGGACCGGTCGTCGTACCACTGGCGCACGGTTACCGCGAGCGTCCCGCCGGGTCGGCCCAGCCAGCGGGCGAACCGAACCTGGCGGTCGAAGGGCAGGCGCCGGTGGAGGCGCCGCCGGAGGACGGCCGGGACGAGTGCGTAACAGCGGCGTGCGAGCACACCTGCTGTAACGACTGGTCGGGAGCTTAGGTGGTGGGCCCGGCCGGTCAGTGGATGCCGAGCGCCCCGGCGATCTCGGTCCGCAGCGCGGCGAGCGCGGCGGTGGCGGACCGCCGGGCCCCGGCCACCGCGGCGGCGACGTCCGCGTCCCGGTCCGGGCCGTCGATCGGTGCCACCACCTCCAGGTACGCCTTCAGCTTCGGCTCGGTGCCCGACGGCCGGATCACCACCCGCGCGCTGTCGGTGCGCAGGATGACCACGTCGGCCTCGGGCAGCAGGTCCTGCACCGAGGTCACCGGGGCCCCGAGCAGGGTGGTCGGGGTGCTGTTCCGGATCCGGGCCATCGCGTCGGTGATCTCCCGCAGGTCCTCGACCCGCAGTGAGAGCTGGTCGGTCAGGTGCACTCCGAACTCGGCGGCGAGTTCGTCGAGCCGGTCGAGCAGGGTACGGCCCTCGGTCTTGAGGTCGGCGGCGAGTTCGGCGACGGTCAGCGCGGCGGTGATGCCGTCCTTGTCGCGTACGAGGTCGGGGGCGACGCAGTAGCCGAGCGCCTCCTCGTAGCCGTAGACCAGTGGGGTGTCGCCGGACTCGGCCCGGACGATCCACTTGAACCCGGTCAGCGTCTCGTCGTATGGCAGTCCACGGGCGGCGCAGATGGCCCGCAGCAGCGACGAGGAGACGATGGTGGTGGCGTAGAGGCCGGTGACGCCGCGTCGGATCAGCCGGTCGGCGAGCAGCACCCCGAGTTCGTCGCCGCGCAGCATGCGCCACTGCCCGTCGGGTGCCCGGACCGCGACCGCGCACCGGTCGGCGTCCGGGTCGTTGGCGATGGCCAGGTCGGCGTCGATCCTGCCGGCGAGCGCGAGCAGCAGGTCGGTGGCGCCCGGCTCCTCCGGGTTCGGGAAGGCGACGGTGGGGAAGTCGGGGTCGGGTTCGGCCTGTTCGGCGACGATGCCGGGGATGCCGAAGCCGGCGCGGGCGAAGGCGGCGGTGAACACGGCGGCACCGACGCCGTGCAGCGGCGTGTACGCCACCTTCAGCTTCCGGGGCCCGTCCGGGTCGAGTACCGCCGCCGAGGCGGCCACGTACGCGGCGACCAGGTCGTCGCCGAGCACCTCGCCGGCCGGGCCGAGCGGCACCTCGTGCAGCGCCCCGACGGCCCGGATCGCGGCTTCGATCTCGGTGTCGGCCGGCGGCACTATCTGCGCCCCGGCACCCCGGACACCGCCGAGTTGTGCACCGAGGTAGACCTTGTAGCCGTTGTCCTGCGGCGGGTTGTGGCTGGCGGTGACCATCACCCCGGCGGCCGCGCCCAGTGCCCGCACGGCGTACGCGAGGACCGGGGTGGGCAGTGGCCGGGGGAGCAGCAGCGCCGGCCGTCCGGCACCGGTGGCGATCTGGGCGGTCCGTTCGGCGAACGTACGGGAGCCGTGGCGGGCGTCGTACCCGATCACCAGCGGCCCGGTGGCGGCGCGGGCGGTGAGCCAGCCGACCAGCCCGGCGGCGGCCTGGCTGACGACGGCGAGGTTCATCCCGTTCGGGCCGGCGCGCAGCGGGCCGCGCAGCCCGGCGGTGCCGAAGGTGAGCGGGCCGGCGAACCGGTCGGCCAGCTCGGCGGAGGTCTCCGGCAACCGGTCGAGCAGGTCCCGCAGCTGGTCCCGGGTGGCCGGGTCGGGGTCGTCGGCCAGCCAGGCTTCGGCTCGGGTACGCAGGTCGCCGGGGTCGTTCGGGTTCGCCGTCACCCGGACTTGATAGCACGGCGGGGGACCCGGCCGGCGAGGGTCCCCCGGTCGGTACGTCAGCCGGCGCCGGTGATGGCGAAGGTACGGACCATCTCCTCGAAGATCGGCTTGCTCTCCTCGAACCGGGCTTCCGGGGTGGTGAGGTAGAACTCGTACGCCTTGCCGTCCTGGATGACCGCCCGCCAGATGCCGTGCCGTTTGGCGTCACCCTCGCCGCAGGTGTATTCCAGTTCGCCGGCCGGTTTGCCGTCGACCTCGACGTCGTTGAGCCCGACCTGGGCGTAGGGCTTGGCGCAGGACTTCGATCCGGGCTTCGCCAGTTGGCCGCCGGCGGCCTCCAGGAACTTGGTCGGCGTCGGGTTGCTGGTGGCCTTCTCGATCAGCACCCGGACCCGGCGGCCGGCGTCGGCGGGATCGGTGAAGTCGATGTAGAGGGCACCGTTGGGGGCGCTCTTCTTCCAGCCCTCCGGCACGCTGACCGAGACGCCGCGTTCGGTGTGCGTCTGGACCGGGAAGGTGGGCCCGGCCGGCGCGGTCGGGCTCGGTGCGGCCTGCGGCGGGGGGACGACCGGGTCCGGGTCGCCGCCGGAGAGGGCGAAGATGCCGATCACCAGGATCAGCACCACGCCGCCGGCCGCGGCGACCTGCATCCTGCGGGGCCAGCCCTTGACCGTGGTCAGGGCGGTGTCGCCGAGTCGGCGGGCCCCGGCCACCGCGTTGCCGACGCCGCCGCCACCGGAGCGGGAGCCGCCGTAGGTGTTCGTGCTGCCGCCGGGTGTGCCGTAGATCGCCGGCCCGCTCTCGTCCCAGCGTCCCGCGGCCGGCATCGTGCCGGTGGGGGTGCTGAGCGCACTGACGACGCTGGTCTCGTCCGCGGCGCCGCCGGAGTGCGCCGATCCGTGGGGTGCCTTGCCGCCGGATTTGCGCAGCTGGGCCAGCCGGTCGGTCAGCGACTCGCCGGGTGCGAGCATCGCCGAGCCGCCGATCTGGCCGGTGGGCTGCGGGGCCGCGGGCGGGGTCGGCGGCTGCCAGGGCGCCCGCTGGGCCGGCACGACCGAGTACGGGTCGGTCACCAGGTGCCCGGCGGCGTTGCTGGCCAGCGGGCCGGCGAGCAGTTCGCGCAGCATGTTGCGGGAGGTGTCGACGTCGAACCGGCGGGCCGGGTCCTTCTCCAGCAGCCCCATCAGCACGTCGGTCAGCGGCCCGGACCGGCTCGGCGGCGCGGGCGGGTCCTCGACCACGGCGTGCATGGTCTCGATCGGGTCGCCCCGGTCGAACGGTGGCCGTCCCTCCACCGCCGTGTAGAGCGTGACGCCGAGCGAGAACAGGTCGCTGGGTGGGCCGAAGTCGCTGCCCATGGCGCGTTCCGGGGAGATGAAGTGCGGCGAGCCGAGCACCATGCCGGGCGTGGTGAGCTGTACGTCGGTGGGCATCCGGGCCACCCCGAAGTCGGTCAGTACGCACCGGCCGTCGGAGGCGATCAGCACGTTCGCCGGCTTGACGTCCCGGTGCAGTACGCCGATCGCGTGCGCCACCTCAAGCGCGCCGAGCAGCGCGATGCCGATCTTGGCAACCGCGCGGGGGGCGAGTGGGCCGTCCTCGATCACCATGTCGGCGAGGCTGCGCGCGTCGAGCAGCTCCATCACGATCCAGGGCCGGCCGCCCTCGGTGACCACGTCGTAGACCTGCACCACGGCCGGGTGTTGCAGGGCGGCGGCCGCACGGGCCTCCCGCAGGGTGCGTTCGTACATTGCGTCGCGGTCACTGGGAGCGAGCCCCGGCGGCAGCACGACCTCTTTGACGGCAACGTCGCGGCGGAGCAGGGTGTCGGCTGCCCGCCACACCGTGCCCATGCCGCCATGGCCGACCGCTGCCCGCAACGAGTAACGACCGCCGATGGTGGCGCCGGGAGCTGCACGTCCGCTGGTGGGGCTGACTGGTCCGCCACTCCACGTCGGAATCTGAGTCACAGGAAAGGCCGCCGGGAAAGATCGAGGGGCATGGGACACATCCCCCCTATCTTGCGGGTTGTGGCACCGGTAGGGAAAGCCAACCCGGCGTGCCTTCTTCGGAACTCGTTCATCGGTATCAACTCACTCACTTAACGTACGCAATTCCGGACGCAGTGTATCGAAAGACGTGGCGAAGCGTGCGTTGACGGACACGGTGTGCGTAAGGGAATGAACGGGGTATGTCAGGGTCACGGTTGCGCCGTCCGCCGCCCGACCACCCGGGTCGGACACGGGACGGGGCTGGCGACGAAATTCCGGCAATCCGGGCGTGATTGGGCCGCCCGGATCGGCGTACGTGACCAGCGCAACCGTCACGCGTTGTAGGAGGTGAGGGGGCACATGCTGGCGTTTGAGGGCTACCCTCGGACCAGACCGAAGCTTCCCGAACGCTCCTACCAGGACATACGTGACGCTACGCGGTCCGATCACTACCAAATTGATGTTGCGCAGCGTCACCGTCGGAGGTCTAGGCTGTCCGAGTCCCATCCCATCCATAGTGATCGAGAATTCGACGTGACGAGTGCGTTGACACTGCCGCCGGGCAGCCCGCTGGCGTCGTCCCCGCCCGAGCCGCCGCCCGGGGCCACGCCCCTTCCGTACGAGCTCGACCGGTTGCTGGCACTGCGGCTCCCGGACCTGGTGGCCACCCGCCGTTTCATCCACGCGCACCCCGAACTGTCCGGGCACGAGTTCGGCACCGCCGCGCTGATCGTCCGCGAGCTCTCCGCCGCCGGTCTGGAACCCCGACTGCTGCCCAAGGGGAACGGCGTGATCTGCGACATCGCCGGCCGGACGACCGGTCCGGTGGTCGCCCTGCGGGCCGACATCGACGCGCTGCCGCTCACCGACATCAAGGACGTTCCGTACCGCTCCACCGTCGACGGTGTCTGCCACGCCTGCGGACACGACGTGCACACCACCATCCTGCTCGGCACCGGCCTGCTGCTCGCCCGGCTCGCCGCCGAGGGCCGGTTCGACGGCCGGATCCGGCTGATCTTCCAACCGGCCGAGGAGTCACTGCCGTCCGGCGCGCCGGACGTCATCGAGGCGGGCGGGCTCGACGAGGTGGCGGCGATCTACGCCCTGCACTGCGCGCCGCAACTGCCCATCGGCGTGGCCGGCGTACGGACCGGGGCGATGACCGCGGCCTGCGACATGGTCGAGGTCACGCTCACCGGTACGGGTGGACACACCGCCCGGCCGCACCTGACCACCGATCTGGTGTACGCGCTCGGCCGGCTCATCGTCGACGTGCCCGGACTGCTCAGTCGCCGGATGGACCCGCGTACGCCGCTGTCGATCGTCTGGGCGGCGGCCCACGCGGGTACCGCGTACAACACGATCCCGTCCGAGGGCGTGGTCCGGGCGACCATCCGTACGCTGAGCAAGGACGCCTGGCGGCAGGCGCCCGACCTGGTTCCCGAGTTGATCAGGGACGCGATCGCCGGCACCGGGGCGAAGGCGGACATCAACTACCACCGCGGCTTCCCGCCCGTGATCAACGACCAGCGGGCCACCGAGACGATCGCCACCGCCGCCGGACGCGCGCTCGGCCCCGAACAGGTGCTCGAAGCGGCGGTCAGCATGGGCGGGGAGGATTTCTCGTTCTACCTCGAACACGTACCCGGGGCGATGTTCCGGCTCGGCACCGGCGGCGCCGGCTCGGACCTGCACCACCCCGGTTTCGACGTGGACGAGCGGGCCATCGGGTACGGCGTCCGGGTGATGACGCACGCCGCCCTGGTGGCCTTCCCCGGCGCTCGGCGGGCGGTCGGGACCGACCGGGGATAGCACGTGCGGCAAGCGGTCGAAGCGCCGGTGGCAGTGGGCGGCACCAAGCCTCCCCGGTCGACCGCTGACGGGTTGTGGGGCCCGTTCCGGTGAACCACATCCAACGTGCGCAACTCGCGCGGCTTCGCGGTGCGCCCACAGAAGAGGAGGAACGGTCGTGCGCCAAAGCGTGATAACGGCCGAGCTGGACAGTACGGGCGGAGCTTCGCCGTTCCTGCGCCAGCAGCGCAGGCACCAGTGCGTCGACTGCGGCCACACCCATCTCGAAGGTCCCGCGTCGACGGTCGGCCCGCACCACCGCAGGCGCCGGTTCGGGGCCGGCACGATCGTCAGCAGCGCCCGCGGTCCGATCACCGAACTGCACATCGTCCCGCACGGCGGCACCGAACTCCCGGCCGACCTCATCGAGGAGACCGACCCGGAGAACTTCGAACCGCTGGCCGACCTGGTGCACCAGAACGTCGACCTCGGCACCGGCGCGATCTACCGGCGGTTGGTCGACGACGTCCGGTCCGGGGCGGCCGAGGGCGTCGCGGTGGCCGGCTTCCACCTGTCCCGCCTGCTGATCGACGCGAACCGGGCCAGTGTGGAGGGCCAACTGCCCAACGACCCGTACGTGGGCAGCGCCGAGCTGTACCGGGGCTACCTGCGACGGCGGGGCCGGGACCTGCGGCACGAGTCGCTGCTGCCCTGGCTGGACGCGGTGGACGAGGTGCTGGAGTCGATGGACAACCGCGGCACGGTCTACCACCACCACACCTACGACGTGCTGTCGATGAGCCCGCGCCCATGGGACCGGGGTGTCGCCGTGGAGCGGCCCGCGTTCCAGCTCATCTGGAAGCGCCCGTCGTTGGACGGGGTGATCGACGACAGCGAGCCCGATCCGGGCTTGGCGCCGCTGGCGGACGTCGAGGACGTACGGCGTCGGATCCGGGGCTTCCTGGAACGGGAGATCGGGTTGCCCAACGGCAACGGCGACATCGACTATCCGTTGCTGCTGCCGGTGATGCCGTTCAAGGGCTCCCGGCGCGGCGACCCGCCGACCCTGCCCCGACACCTCGTGTACGACCTGCGCAAGGACGTCCTGGCCACGGACGAGCAGATCCGGGCGTGGGTGCTCGACGGGCCCTGGCGACTGGCCGGCGGCCACCGCGACGGGGCGAGATCGGGCGGCGACGGAGCCGTTTCGGCGTACTTCGGCTGACCCGGTCGCCGCCGGGTGCCCGTACCGGGGCACCCGGCGGTGGCCGGTGTTCCGGTCAGTTGGTGGAATCGGCCGGGATGTCGGCCGGCGGTTCGTTGCGGGGCGCGGGCACCACCGGTGCCGGCTGGTCCGCGAACGGCCCGACCGGCGTACGCCGTCGCCGGTTGCGCCGGACCAGCCAGATCACCACCAGCGCCGGTACGCCGACCACTGTCAACCACGGCAGCAACGCGCCGACCACTATCAGCACCACCCGCAGCGTGCCGAGCAACGCCTCCCAGCCGCCGCGCAGCCCGTCGAGGAAGCCGCTCGGCTCCTCCTCTTCCTCCTCCATCACCACGGTTTCCGGCCCGACCAGCCGTACGGTGATGGTGGAGAGCGCGGTCAGGTCGGCCAGCCGGCGCTGCCGCGCCTGGAGCGCGACCAGGTCCGCCTCCCGTTTGGCCAGTTCGCCCTCCAGCAGCACCAGGTCGGTCAGGGACTTGGCCTGTGCCAGCAGCCGCCGACCGCTCTCCACCCGGGCCTGCTGGGTGCTGATCCGCGCCTGGAGGTCCAGGGTCTCCTCGGTGACGTCCTCGGTCTTGATCTCCCGCCGTTCCTGGCGGCCGAGCTTCGCCAGCGCGTCGACCACCGAGTTGAACCGGTCCGCCGGCACCCGCAACGTCAGCGACGCCTGCGCGTCACCGGTGTCACTGGTCCGCTGGTCGCCGCCGACGAACCCACCGGCACCCGTCGCGATCGTGACCGCCTCGGCGGCGGCCCGCTCCACCTCCTTGACCCGGACCGTCATCGATCCGGTGTAGACGATCGACCGCTGGTCCACCCGCAGGTCCGAGGGCACCTCAGCGCCCGGCTCGGCCGCCTTCGGGGCGGCACCGTCCTTGCCCCCGGAGCCCCGGTCCGCCGCACCACCGACGGCGGCCGTATCGGCTGCGCTACTGGCGTTGGTCGCCTCGTCGCGCGAGCTGCATCCCGTCAACACGAGCACGGCGACCAGCGCCGCCGTACCCAAAAATCCGCCCCAACGTCGTCGCGCCGTTGCACGCATGAGTCCTCCGAATCGTGTTTCCCCGTCGCGTGTCGCTCAGACGCGGGGCGGTCGCCCCCCGGTTCCGGCAGACTGCGCGGGGGGACATCACGATTCGGTTGTCAAGGAGTACGGCGTCCATGCCCGCTGATCTTGTCGAGCGGCTCTACACCGCCCCGCCGGACGGGTTCGTCGCCGCGCGTGCCGCGGCGGTCGCGGCGGCGCGGGCGGCCGGTGACGAGGCCACCGCCCGGCAGATCGGCAGGCTGCGCAAGCCGACGGTCGCGGCCTGGATGGTGAACCTGCTCGCCATCCGCCGGCCCGACCTCGTCGCCGAACTCGTCGACCTCGCCGACGCGCTGCGGACCGCCCAGCGCGAACTGCGCGGGCCGCAACTGCGGGAACTCTCCGCCCAGCGACGCGGCACGGTCTCCGCCCTGGTCGCGCAGGCGCGGGCGCTGGCGACCGGGGCCGACGCCCGACTGGCGGCGGGCAAACTGCCGCTGGCCGAGGTGGAGACGACCCTCCAGGCCGCGCTCGCCGACCTCGACGTCGCCGAACAGGTACGGTCCGGCCGGCTGGTCCGGGCCGCCAGCTACGCCGGATTCGGTGAGGTGCCCCGGCCGCAGTTGCGCCTGGTGGCCGGTGGACCGGAGCTGTCCCTGCCGGCACCACCGTCGCGAAGCGCCCGGAAGGCGACCGGCGCCGATCAGCCCGGCCGCTCCGCAGCGGCCGAATCGTCAGCGGCCGAATCGTCCGCGGCCGAGCGGGCCGCCGAGAAGCGGGCGGCGGCCGAGCGGGCCGGCCTGCGCCGGACACTGGTACGGGAACTGGCGAGCGCCCGTACCGAACAGCGGCGGGCCGAGGCGGACCTGGGCCGGGCCACGGCGGCCGAGCGGGACGGCGCCGCCGCCCTGGCCGACGCCGAACGGGCCGTGGTCGAGGCGGAGCGCCGACGGGCCGGGGCCGAGCAGGAGGTCAGCCGGCGCAAGCTGGCCCGGAAGGCGGCCGAGCGGGCCGTTTCCGCCGCCCGGCGACGCACCGGGGACGTCGAGGCGGCGGTCGAGGCGCTCGACGCCGAATAGGTGCCCACGGACCGGCGAACGTTGCGCAACCTGCCCGGCACCGAGCGGCGGCGGGGCCGGGAAAAATCGGCGGCGGCGGGGCGTGCCGGACGGTTGAATGTCCGGCGTGAGCCTTCCCCACGGCTGGACGACGCGCCGACCCACCCTGGACGACGTAGCGGCGATCCTGGCGGTGGTGCACGCCAGCGACATCGCGGCGATCGGTGCGCCCGACTTCAGCCCCGAGGACGTACGGGAGGCCCTGCTCGCGCCGAACGTCGACCCGAGCCGGGACTCGTGGCTGGCGGTGGATCCCACCGGCGAGGTGAGCGCGTGGGCGTACCTGGAGAGCCCGAGCCGGGGCGAGCGCGAGATGATCGAGGTGTACGTGTACCCCGGTCGGGGCGAGCCGGCCGCCGCCCCGCTGCTGGACCGGCAACTGGCCCGGGTGGCGCAACGCGCGGCCGAGTTCGGGTACGACCGGCTGACCGTACGCGCCGGTGCGGTGCCGACCGAGGAGCGCTGGATCTCGGTGCTCGAAGCGGCCGGATTCGAGTTCGTCAAGCGGTACGCCCGGATGCGCCGCCCGCTCGCCGGGGTGTCCGCCGTCGCGCCGCCCCCGCCACCCGGGGTGCTGGTCCGGCCGGTGGACCCGAGCGACGAGGCAGAGTTGCGGCTCTTCTTCCGGATCCTCGACACCGCGTTCCGGGACACCCCGGACTACCTGCCGCGCAGCTTCGAGCAGTGGCGGGAGCAGGTGGCGGTGCTGCCGACCGTCGCCTGGGACGAGTGGTTCCTGGCGATCGTGGACGGGGTGCCCGGCGGCATCCTGCAATCCGCCGACCAGGCGCTGGACCAGAACGAGGGCTGGGTGAAGAACCTCGCCGTGCTGCGGGAGTACCGACGTCGTGGGGTGGGCGCGGCGCTGCTCGCCCGAGCGTTTGCCAGCTATGCCGGCAAAGGGCGCGAGCACGCCGGCCTGGGGGTGGACCTGGCCAACCCGACCGAGGCGGCGAGGCTCTACCGTGCGGTCGGGATGACCCCGGTGTACGAGGCGAACATCTACCACCGTTCGGTGGCCGCCGCCCCCGACGGCCGGGAGGATCCCCGCTGCGCCGACGGCGGACAGTAGGGGACCACCCGGCTCCGTCGGAGGCGGGCAGGGCTCAGGTGGTGGCGGTGCCGGTCGGCCGGGCGCGGAGTTCGGCGACGTAGTCGTCCGGGGCGCCGGCCTTCTCCGCCGCGTTGGCGATCTCCGAGAGATACCAGGCGGTCGGCAGGCCGCCCTCGTACCCGGCGAAGACGTAGACCCAGGCGGTCACCTCGCCGTCCAGCGTGACGACCCGCACGTGCAGCTTGCGGTAGGTTTCCGCGATCACCCCCTCGACCTCGTCGAGTTGGGCCGCATCCCAGGGATGCACGTCGTAGATCGCGACGAAGACGCGGTCGCCGGGAGATTCGACGACGGTCGTTACCGCGCCCTCCCAGCCGATCACCCCCTCACCGGCGAAGGTGAGACGCCAGCCTTCCAGCCAGCCGGTGCCGATCATGGGCGAATGCGGACAGTAGGCACGCATTCGGGCGGGATCGAGGTTTGAGCCGTACGCGGCGTAGTGACGCACGGCGATGACGATAGCCCGGCGGACGGGTGGTGGAGAATACGACAGTGCGTGTCGGACGGGTTGGGGAGAAGAAAGTCACTGTGAGCGTCAACGAAGGGCAAGTTCTGTGAGCCGTATCGTGATCATCGGCGGGGGGCCGGCCGGTTACGAGGCCGCCTTGGTAGCGGCCCAGTTGGACGCGGACGTCACCGTCATCGAGGCCGAGGGGGCCGGCGGAGCCTGCGTACTGTCCGACTGCGTCCCGTCGAAGACCTTCATCGCCAGCTCGGACGTGGTCACCGGGTACCGCGACACGGAGGAGTTCGGGGTTCACTCGGACGGGCTGGAGGCGGTCACCGTCGACGCCGAGGCGGTGTACGGGCGGGTCAAGCGACTCGCGCTGGCCCAGTCGGCGGACATCCACGCCAAACTCATCAAAGCGGGCGTCACCTTCGTCTCCGGTCGGGCCCGGCTCGGCGAGGACACGCTCGGTCACACCCACCGGGTGCTCGTCACCCCGACCGGCGGTGACTCCGAGTACCCGGTCGACGCCTCGACCGTCCTGATCGCCACCGGCGCGACGCCCCGGGTGCTGCCCAGCGCCGTACCGGACGGGGAGCGGATCCTGACCTGGCGGCAGGTGTACGACCTGCCCGAGCTGCCCGAGGACCTGATAGTGATCGGGTCCGGGGTGACCGGTGCCGAGTTCGCCAGCGCCTACCTGGCGATGGGCGTACGGGTGACGCTCGTCTCCAGCCGGGACCGGGTGATGCCGCACGAGGACGCCGACGCGGCCGCCGCGATCGAGCAGGTGTTCCGCTCCCGGGGCATGACCATCCTGAACAACTCCCGCGCCGACGGGGTACGCCGTACCGCCGACGGCGTCGAGGTGGAACTCTCCGACGGCCGTACGATCACCGGCTCGCACGCCCTGATGGCGGTCGGCTCGATCCCGGACACCGCCACCCTCGGCCTACCCGAGTACGGCGTGGCGGTCTCGCCGGGCGGCTACGTCACCACCGACCGGGTGTCCCGGACCAACGTGCCGGGCATCTACGCCGCCGGGGACTGCACCGGCGTACTGCCGCTGGCGAGCGTGGCCGCCATGCAGGGCCGGATCGCCATGTGGCACGCGCTCGGCGAGGCGGTCCGGCCGCTGCGGCTGCGTACGGTCGCGGCGAACGTCTTCACCGATCCGGAACTGGCCACCGTCGGGGTGTCGCAGGACGAGGTGGACTCGGGGCGTACCCCGGCCCGCCAGGTGATGCTGCCGCTGGCCGGCAACGCGCGGGCCAAGATGGCCGATCTCTCCGACGGCTTCGTGAAGCTGTTCTGCCGGCCGGCCAGCGGTCAGGTGATCGGCGGTGTGGTGGTGTCGCCGAAGGCGAGCGAGCTGATCCTGCCGATCACGCTCGCGGTGGAGAACAACCTGACCGTGGACCAGTTGGCCCACACGATCACGATCTATCCGTCGCTGTCCGGCTCGGTCACCGAGGCGGCGCGTCAGCTGATGCTGCACGGCTCGGAGTGATCACGGAGGCTGCCAGCGCCGGCTCCGGCGCTGGCAGTTCCGCCGCCGTCCGTCCGCCGGTCAGGGTCAACGCCCAGCCGGCGGCGGCGAAACCGGCCGCGGCGACCACGGCCACCGTGGCGAGCCGCCAGATCGAGTCGGTGAGCGCGGCACCGCCGAGGTGGCCGACCAGGGCGCCGTACGCGGCCCAGCCGAGCGCGGCCAGCGCGTCGTAGGCGAGGAACCGGCGGTACGGGTAGCGGACCCGACCGGCGTTGAAGCAGGCGATCATGCGTCCGCCGGGTACGAAGCGGCAGAGCAGGATGACCATCGGTCCGGGTTGCCGCAGCGCGCGGGTGAAGCGTCCGGCGGCCTGCCGGGACCGGGAGGGGGCTGCCCGGTCGGCCTGCCCGTCGGCGTACCCGGTCCGGTCGCGCGCCTCCCGCCAGCCGCGCAGCAGCCGTCCCGCCCCGGTGTGGCCGAGTAGTTGCCCGGCCCCGGTGCGGCCGAGCAGGTAGCAGGCGGTGTCGCCGCAGAAGACGCCGAGGGCGCCGACGCCGATGGTCAGCCCCAGGTTCAGGTTGCCGTAGATGGTCAGCGCACCGCCGGTGATCATCACGACCTGGGTCGGTACCACCGGCACGAAGGCGTCCAGTACGAGGAGGCCGAACAGCGCGAGGTACGCCGACGTGGGGGACGCGACGTTGGTGAGAAGTTCGAGCACTCGGGTCACCTCGACGCGATCGTCCGCCATGGTCTCGGTCGAGGGTGAACCGGCGCCGTCCGACGGTTTACACGGCCCCGACCAGTGGTGATACCGGCCACGCTACGGCCATCGACGCCGCAACGGGGTGTGATATTGCCGGTGTCGCGCCGAGGGCGGACCGGAAGTCCGCCGGCCGTACGTCGCGGGACCCGGCGGACGGGGCGGTCGGCGTACCGTTGGAGGGGCGCGACCCGCCACCTCAGGTCCCCCCGTTCCTGACGGTTACGGCTAGCCATCGGGCCGCCGGCGGGTCCCGCGCCGGCGGCCCACCCCTGGGTGGGGGCACCGCCGGCTCGGGCCGGCCGCTCAGATCACCGGCTGCGCCTCGTTGCGTGGTGCCGAGGCCAGCCAGGGCAGGAACCGGCGCAGCCACAGGTCCACGCCGGGGATCGCCAGGATCCGGGTGATCACCCCGGCGACGACGATGAGCTGGGCGACCGCCGGTACGGTGTCCAGCCCGGTGGTCGCCGCCACGGTGGGTACCAGCGACAGGGCGCCGACGAGCGCGGCCAGGACGGTCCGGGCGGTGGCTCGCCACGGGTGCCGGGTCTGGGTGGTGGTGGGGGTCATGGGTGCCTCCCGGGGGAAGTGTTGAGGGAGTCGACCGATCAGGGTGGACACCTTGCCCAACCAGCACCGAACCGGGATGGATGCGTCCATGTCCGAAAGGTGACAATCAATGGATGAAGATCACCCCAGCGGTCCGGGATCCGGCGGAGGTAAGGGCGCCCGGTCGACTTCCGTCGTTACGTGGGCGCAACGAGATCGGCGTAGCGTCAGGACATGGCGGACTTGTTCGAGGACTACCGCCTCGGCCCTGGATGGGACGAGATGTTCGGCGAGCCGGGCATGCCGCGGGAAACGTACGAGGCGTTGCACGCCACCCTGCAACCACTGTCCAGTGTCGAGCTGGGCATCCGGGCCGAGGTTCTGGCCAGGGCGTTCCTCGACCAGGGCATCACGTTCGCGCTCAAGGGCATCGAGCGGCCGTTCCCGCTCGACATCGTGCCCAGGATCATCGCCGCCGACCAGTGGCGGGTGGTCGAGGCCGGGGTGTCCCAGCGGGTACGCACCCTGGAGGCGTTCCTGGCCGACATCTACGGCGCCGGCCAGGTGCTCGCCGACGGGGTGGTACCCCGCCGGATAGTCGTGACCAGCGCCCACTTCCACCGCGAGGTGGCCGGCGTCAACCCGCACAACGGCGTACGCATCCACGTCGCCGGGGTCGACCTGGTCCGCGACGAACAGGGCACGTTCCGGGTGCTGGAGGACAACGTACGGGTGCCGTCCGGGGTCAGTTACGTGATGGAGAACCGGCGGGCGATGGCACACGTACTGCCCGAGGTCTTCGCCGCCACCCGGATCCAGCCGGTGGAGTCGTACCCCGGGCAGTTGTTGCGGGCCCTGCGCGCCGCGGCGCCGGTCGGGGTCAGCGAGCCCACGGTGGTGGTCCTCACCCCCGGCGTGCACAACTCCGCCTATTTCGAGCACGCCCTGCTCGCCCGCGAGATGGGCGTCGAACTGGTCGAGGGTCGAGACCTGGTCTGCGTGGGTAACGAGGTGGCCATGCGGACCACCGCGGGCGAACAGCGGGTCGACGTGATCTACCGGCGGATCGACGACGAGTTCCTCGACCCGGTGCACTTCCGGGCCGACTCGGTGATCGGCGTGGCCGGGCTGCTCAACGCCGCCCGCGCCGGCCGCGTCACCATCGCCAACGCGGTCGGCAACGGCGTCGCCGACGACAAGCTGCTCTACACGTACGTGCCCGAACTGATCCGCTACTACCTGGACGAGGAGCCGATCCTGCCGAACGTGGAGACCTACCGGCTGGAGGATCCGGGCGTACTCGAACACGTCCTGGACCGGCTCGACCAACTGGTGCTCAAGCCGGTCGACGGCTCCGGCGGCGCCGGCATCGTCATCGGCTCACAGGCCAGCGACGAGGAGCTGTCCCTGCTCGCCGAGAAGGTACGGCACGACCCGCGCGGCTGGATCGCCCAGCGCGAGGTGGCGCTGTCGATGGTCCCGACCCTGGTCGGCAACCGACTCCGGGCCCGGCACGTCGACCTGCGGCCGTTCGCGGTCAACGACGGCGAACGGGTCACCGTGCTGCCCGGCGGACTGACCCGGGTGGCCCTGCCCGAGGGCGCGCTGGTGGTCAACTCCAGCCAGGGCGGCGGCTCCAAGGACACCTGGGTGCTGGCCGAGGCGCCGGTCGCCGCGATCACCGCCGCCGGCCCGCCGGAAACACCGCCCGTCTACCCCGCCCCCGACGAACCAACCGGGGCGAGCGCGGCCGCCGGGGCGACCGGCACCAGCCTGCCGGCGCCGCGCAGCCCCGACCCCGGTCCGGACTCCGGCCCGGTCGCCGTCCAGCAGCAACAGCAGCAGCAGTCCGCCCGGCTCGGCGGGACACCGGCATGCTGAGCCGGATAGCGGAATCGCTCTACTGGATCGGCCGGTACGTCGAGCGGGCCGAGGACACCGCCCGCATCCTCGACGTACACCTGCACCGGATGCTCGCCGACCCGTGGGCCGACGAGGAGACCGCCTGCCGTTCGCTGCTCGCCGTGATGGGCGTGCCGCCACCGGAGCAGCCGGTCTCCGCCGCCAGGGTGGTCGGCCTGCTCGGCCTGGACGAGAGCAGCCACAGCTCGGTCGTGGGTGCGCTCGCCGCCGCCCGGGAGAACGCCCGGGGTGCCCGCGAAACCATCTCCGCCGACATGTGGGAAGGGCTCAACGCTACCTGGCACGGCCTGCCCGACGCCCGACGCCGGGTCGAGCAGCAGGGCGTACACGCCTTCTTCCGCTGGGTACGCGAGCGCTGCGCGCTGCTGGCCGGGCTCGCCGACGCCACCATGAGCCGGGACGAGGGCTGGCTGTTCCTGGTCCTCGGCCGCAGCGTGGAGCGGGTCGACATGACCGCCCGACTGCTCTCCACCCACGTACGGGCCGGCGGCAGCATCCCGTCCTGGCTCACCCTGTTGCGCTCGTGCGGAGCCTGGGAAACCTTCCTGCGCACCTACCGGGGCTCCCTCGACGACCGGTACGCCGCCGAGTTCCTGCTGCTCGACCGGCTCTTCCCGCGCTCGGTCTTCGCCGCGCTCTCGGCCGCCGAGGCGTGCCTGACCGACCTCGAACCGACCGGCGGGCCGGGCGGCCAACCAGGCAGGGTCGGCGTCGCCACCGAGGCACAGCGGATCGTCGGCCGGGCCAGGACCAACCTCGAATTCCGGGGTGCCGAGGAACTGCTGGCCGACTTCCCGACCGTGCTGGCCAGCCTCGAACGCACGTGTTCGCAGGTGAACGAGGCGGTCTCGCGCCGCTACTTCCGCCAGACCTCGGCGGTCCTGTGGGTCCCGGAGGCAGTGGCATGAGGGCAGTACCGGAGGTTACGGCGTGAGCGTCAACAGTTGGCGGTTGAAGATCATCCACCGGACCGGGTTCAGCTACGCAGGCAAGGTCGCGTCGTCGTACAACGAGGCCCGGATGTCGCCCCGCAACGAAACCCGCCAGGCGGTGCTCGACGCGCGGGTGGAGGTGTGGCCGTCGGCCCGCACCTACCGCTACGAGGACTACTGGGGCACCTCGGTCACCGCGTTCGACGTACACAGCGCGCACGAGGCGCTGCGGGTCACCGCCGCGTCGACCGTGGAGACCCTGCCCGCCGGTGACCTGCTACCCACCACCGGCGGCGCGAGCTGGGCCGACCTGGCCCGGCCGGAACACGTCGACCGGTGGCACGAACTGCTGCTGCCGACCCCGCGTACCGCCCTGGACGAGGAGTTGACCGCGCTGGCCGAGATCGCCCGCGCCGGCCACCCCACCCCGCACGCGACCGCGCTGGCGCTCTGCGAACAGATCCGCGACGAGGTGGCGTACACCGCCGGCTCGACCGGCGTACAGACCGACGCGGTGCAGGCCTGGCGCCAGCGCAAGGGCGTCTGCCAGGACATCAGCCACCTGCTGGTCGGGCTGCTGCGGTCCGCCGGCATCCCGTCCCGCTACGTCTCCGGCTACCTGCACCCGTCACCGTCGGCCAGCATCGGCGAGAGCGTCGTCGGGCAGAGCCACGCCTGGGTGGAGTGGTGGGTCGGCCGGTGGACCGGCTTCGACCCCACCAACGGCATCCCGATCGGCGAGCGGCACGTCGTGGTCGGGCGTGGCCGGGAGTACGGCGACGTACCGCCGCTCAAGGGCGTCTACTCCGGCCCCAAGAACACCGGCCAGGGCGTGGAGGTCACCATCACCCGGCTGCGGTGACGGGTAAATGCGGGTGCGGTGGGTACCGAGGGCGGCGTAACCTGCCCGGCATGCAGCATTTCGTGGCAGAGACGACGACGCCGGGTCACCCCGGCGTGCCGCGCTGACGCGAAATCTCTCACCGTCAACCAACGGCCCCGGGGCGAACCGCTCCGGGGCCGCTTCGTACTCCGGACCGGTCCGCCCCGACCGGTCCGCCACTCGAAGTTCGGGTGGGCCGGGCTCAGGGTCGTACCCGAGTCAGGAGCATTGACATGGTCGACCACCGCAGGTTGGGCCGCGAACTGGAGTTGTTCCACGCCGACCCCCTCTCCGGCGCGGGCCTGCCGATCTGGCTGCCGGCCGGCGCCGCGGCCCGGCACGCCGTCGAGGAGTACGTCCGCGAGCTGGAGCGGCGCGCCGGCTACCAGCACGTCTACTCGCCCCCGATGGCAAAACGCGAACTGTTCGAACGATCCGGGCACCTCGGCTACTTCGCCGACGACATGTTCCCGCCGATGCGCCTCTCCGACGACGACGAGTTCGTGCTCCGGCCGGCGCTCTGCCCGCACCACTGCCTCGTCTTCGGTGCGCGCGGCCGGTCCTACCGGGAGCTGCCGCTGCGCATCGGCGAGCTGGGCGGAATGTACCGGTCGGAACGGTCCGGGGTGCTCGGCGGCCTCAGCCGGGTACGCGCGATCTGGCTCAACGACGCGCACAACTTCTGCACCCTGGAGCAGGTCGGCGACGAGGTCGCCGAGATCCTCGGGCTGATCCGGACCGCGCACGCCGCGCTCGGCGTACGACCGGCCGGGTTCCGGCTCTCGCTGCGCGGACCGGGCGAGAAGTACGTCGGCGGCGACGACGTGTGGCAGCGGGCGGAGAACCTGCTCCGGGAGGCGCTCGACGCGGCCGGCCAACCGTACGTCGAGGCGGCCGGCGAGGCGGCGTTCTACGGGCCGAAGATCGACATCCAGATCCAGGACCCGGCCGGTCGGGAGTCGACCCTGTCCACCATTCAGCTCGACTTCGACAAGGCGGAGAAGTTCGACCTGTCCTACATGGACTCCGATGGTCGGCCGCGTCGACCGGTGATCGTGCACCGGAGCCTGATCGGCAGCATGGAGCGGCTGTTCGCGTACCTGATCGAGGTGCACGACGGGGCGTTCCCGGTCTGGTACGCCCCGGTGCAACTGGAGGTGCTCCCAATCGGCCCCGAGCAGTACGCGTTCGCGGCCGCCTTCGTACGGCAGGCCGTCGAGGCCGGGCTGCGGGCGGAACTGACCGTCGACGGCTCGCTCGGCGCCCGCGTACGCGCCTCCGCCCGCCGCCGCGTCCCGTACGCCGCCGTGATCGGCCCCCGCGAAGCAGCCGAAAACATGGTCTCGCTGCGCCCACGCAACCGCCAACCCCTGGCCCCCCTACCCACCCCCAACGCCCTACACCTGATCGCCACCCCCACCCCCTCGCCCCCTCCCCTCCCCCTTCCCCCGGAGCGCCCGCGATCTAGGGCGAATACGTGCTTGTTGATCTCTGATCACCACCATTCGCCCTAGATCGCGGGCGCTCGGGGGAGGGGGAGGGGGAGGGGGGGGGAGGGGATCTTGTCGGTAACTAGATAGGGTTGGGGGGTGGCTGGGGAGAATGCGCCGGGGCGGTCGTATCACCATGGGGACCTGCAACGGGTTTTGTTGGAGGCGGCGGTCACGGCGATCGAGGAGTCCGGGCCCTCGGCGTTGAGCCTGCGTGATCTGGCTCGCCGGGCGGGGGTGTCGCACGCGGCGCCCACGCACCATTTCGGGGACAAGGCGGGGCTGCTCACCGTGCTCGCCACCCAGGGCTTCCACCTGTTCGCCGACAACCTCGGCCACATCCGTGAGCAGACCGGCAGCCTGCTCGAAATCGGTGTCGGTTACGTCCGGTTCGCCGTTGAGTACCGGGCACACTTCGAGGTCATGTTCCGTCCGGAGCTCTACCACCGGGACGATCCGTTGCTGGTCGCCGCCAAGCAGCGGGCCACGGACGAGTTGCAGGCCGGGGTCGCCACCCTGGGCGAGCCGCCGGGCGACGAGCGGGATCCCCGGCTCGCCGGGCTGGCCGCCTGGTCGCTCGTGCACGGGTTCGCCACGCTCTGGCTCAGTGGCGCGCTGCCACCGGAGGTCGGCGACGACCCGGCGGCGGTGAGCCGGGCAGTGCTCCAGGGCCTCTTCCCCGTCCCCTGAGACCCCTCATCAGGCCCGGCACCCCCCGGCGGCGAGTGGCAGTCACCAGCCGATCGGGAGGGCCATTCCCTCGGTGTAGCCGGCGGCGCTCTGCACCCCGATCAGCGCGTTCGCCGAGAACTCGGTCAGATTCGCCGCGCCGGTGTACGTGCAGGCGCTGCGTACCCCGGCGATGATCTCGTCGATCAGGTCCTCGACGCCGGGGCGGGCCGGGTCCAGGAACATCCGGGCGGTGGAGATGCCCTCCTCGAAGACCGCCTTCCGGGCCCGGTCGAACGGGCTGTCCTCGGCCGTACGGGCGCTCACCGCCCGCGCCGACGCCATGCCGAAGCTCTCCTTGTAGCGCCGGCCGTCGGGATCGGAGTACAGGTCACCGGGGGACTCGTAGGTGCCGGCGAACCAGGAACCGATCATCACGTTCGAGGCGCCGGCGGCGAGCGCCAGGGCGACGTCGCGCGGGTGCCGTACGCCGCCGTCGGCCCAGACGTGCCGGCCGAGTTCGGTGGCGGCGCGGGCGCAGTCGAGAACGGCGGAGAACTGCGGCCGGCCGACCCCGGTCATCATCCGGGTGGTGCACATCGCGCCGGGACCCACGCCGACCTTGACGATGTCCGCGCCGGCGTCGACCAGATCGCGTACGCCGTCGGCGGTGACCACATTGCCGGCGACCAGCGGGACCGTCGGGTCGAGCGCCCGGACCGCCCGCAGCGCCGAGATCATCCGTTCCTGGTGACCGTGCGCGGTGTCCACGACCAGCGTGTCGACGCCCGATTCGAGCAGCGCCGCCGCCTTGCCGGCCACGTCGCCGTTGATCCCGATCGCCGCCGCCACCCGCAGCCGCCCCTTGCCGTCCAGTGCCGGGCGGTACAGGGTGGCCCGCAGGGCGGCCTGCCGGGTCAGCACCCCGACCAGCCGCCCCTCGACGTCGACCACCGGGGCGAGCCGCCGCCGTCCCCGGGAGAGCAGGTCGAATCCGGTACGCGGATCCGCCTCCGCCGGTACGGTGTGCAGCTCGGTCGACATCACGTGGCGTACCTGGGCGAACCGGTCGACGCCCTCGGTGTCCGCCTCGGTGACCACGCCGAGCGGGCGGTTCTCGTCGTCGACCACGACCAGCCCGCCGTGCGAGCGCTTCGGTAGCAGGTGGATCGCGTCGCCGACGGTGTCGGTCGGGCCGAGCGTGATCGCCGTGTCGTGCACCAGGTGACGTTGCTTCACCCAGCCGACGACCTCGGTCACCACCTCGATCGGGATGTCCTGGGGCAGGACGGCGATCGCGCCGCGCCGGGCCACTGTCTCGGCCATCCGCCGACCCGCCACCGCGGTCATGTTGGCGACCACTATCGGGATGGTGGTGCCGGTGCCGTCGGCGGTGCTCAGGTCGACGTCGAGCCGGGACGCCAGGTCCGACCGGACCGGGGCCATGAAGACGTCGTTGTACGTCAGGTCGTGCGCGGGGGCCGCGCCGGAGAGAAACCGCACCCGATCATCATGCCCCCGGGCGGGACCTGTTACTCCCGCTCAGCTGGACCGACCCGGCCGGCTCGGTCAGCGGGACGGACAGGGCCGGTGGTCAGCGGATGGTGCAGATGGCGGCGCCGGCGGTGATGACGGCACCCGCTTCGGTGCCGAGGTCGTTGATCACGCCGGCCTTGTGGGCGTACAGGGGTTGTTCCATCTTCATCGCCTCCAGGACCACCACCAGGTCGCCCTCGGCCACGGTGTCACCGTCGGCGACCGCGATCTTCACGATGGTGCCCTGCATCGGCGAGGTCAGCGCGTCGCCACCGGCACCGGCAGCCGCGCCCGTACGGGTGGCGGATCCGCGGCCGGCGCCACGACGGGTGGCCGGGCCGGGGGCCGGGCTGGTGCCCGTACCGGAGCCGAAGCCGGCGGGCAGGCTGACCTCGATCCGCTTGCCGCCGACCTCGACCACGACGGTCTCGCGCGGGCCGGCCGCGTCGGCGGCCGGGGCGGCGGCGGTGAACGCCGGTACGGTGTTGTCGAACTCGGTCTCGATCCACCTGGTGTGTACGGCGAACGGCTCGGCGGTGAAGGCCGGGTCGCGGACCACCAGCCGGTGGAACGGCAGTGCGGTCGCCATCCCGTCGACGGTCATCTCGTCCAGTGCCCGCCGGGCCCGTTCCAGCGCCTCGGTCCGGGTCTCCCCGGTGATGATCACCTTGGCCAGCAGTGAGTCGAAGTTGCCGCCGATGACGTCGCCGGCCGAGATGCCGGTGTCGACCCGTACGCCGGGACCGGACGGCAGTCGCAGCGCGGTGACCGTGCCGGGTGCGGGCAGGAAGCCTCGGCCGGGGTCCTCGCCGTTGATCCGGAACTCGATCGAGTGCCCGCGCGGTGTCGGGTCCTGGGCCAGCCGCAGCTTCTCGCCGTCGGCGATCCGGAACTGCTCGCGGACCAGGTCGATGCCGGCGGTCTCCTCGGTGACCGGGTGTTCCACCTGGAGCCGGGTGTTGACCTCCAGGAACGAGATGGTGCCGTCGACGCCGACGAGGTATTCCACCGTGCCGGCGCCGTGGTAGCCGGCCTCCCGGCAGATCGCCTTGGCGCTGGCGTGGATCTCGGCGCGCTGGGCGTCGGTCAGGAACGGCGCGGGCGCCTCCTCGACCAGTTTCTGGTGCCGGCGCTGCAACGAGCAGTCGCGGGTGCCGACCACGATCACGTTGCCGTGCTGGTCGGCGAGGATCTGCGCCTCCACGTGCCGGGGCCGGTCCAGGTAGCGCTCGACGAAGCACTCGCCCCGGCCGAAGGCGGCGACCGCCTCCCGGGTGGCCGACTCGAACAGCGCGGGGATCTCCTCCATCGTCCGGGCCACCTTCAGCCCGCGACCGCCGCCGCCGAACGCCGCCTTGATGGCTACCGGCAGGCCGTGGTCGATGGCGAACGCGATCACCTCGTCCGGCCCCTGCACCGGGTCCGGGGTTCCGGGCACCAGCGGGGCGCCGGCCCGCTGCGCGATGTGCCGGGCGGTGACCTTGTCGCCGAGGTCGCGGATGGCCTGCGGGGTCGGCCCGATCCAGGTCAGCCCGGCGTCGATGACGGCGGTCGCGAAGTCCGCGTTCTCGGCGAGGAACCCGTAACCCGGATGTACGGCGTCGGCGCCGGAACGCGTCGCCACGTCCAGCAACTTGTCGATCCGCAGGTACGTGTCGGCCGCGCTGTCGCCGTTGAGCGCGTAGGCCTCGTCGGCCAGGGTGGCGTGCAAGGCGTCCCGGTCGGAGTCGGCGTAGACCGCGACGCTGCCCAGGCCGGCGTCCCGGCAGGCGCGGACGACCCGGACGGCGATCTCGCCCCGGTTGGCGATGAGTACCTTGCGCACGCTCGTCCTCTCCTGGCTGTGGCCGCTTCGGCCTTTCCTGTACTGCCGGGGGGCCGTTTCCTCGTTGTTCCCTGCTTCGTTGTTCCCGCATGCACCGCTGATGTTGGGTACTCGGGGAGTTTATCGGCGCATTTGATCAACTTCACCGGGCCAGCCTGTGTCCTGTGGCACTGGCCCGCCCGTCGCCCCGCACTTTAGTCAAATTTGTTTATTACGCTTGTGCTGTGTCGAGTACCCGCATGATGATTCTCGGTCTGGTCCGCTGGATGCAGCCGGTGCACGGTTACGACGTGCGCCGCGAGCTACTGAGCTGGAGCGCCGACGACTGGGCCAACGTACAGCCAGGTTCGATCTACCACGCGCTGCGCAAGCTGACCGAGGAGGGCCTGCTGCGCGAGGTGGCGACCGAACAGGTTGGTGCCCGTCCGGCCCGGACCACGTACGAGGTGACGGAGAAGGGGGAGGACGAGTTCGAGACGCTGCTGCGGGACATGTGGTGGCGGTTGCAGACCCCGCCCGACCCGTTCGCGGCGGCCTTCTCGTTCCTGCCGGCCCTGCCCCGCGAGGAGGCGGCGGCGGCGCTGCGCAACCGGGCGCAGCTCCTGCGTGCCGCGCACGAGTCCATGCGCGCCTCCCTCGATTCGGACTGGGTACGCAAGTCGAAGCCGGTGCACGTGGGCTGGATGTTCGAGCTGTGGATGGCCCGCGCGGAGGCCGAGAGCGGCTGGTGCGAACGGATCGCGGAGCGGATCGACTCCGGAGTGTCGTACCTGCCTGATCAGCTGGCGGAGGCGGCGGGTTGGGGCGCGATGCGGGCGCAGACGGAGGCATTGGCCGAGCCCCGGGGTGCGGAGCGTCCGGAATCCGGCGATACGAACCGTGGGGTGTTCGGCGACGAGTAGCACTCAAGACTTGATTCGAGTAATAATCAACCTTGACTAGATGAGTTATATCGCGTTAGCCTCGGGTCGAGTGTTGGGGTGCGCGCCTGCGGCGTTGGTCCCCGGGGGACAGTGGTCGGCGGTCTGCCGGCCCGACCAACCAGGAGCTGAAGATGATCGAGACCAAGGGGCTGCGGAAATCCTTCCGCTCCCGCCAGGGTCGACAGACCAAGACGGTGGAGGCGGTGCGCGGCGTCGACCTCCTGGTGCGCGAGGGGGAGATCTACGGCTTCCTCGGCCCGAACGGTGCCGGCAAGACAACCACCCTGCGCATGCTGGCCACCCTGATCGAGCCGGACGGTGGAGAAGCATTGATCGCCGGCGCCGACCTGCGCGCCGACCCCGGCGAGGTGCGCCGTCGGATCGGCTACGTCGCCCAGGGAGGGAGCACCTGGGACGAGTCCACCGCCCGTGAGGAACTCGTGCTCCAGGCCCGGATGTACGGCATCGGCAGGGTCGAAGCCCGGCGGCGCGCGGTGAACGCCCTGGCCGCCTTCGAGCTCACCGAGTACGCCGACCGCAAGTGCAAGACCTACTCCGGCGGTCAGCGCCGCCGGGTCGACATCGCGCTCGGCATCATCCACGAGCCGAAGATCGTCTTCCTGGACGAGCCGACCACCGGTCTCGACCCGCAGAGCCGGGCCCATATGTGGGACGAGATCCGGCGGCTGCGCGCCGACGGCATGACCGTCTTCATCACCACCCACTACCTCGACGAGGCCGACGCGCTCTGCGACCGGATCGCGATCATGGACCACGGCGAGATCGTCGCCGAGGGCACACCGGCCGAACTCAAGCGGGAGATCTCCGGCGAGATGGTGCAGGTCGGCCTCGACCCGGCCGCCACCCCGAAGGCCGCCGAGGCCCTCGACACCCAGCCCTTCGTGCTCAAGCTGGAAACCCTCGACGAGGGCGGGCTGCGCCTCTACGTCGACGACGGCGCCACCGCCATCCCGCAGATCCTGCGCGCACTCGACAGCAGCGGCATCCCGCTGCGCGCGATCGAACTGCACCGGCCCAGCCTCGACGACGTCTTCCTCACCAAGACCGGCCGCTCGCTGCGCGAGTCCTGAGCCCACCCCCGCGACCGGAGACCGTCATGAAATTCGCCCGGGACACCTGGCTGATCTTCGAGCGGCAGATGCTGCTCCTCCTCCGTCAACCCATCTGGGTCTTCGTCGGCGTCTTCCAGCCGGTGATGTACCTGCTGCTCTTCGCACCCCTGCTCAAGCCCGCACTCAACGCGCCGACCCAGGCCGACGCGTACCGCATCTTCGTACCCGGTCTGCTGGTGCTGCTGGCCATCTTCGGCGGCCTGTTCCAGGGCTTCGGCCTGATCGCCGAACTGCGCGCCGGAGTGATCGAACGATCGCGGGTCACCCCGATCAGCCGGCTCGCCCTGCTGCTCGGCCGCTCGCTGCGTGACGTCGTGTCGCTGATCGTCCAGGCGATCATCATCACCCTGCTGGCACTGCTGTTCGGACTCACCGTCTTCATCGGCGACCTGCTGCTGGCGTACCTGATGCTCGCCCTGATCGCGCTGATGACCTCGGCCGTCTCGTACGGGATCGCGCTGATGGTCAAGAGCGAGGACGCGCTCGCCCCACTGATGAACACCATCGCCCAGCCGCTGCTGCTGCTCTCCGGCATCCTGCTGCCGCTCACCTTCGCACCCGGCTGGCTCCAGGCCGTCGCCGACTGGAACCCGTTCTCCTGGGCGGTGGAGGGGACCAGGGCGCTGTTCGCCGGTGACCTCGGCAACGACAGGGTCTGGCAGGGCCTCGGCATCGTGGCCGTACTCACCGCCGTCGCCGTCGCCTGGGCGGCCCGCGAGTTCGCCCGCAGCGTACGGTAAGCGGTTCTTGAAGGTGTTTCACCTGGTCAACGGGGCACGTTCCGATCGCTTGTAGCGTAAGGAGCGTGCCCCGCCTCCTCCATGACCGGATCACCTGGTTGACCTATGCCCAACTCGGCGTCTGGGGCTTCTTCCTCTACGGCTTCGGGCCGGTGGTGCCGCTGCTCCGCGACGAACAGGGCACCAGCGCGGCCGTCGCCGGCCTGCACAGCACCGCGCTCGCCGTCGGAGCCCTGCTCGGCGGCTTCCTCTTCCCCTCGCTGTCAACGAAGATCGGGCGCGGCCGGACAAACTGGCTCGGGCTCGCCGGCGTCGTCGTCGCGGTCGTCACACTCTGCCTGTTCCACACCCTGCCGGCCACCCTCACCGCCGCGACCATCGCCGCCACCTTCGGGTTCATGCTGGTCAGCGGCGTCAACACCACCCTCGCCGACCACCACGGCCCCAACTCGCCGGCCGCGATCAGCGAGGCGAACGCCGCCTGCGCCGGCATGGGGATCCTCGCCCCGATCGTCATCGGTCTCACCGTCGGCGCCGGCCTCGGCTGGCGGCCGGCGATCGCCGTCGAGGTCGGGCTGATCGCGCTGGTCGCCGCGTCCGCGTTCGTCTTCCGGGTACGCCTACCGCACGGCACCCCCGCTACCGCGGCTGCCGGCACCCGACCGGGGCGGCTGCCGCGCACGTACTGGATCGCCTGGCTGTTGCTCGGCGTCACCGGCTCGATCGAGGTCTGCCTCTCCCTCTGGGCCGCCGACGTGCTGCGTGGCAACGCCGGCATGTCGGCCGGAGCCGCCTCGGCGGCCCTCGCCGCGATCGTCGCCGGCATGTTCCTGGGCCGGCTCGCCGGCGGCCGGATCGCGCTCCGGGTCGCCCCGGTGCCGTTCCTGTTCGCCGCGCTCGCCGTCTCGTTCGTCGGGTTCGGCATCTTCTGGGCCGCGCCGGTCGGCTGGCTGGCCGTCGCCGGCCTGGTAGTGGTCGGGCTGGGCAACGCCATGCACTATCCGTTGGGCATCTCGATGGCGCTGGCCGCCGCACCGGGACAGCCGGACCGGGCGGCGGCCTACTCGTCCTACTCCGTGGCGATCGGGTTCGGCATCGCCCCGGTCGTACTCGGCCGGGTCGCCGACTCGGTCGGCCCACACCTGGCCTTCCTGCTGCTGCCGCTGTTCATCGTGATCGCCGCGCTGCTCGCCGTACGGCTGGCCCGCGCGCTCCGGCTACCGCCGGCCGCCGCCCCGCCCCTGGACGCCAGGATCGACGGCCCCGCGGCACCGGCCGTCGAAGCCGCCACCTGAGCTGTTGTAGCTGTCATCGGCGGCTCGGTGGGCTCAGTCGACGCGCGAGCGGGTCAGGTCAGCGGCGGCGGGCCAGGGTGAGACCGTCGGCGATCGGCAGCATCACCACGTCGACCCGGACATCGGCCCGGACGTCGGCGTTGAACGCCACGATGGCCCGGTCGGCCGCGTCCTGCGGAGCGAGGACCCGACCACCGCGCAGCACGTTGTCCACCGCGATCAGTCCACCCGGACGCATCCGGGGCACCAACTCGTCCCAGTAGATCGGGTAGCTCGTCTTGTCCGCGTCGATGAAGGCGAGATCCAGGTGCGGCTCGGTCGGCAGCGACCGCAGCCCCTCGGCCGCCGGCCCGATCCGCAACTCGATCCGGTCGTCCACCCCCGCCCGCGACCAGTACCGACGGGCCACCGAGGTGTACTCCGCGGAGATGTCGAAGCAGGTCAGCTTGCCGTCGGCGGGCAGACCGCGAGCGATCGCCAGGGCGGACATCCCGGTGAAGGTGCCGACCTCCACCGCCTGCCGCGCGTTCACCAACCGGGTGAGGAAGGTGAGCAGCGCCGCCTGTTCCGGGGCGACCTGCATCTGGGCATCGTTCGGCAGCGCGTCGACCGTCTCGTCGATCAACTCGCGGGCGATGTCGTCCGGCGGGCTGCCGTGCGCGATCAGGTACGAGTGCAGTTCCTCGGTCAGCGGCAGCGACTTCGTGGTCATGCCCAGACGCTAGACCAGTACCGACCCGGGACGGTAGAACCGCGCTCGGCCCGGTGCCGTTACCGCTGCCACAGGTCGGTGATCCGTACGTCAAGCTCGCCCAGCAGATTGCGCAGCAGTGGCAGGGAGAGCCCGACCACGGTGCCCGGGTCGCCCTCCACCCGCTCGACGAACGGGCCACCCAGCCCGTCGATGGTGAACGCGCCCGCCACCTGCAACGGTTCACCGGTCGCCACGTACGCGGCGATCTCGTCGTCGGTGACGGGAGCGAAGTGCACCGTCGTGGAGGCGACCGCCTCGGCCCGGCGACCACCGGTCACGTCGATCAGGCAGTGACCGCTGTGCAGCACCCCCGACCGCCCGCGCATCTGCTTCCACCGCCGGGTGGCGTCGTCGGCGTCTACCGGCTTACCCAGGATCTCCCCGTCGAAGGCCAGTACGGAATCGCAACCGAGCACGAGCGTCGTCGGCTCGCTGGTCGACCGGACCCGGTCGGTGATCGCCTCCGCCTTGAGCCGGGCCAGGTCGAGGCAGAGCGTCTCCGCCAGCTCGGCGTTCGCCTTCGACTCGTCAACGCCGCTGACCAGTACCTCCGGCTCGATGCCGGCGGCCTGTAGGCTCTTGCGCCGGGCCGGACTGGCCGAGGCGAGCACGAAGCGAAGCTGGTTCGTCGGACGCATGAATCCGTACGCTACCGTGCCCGACTCCGCCGCCGGATCAGGCTGGGTCGCCGGGCGGTGCGCCCCGTCCGGCAGCACGCCGGTGCGACCGTACGACCAGCAGCGCGACAACGATGGCGAGCAGCAGGAAGACGGCGAAGACGGTCAGCAGGGTGCCGGTACCCATGCCCCTCGGGGTCGCAACGGACGGGCCTCCGGTCGCGCTCGCACCCGCACTCGGGCTGATTGAGGCGGGCGCACTCGCTGACGTACCAGCCGCCAGCGGGGGTACGTCAGCGGTCAGCGCCGCCATCAGATCGAGTACGCCGTCGCCGTACTCGTCGTCGTGTCCGGGCGGCCCCTTGTCCACGGCCGTCGCCGTCAACCGATGTACGACCTCCTCGGCCGAGAGATCCGGATACCTGCTCCGAATAAGCGCCGCCGCCCCCGCCACAATCGCAGTCGAGTCCGAGGTCCCGGTACCTCTGCTGTACTTGCCGTCAAAGCTGGTGCCGTAGATGTCAACGCCTGGCGCAAGGATCGCTAGCTTGTCGCCTGTCACGGAGACCTTGGCCCGGGTTCCGTTTCGATCGCTTGCTCCGACTGCGACTACGCCCTCGTAGGCGGCGGGAAAGCCTATACCATAGCTTTGAGGGATGTTGCCTGCGGCGGCAACGATCACAATATTAGCTGCAATTGCGGACTTCACGGCGGCGGATTCGCGTGGAGAGGTGCCGCCGCCAATCGAGATGCTTATTACTTGTACTTTTTGGGCTATTGCCCATTCGATTCCCTTGGCGACACTGTCGTCGGTAGAATCCCCTGAACGGGCGGCATAGCGAATCGGCAGAATCTTCGCTTCCGGTGCAATTCCCAGGGCGCCATTGTTTCCCGCTTTCCCGTGCGCAGCAATCAATCCCGCCATCTTGGTACCGTGACTGTCAATGTCCTCGCGACCGTCACCGCTGCCCCCTGGGCGAGTTTCCGTGCCCGATAGCAGGTTGTTTCGTAGGTCTGGATGCGGGTCAACGCCGGTGTCGATCACGGCGACCGTTACGCCAGCACCCTGTGTCAGCTTGTGGGCCTCGGCCACCCTCAGGTACCGCAGGTGCCACTGGTCGTCACGGATACGGTCGGCAGATGCTGACCCTGCGGGTAGGGCCGCGATCGCCGTGGCGCAGAGCGCCGCCAAGGCCGCAAAAGCGGTCCGCAAGATCACCGATCGAATCCGATGGCTGGTCCGGGGTCGATCCGGCCGACCTCCCGAGGAGCGCGCATGACGGGTGCGACCCCTTCGTCGGTTTCCCATGGGTTGTCCGGATCCCATTGCTGGCCGGCTTCGTCCTCGCCACGCCTGTTGGGGCGACTGCCGGGCGGGGCGATTGATCGCTGGCCGCCATTGGCGCCGATCGACATGGTGCCGCCGGAGCGCCCGCCCGCACCGCCCATCGGGGCTGTGCTACCTGCGCCGCCGCCGATCATTCCGCCAACGGGATTGATCTGGCGGGCTGGTGATATGCCTGCTCCGGGCTGTCCCATCCCAGGCGTGCCACCGATCATCCCGCCGGGAGGCATTGCGCGGGGAGCGCTTGGGACTCCGCCAACGCCCGGCTTGGTGAGCCCACCCGTGACAGGACTAGTGCCGAGTGGCCCCGGGTAGGTCGTGCCGAAGCCGCCTGGGGCCGGTGGCAACGGGGCTGGAAAACCCGGCCCGATACCGGGAGAGGACGGCGGAGTAGGTGTGATGACGGGTGGCGACACCGGGGCCATTGGAGTGGTAGGAATGGGCGGCGCAACGCCGCCGAGCGTCGGACCATTGCCCCCGAGAACGGGCCCGACGGATGGCGCGGAAGGCGCCGGCACCGGGTGATGGATTGGAGAACCACCATTCGGCATCGCTGAACTCGGCCCGCCCGTCGGCGCCGGTACCACGGGCGGGATTATCGGAGGCGCCCCACCTCCGTAGACGTCAGTGTTGCGATCGACCTCGAATCCGGGTCTGCCTTGATACGGCGGGGGCTGTTTTAGTTGGGCTTGGGCTTGGACTAGTTCGCTGCTGAGGCCGTACATGATGATGCGGGCTCTGTTGTTCAGCCGATCGAGCTCGGCCTGGGTCACCGGCGGGGTGGGGGCGGGTCCGGGCGACGGGGACGGGGTCGGACTGGGACTCGGCGAGGGAGTGGCCGTCGGCGGGGTGACCGTGCGCTCGTACTCCAGCTTTGCGGCGAGTTTGCGCTCGTACTCGTCGTGGACGGTCTTGAGCTCGCGGCGTGCGTCGCTGATCGCGCTGGTGGCGCCGGACAGGGCGGAGCGGTTGGCGATGGCCGCCTCGTACGACTGCTCGACGCTCTCGATCAGGAAGTCCAGCCGTTCGACGTACGCCCGTGACGCGGCGCTCTTCTCCGGTGGCCAGGCCTGGATCAGGCCCTCGCGGTACGTCCGGAGGCGGGACATGTGCGTCCCGGCCAGCTCGTGCGTACGTTGCCAGCCGGTGACGTGCTGCCAGTGACCGTCGGTCTGCTGGTTCTCCAGCGTCGCCCACATCTGCTTGACGTCGTAGTCGTACCAGTTGGTGGTGCCGGAGTAGCCGCCACCCCCGTCGGCGATGAGCATCAGGACACTCCCGGGTTGTCCGTGGCCGGGGGCGGGGTGGTGGTGCCCGCTTCGGGCAGGCGCGCGGCCGAGGTCTTGTCCAGGGCGGATTCGACCTCCTTCACCCGGGCCAGGGCGAACGCGTCGGACCTGCCGTAGTTCTCGCTGACCTCCTTGGCTGCCTGCGCAAAGCCACCGGTCGCGTCCCGGTAGTGGAAGACGACGTTGGTGCTGTCCTGCTGGATTGCCTGGTGTGTCTGGAGGAACGAGACCAGTTCGGGAAACTCGGCCGCCGGCTTCGGTATCTCCGCGGTCACGTCCTCGCGGAGGTAGTCCAGGTGCGGGGCGTAGTTCTGCCGGACCTCGGCGTCGAGGTTGGCCGCGAACTCCTCCATCTTGCTGATGTCGGCTTCGATGTCGCCGTAGTCCCGCAGCCAGGCCGGCGGAAGGTCCTCCTCGGGAATCGCCACGTGTCCCCTCCCCAGGTGTCACGGCGTGGTGCCCGTCCGAGGCTAGTCGGCGAGGGCCCGTGTCAGCAGCCCCGTTCGGACGTTCAGCGGGGCAGTCCGGACAACCGCCAGGCATCGATGGCCGGGCGTGTGGGTAGGCCGGACGCGGACACCGTACCGGGTCGCGATGCGCGTACCCAGGGTGACCCGCCGCTGCGACGGGCCGGCGCGGCCGGTCGCGGCCGCAGCAGGATGGCGCCCACCAGGGCGGCGATTTCCTCGGCGGTGGGGGTGCCCCGCACCACGCGGAACGCCGGCTCCCGGTCGGGCACGGCACGAGCGTCAGACATGAGACGAGGGTACGACGACGGTTGACGTGCCGGTACGTAAGGGAACGACGCCGGCCGTAGGTTGCACCGGGCAACGGAGGTACGCCTCACACGTGCGGGTACGTCTCACATGCGCGTGCCGCTGGTGTGAGGAGGCTCCAGTCCGGGTACCGTCCACGGGATGTCCGAGGCGCCCCCCCAATTGATCGCTGACCGGTACCGGCTCGTGGAGCCGCTCGGTCAGGGCGGCATGGGCCGTGTCTGGCGCGCCCGCGACGAGGTGCTGCACCGCGATGTGGCCATCAAGGAGTTGGTCCCGCCACCCGGACTCACCACCGACGAGCGGCGCGAGATGCGCGAGCGGTCGCTGCGCGAGGCGCGGGCGATCGCCCGGCTCAACAACATCAATGTTGTCCGCGTCTTCGACGTGCTGCGTACGGATGCCGATCCGTGGATCGTCATGGAGTACGTCCGGTCCCGCTCGCTCCAGGACGCGCTTGCCGCTGACGGGCCGGTGTCGCCGGGGCGGGCGGCCGAGATCGGGCTCGGCGTGCTGGGCGCGCTGAAGGCGGCGCACAAGGCCGGCGTGATGCACCGGGACGTCAAGCCGGGCAACGTGCTGCTCGGTGAGGACGGCCGGGTGGTGCTGACCGATTTCGGGTTGGCCACGGTGCCGGGTGACCCGAACGTGACCCGTACCGGGTTGGTGCTGGGCTCGCCCGCGTACATCGCGCCGGAGCGGGCGCGGGACGGCACCGCCGGTCCGGAGGCGGACCTCTGGTCGCTGGGCGCGACGTTGTACGCGGCGGTCGAGGGGCAGTCGCCGTACGCCCGGTCGTCGGCGATCGCGACCCTGGCCGCGCTGGCCACCGAGCCACCACCACCGGCGAAGCGGGCCGGACCACTGAAGGCGGTCCTCAACGGGCTGCTGCGCAAGGATCCGACCCAGCGGATCACGGCCGAGGTGGCCGAGCGCCTGTTGCGGCGCGCGTCCGACAAACGGCCGCGCGGGGCGATCTCACTACTGGACGGGGTACGCCGGCCGAGCCCGCACGGGCCACGCGAGGCGCGTACCCGGGTGGTGCCGTTGCCGGCGCAGCGCCAGCCGACGAGGCCGACGGAGCCGGCCGAGCCCTCGTCGTCCATCGCGGATTTCATCGGTGGGGCCGGGTCGGATCCCCTCCCACCGGCCACCGCCGCAGCGGCTGCCGCCGATGCCGCCGCCCCCGACCGGGTCGGCGCCGACACCCCGGACCAGCCGGAAACCGCCGGTACGCCGACCGCTGGACCCGGCGCCGTCCCGTCGGACGCGGCTGATTCCGACGAGCAGGTCGATTCGGCCGCGTCGGCTCCGGACAGGACGACGAAGCTCGACGCCCCGCCGTCCGCCGAACCGCCAACGGCCGCCGCTGCCGCCGCACCGGTCGCCCCGGCCACACCCGGCTCGGGCAAACCAGGCTCGGGCGCATCGGCTTCGGCCGAACCTGCCCTGGTTGCCGCCGCGCCGACGGAGGTCGTGGCCGGTGCGGCGCGGGTGGAGACGCGCGGGAAGACGTTCGGTCCGTTCGGGTCGTCGCCGGGTGCGGGTGGCAACAGGGTTCCGTTCCTGAACAAGCAGCGGATGTGGCTGATCGGCGGGCTGGTCGCGCTGCTGCTGGTCGCGTTGGTGGTGGTCATCCCGTTGACGAACCGGGACCCGGACGACCGGAACGCGGCCCAGTCGGGCGGGGAGCCCTCCGCTTCGGCGTCCGCCGGGCCCCCGGCGGCCACGACGGCGCCGGCCGCACCGCCGCCCACCGCCGAGCCGAGCATCGCGCCGACCAGTTCGGCTCCCTCGCCGCCGGCGATGACCCGGGGCTCGGGCCCGCTGCCGGCGGGCTGGACCTGGCACAAGGATCCGACCGGGTTCACCGTGCCGGTGCCGGTCGGCTGGCGGGTGCAGCGGAACCGGACCTCGGTCGAGTTCAACGAGCCCAGCGGCGCCCGGATGCTCATGATCGATCAGACGAGCACCCCGCAGTCGGACGCGGTCGCGGACTGGAGACGCCAGGAGCGGGCACGGGTCGACGCCGGCCGGTACCGCAACTACAAGCAGGTGGTCATCAAGGAGATCGACTACTTCCTTGAGGCCGCGGACTGGGAGTGGACCTACACCTCCAGCAACGGCAACCCGCTGCACGTGGTCAACCGGGGGTTCGTCACCGGCCCGAAGCACGGGTACGCGATCTACTGGTCGACGCCGGCCGGTGCCTGGCAGGACAACCTGGACGAACTGCAACTGATCTCGGACGGATTCCTTCCCGCACCGGGCTGATCCGCATGACCTTCCTTCCGTCGGGGTACTGCTGACACAACGACGGAAGGAGGTACGACATGAGTTTCCGACAACGTACGACGAAGCCGAGTGTGGCGCTCTGGATGCTGGTCGCCGTCGGCGACCTGGCGCTGATTCTGGCGAGCTTCGGGATGGTCGCGCTGATCGCACTCGCGAGCGTCGTGACCATGGCCGTCGGGGTGGTTGGCACCTGGCGACTGCTGCGGCCGAGCGTGCCGGCCAGGGAAGTCGCGCGGGCCCCGATGACTGCCCGACGGAGGGCCTGAGAAACTTCGCCGGGTCTGTGACTGCCCGGACCCGCGTTCGAGCGGTCCGGAGTACGACGACAGCCGGACCGGTGATCCCCACGACGGGATGACCGATCCGGCTGTCGTCGTCTTCGGTTGTGGCGTGGCGCCAGCCGGGGAGGCTGGTCCGGGGACCCGGGTCAGCCGACCCGCTCGATCACGGCCCGTCGGATCAGGAACTTGCCCGGCTCGCGGACCTGCTCGAACGCCGCGTCGTTGAGCAGCACGCAACTGCCCGACGGGCTGGTCACCCGTACCGTGGTGCTCTTGTTGTTGTCCAGGTTGGTGACCCTGAGGGTGGTGCCGATCGGGAACGTTCCGCTGGACGCGGCGGGCGCGGCATTCTCGTTGAAGAGGGTGACGGTCGAGCCCTCGCACACGACCTCACCGGCGCCCGGTGCGCCCCCACCGGCGGGCGCGTCCGGCGGGCTCACCGGATCGGCCGGCGGGTTCACCGGATCGGCCGGCGGGTTTGCCGGGGCGGGCGGCGCAGGTCGATCCGCGTTGACCCGTCGCTTGCAGCCCGCCGTGGCGCGGCGCTGTTCGATGAGGTCGACAACCGCCTGCCGGTTGGCGATGCGGGCCAGCGACTGGGCGTCCGGGTTGGCCCGCTGGTCGGCCATGAAGTTCAGGTTGTTGCGCAGTGCGGTGTCGAGGCCGTTGCAGTTCTCGCCCGCGTTGCTCATTCCCGTACCGACCGCCAGTGCGGTGCCGAGCAGGGCCGTCGCGGCCACACCGATGAGCAGCTTCCGTGCCCGGCCGGTCGTCCCGCTTCTCCTGTACATGCACCGCTCCCTTGATCCCGTGCTGCTCGGTTGCAGCATCGATGGGTACGGGTACGGAAGCTGAGCGGATCAGATCGTTTTTCTTAAATGTTCCTCAAGTCCCGCAAGTCGGGTACGGGCTCAGCCGACCCGGGTACGTCGTCGTCGCCGAATCGTCGGCCTCGCGCAGGTGGGCTAGGCTCCCCGGCTGTGTCGATCGACAGCTTCACCGAGGTCTGGAACCGGCTGTTCGACGCCCAACCGGATCCACCGCCGCTGCTCGTCCTGCTCACCGGGCTGGCCGCGCTCGCCGTGGTGCTGACCCGGATCCCGTGGCGGATCGGCCGCAACGCGATCACGATCGCGCACGAGGGCGGGCACGCCCTGGCCGCCCTGCTCACCGGGCGTCGCCTGCACGGCGTCAGGCTCCACTCGGACACCTCCGGCCTGACCCTGTCGGCCGGACGGCCGTCCGGGCCCGGCATGGCCGTCACCCTGCTCGCCGGCTATGTCGCCCCGTCACTGATCGGGCTCGCCGGAGCCTGGCTGCTCGGCGGTAACCGGATCACCCTGCTGCTCTGGATAGCGGTGGTGCTGCTGCTGGCCATGCTCGTCATGATCCGCAACGTGTTCGGCGTCATCTCGGTAGTGGTCACCACCGCGGTGGTGTTCGGCGTCTCCTGGTTCGCCGGACCGCAGGTGCAGGCGGTGTTCGCGTACGCCGGGGTGTGGTTCCTGCTGATCGGCGGTATCCGCCCGGTCGGCGAGTTGCAGACGCTGCGGCGACGCGGGCGGATGCCGGCCTCCGACGCGGACCAGCTCGCCGGCATCACCTTCCTGCCCGCCATCTTCTGGGTCGGACTGTTCGGCCTGGTCAACCTGCTCGCGCTCGGCATCGGTACGAGCCTGCTGGCCGGCGCCCACCTGGCCAACCTCGACCTGCCCTTCTGACCCGGCCCACCCGTCCAACCCCGTCCACCCGGCAACAGAGCGACAGGGAGCTAGGCGACGGGGCAACAGGGCGACAGGGCGACAGGGCGACGGGGCTGCGGGCCGCCCGGGTCCGGCCGATCGGGCAGGAGCAGAATGAGCCGGTGCGTTATGTGATCATCGGCGCCGGTGCGGTCGGCGGAACCATCGGCGTACGGCTGGCCCTGGCCGGCCACGACGTGACGCTGGTGGCCCGCGGCGCGCAACTGGACGCGCTCCGCTCCCGGGGGCTGACCCTGGCCACCCCGGACGGTGAGCAGACCGTCGCCCTGCCGGCCGTCGGCGGCCCGGCCGAGCTGGAGCTGACGCCGGACACCACGCTGGTGCTCACGGTCAAGTCCCAGGACACCCAGACCGCGCTCGGCGACTGGGCGGGGACGCCGGTCACCGGCGGCGGTACGGCCGCCGACCGGCTGCCGCTGCTGACCGCCCAGAACGGGGTGGCCAACGAGCGGGCCGCGCTGCGCCGCTTCGACCGGGTTCACCCGGTCTGCCTCTGGCTGCCCGCCACCTTCCTGGAGCCGGGTGTGATCGCCGCCGAGGGGCACCCGCACTCGGGGATGCTGCAACTCGGCGGCTACCCGAGCGGCGCGGACGACACCGTACGGCAGGTCGCCGACGAACTCTCCGAGAGCGGATTCGTGACCCGGGTACGGGACGACGTGATGCGCTGGAAGTACGGCAAACTGCTGGCCAACCTCGGTAACGGGCTGGACGCGCTGTTCGGCCGCGACGCCGACCCGGAGCTGGCCGAGCGGCTGCGCGCCGAGGGGATCGGTGCCCTGGCGGCGGCCGGAATCGCGCACACCTCCCGCGCGGAGGAGGCGGCCGACCGGGCCGACAACGTACGGGCCAAGCCGGTGGCGGGGCGGGAGCGGGCCGGCAGTTCGACCTGGCAGAGCCTGGCCCGGGGCACCGGTTCGACCGAGACCGACTACCTCAACGGCGAGATCGTGCTGCTGGGCCGCCTGCACGGGGTGCCGACGCCGGTGAACGCGGCCGTGCAGCGCGCGGTCCGGCGCGCCGTACGCGAACGGATCCCGGCCGGCGGTTTCCCACCCGCGCAACTGCTGCCCTGACCCGGTACGCCGGAAAAGTCGGCGCCGAGCGGCAACCGACCACCGGCCCGTACGCGTATGACCTCCGACGCCCAGGGGGAGGTAGCCGGTGCCCGACGACGTCGGCGGATTCGACGAGTTCTACCGGGGGAGCCGGCAACGGTTGCTCGGCTACGTGTACCTGCTCACCGGTGACCTGTCCGAGGCACAGGACGCGGTCCAGGAGGCGTACATCCGGGCCTGGCAGCGCTGGTCGACGGTGAGCGGCTACGAGGACCCGGAATCGTGGGTACGGGTCGTCGCCGCCCGGGTCGCGGTGAGCCGGTGGCGGAGCATTCGCAGCCGGGCGCGGGCGTACCTGCGTCATGGCGTGGTGGAGAACGTGACGCCGGGGCCGGGCACGGACACCGTCGACGTGGTGGCCGCGCTGCGCCGGCTGCCCGAGGAGCAGCGCACCGCGCTGGCCCTGTACTACCTGCTCGGCCTCCCGGTCGCCGAGGTGGCGCGGGAGACCGGTGCCCCGGTCGGCACCGTCAAGGCCCGACTGTCCCGGGGCCGGGTGGCGCTGGCCGGCCTGCTGGCCGTCGTCGAACTGGAGGAGGCCGCCGATGCCTGAGTCGTGGGTGGAGCGGATGCCGGAACCGGACCCGACAGGGGACCGGGAGTCGGCAGCGGATCAGGCGGTGAACCAGGCGGTGGAGCCGGTGGTGGACCTGTCCGCGGAGCCGGGGCGGGACGTCCTGCCGGAGTCGCTGGCGGCGCTGATGAACGAGCCGCCACCGGATCCGTACCCCGAACCGGTCCTGCCCGATCTGCTGGACGACCGGGCCCGGCTGCTCGCCGAGCGACTCGCGACGGACCTGGCCGGGGTGAGCTGGCCCGCGCCGGAACAGATCCGGGCGCGGGGGCGCCGCCGGGCCCGGCGTACGGCGGTGGCGGTGCCGGTCGCCGTCGTGCTGGTCTTCGCCACGATCTGGGGAGTGGTCGGCGCCCTGCCCCGGGGCGCTACCGGACCGGAGTCGGTCGCCGGGCGAGCCGACCCGGAGGCCGCCGTGCCGGCCACGGCGTCGTCGGCACCGGACGGGACGGTACCCGGGCGGTCCAGCGGCGGGGTGACGAGCCGCGACCCGGCCTGGATTCCGGCGATCGCCCTGCTCCAGCCGGCCGACCTCGGGCTCAACTTCCGGATCGACGAGGATCACAGCTGGCAGCCCGGTTCCTACCCGGACTGGCCGTTCCGGCTCGCCCAGAGCTGCCCGGCCTACGCCGGGCTGCGCCTGACCGGCTACCAGGATCACCGGTACAGCCGTGGGCGCACCGTTGGCGGCGACACCGAGGACGGCCGCTGGCAGTCACTGGCACAGCAGGTGACCCGGTACGCCGACGGCGCTGCCGCCCGGACCGTGGTGGACGACGTCCGTCGGGTGGTCGAGGCGTGCCGGACGTACGACGCCCCACCGACGGTCTCGACCCTCTACGCCACCCCGCCCCCCCCGGCCACCCCGACCGCGCCGGCTTCCCCGGCCGACCCGACCGCGCCGGCTTCACCGGGAAAGCCGACCGCGCCGGCCTTTCCGCCCGGTTCCACCCGCTCGGTCCCTCCCGGCGCCACGACGGGGCCGGCCGCCACGGGTGCCAACGCCACCCGGCACGCCTGGCGGGTGCTCGGCGACGGGTTCGCCGGCAACCAGTCGCTGCTGGTCCGGCAGGAGGTCAGCGCGCCGACGGGCCCGGTGGGCACGGGACCCGCCAGCGGCACCGTCACCCTCTACGCCGTGGTACGCGTCGGCGACCTGGTCGCCGTGCTGGAGTCGTACGACTACGACGACGCGCGGATGCGCCAGCTCGCCGACCGGGCCGCCGCCTGGCTCTGCCCATTCGCGAACCCGCGCTGCTGACCGGCCGACCCGCGCCGCTGACCGGCCGACCCGTGCTGAAAACCAACCGCGGGCTACAGCGGGATGTTGCCGTGCTTCTTCGGCGGCAGCGTCTCCCGCTTGGTCCGCAGCACCCGTAGCGCCCGGACGATCTGGGTACGCGTCTCGGCCGGTGCGATGACCGAGTCGACGTAGCCGCGCTCGGCGGCGACGTACGGGTTGGCCAGCGTCTCCTCGTACTCGGCGACCTTTGCGGCGCGGACGGCGGCCGGGTCCTCGGCGGCGCCCAGTTCGGCGCGGTAGAGGATGTTCACCGCGCCCTGGGCGCCCATCACCGCTATCTGTGCGGTCGGCCAGGCGAAGTTGAGGTCGGCGCCGAGGTGCTTGGAGCCCATCACGTCGTACGCTCCGCCGTAGGCCTTCCGGGTGATGACGGTGACCTTCGGGACGGTCGCCTCGGCGTAGGCGTAGATGAGCTTCGCGCCCCGGCGGATGATGCCGTCCCACTCCTGCCCGGTGCCGGGCAGGAATCCGGGTACGTCCACAAAGGTCAGTACGGGGATGTTGAACGCGTCGCAGGTGCGGACGAACCGGGCGGCCTTCTCCGAGGCGGCGATGTCCAGGGTGCCGGCGAAGTGCATCGGCTGGTTCGCCACCACGCCGACCGGGCGCCCCTCGACCCGGCCGAAGCCGACCACGATGTTCTGCGCGTAGAGCGGGTGGACCTCAAGGAACTCGCCGTCGTCGAGCACGTGCTCGATCACCGTGTGGATGTCGTACGGCTGGTTCGCCGAGTCCGGGATCAGGGTGTCCAGTTCCCGGTCGGCGTCGGTGATCTCCGGGTCGGCGTCGGTGGCGTACGTCGGCGGCTCGTCCAGGTTGTTCGCCGGCAGGTACGACAGCAGCGCCTTGACGTAGTCGATCGCGTCTTCCTCGTCGCTGGCGAGATAGTGCGCGTTGCCGCTGCGGGTGTTGTGCGTACGCGCCCCGCCGAGTTCCTCCATGCCGACGTCCTCGCCGGTCACCGTCTTGATCACGTCGGGTCCGGTGATGAACATGTGCGAGGTCTGGTCGACCATCACGGTGAAGTCGGTGACCGCGGGGGAGTAGACCGCGCCGCCCGCGCAGGGCCCCATCACCAGCGAGATCTGCGGGATCACGCCGGAGGCGCGGACGTTGCGGAAGAAGATCTCCCCGTAGAGGCCGAGGCTGACCACGCCCTCCTGGATCCGGGCGCCGCCGGAGTCGTTGATCCCCACCACCGGGCAGCCGATCTTCATGGCCAGGTCCATCACCTTGACGATCTTCTGGCCGAAGACCTCGCCGAGGGAACCGCCGAAGATGGTGAAGTCCTGGGCGAAGACGCAGACCTGCCGGCCGTCGACGGTGCCGTACCCGGTGACCACGCCGTCCCCGTACGGGCGGGTGCGGTCCAGCCCGAAGTTGGTGGACCGGTGCCGGGCCAGTCCGTCCAGCTCGACAAAGGAACCGGGGTCGAGCAGCAGTTCGATCCGCTCACGGGCGGTCTTCTTGCCCCGCGCGTGCTGCTTCTCCACCGCGCGGGCGGATCCGGCGTGCACCGCCTCGTCCACCCGCCGTTGCAGGTCCGCCAGTTTCCCGGCGGTGCTGCGGGTGTTGATCTCGACCTCGCTGCTCGCGCTCACGTTCGGTGCCTGCCTTTCCTCGCGACTGCGGGGCCAGCCTCGTTCGCTGCTCGCGCTCACGGTGCCCGTGCACGCCCGGCGCTTCCTGCACGCAGGCCCAGTCCTGGATCGTAACGATGCGCCCGCCCGGCCGTCGCCGACCGCCGGGGTGGGCTTGGCCTCACCGCTGTGACCGTGGCCGGTGAGCGGTGCTCGTCGGCGACCTGGTCGGCCGCTGCCTTGGCCGAGGTCGCGCTCCACCGGCTCGGCGGGCTCCGCCCCGGGCCCCGGTGTGGCGGCCGTAGGCTGGCCTGATGCCGGGCTCGCCGTACACCGATCTTGACCGTCCCCCGCTCGACGCCCGTGGGCTGCGGCGGGCGCTGATCGTCCCGGACGGCCTCTGGACCCGGCTGGACCTGCGCGCCGAGACCGGTTCCACCAATGCCGACGCGGTCGCCGCGGCCACCTCCGGCGAGCCGGAGGGGCTGGTGGTGGTCGCCGAGACACAGACCGCCGGGCGCGGTCGTCGGGGCCGTAGCTGGCAGTCGCCACCCCGGGCCGGGATCGCGGCCAGCGTCCTGCTCCGGCCGGGGGAGCAGGTCGAGGCCCGTGGCTGGCCGGGCGTGACCCCCGCGGCGTACGGCTGGCTGCCGCTGCTGGCCGGAGTCGCGCTGGTCGAGGCGGTGACCCGGATCGGGGAGCTGCCCGACGGGCTGGCGGTCGGCCTGAAGTGGCCGAACGACCTGCTGCTCGGCGCGGCGAAGGGTGCCGGCATCCTGGCCGAGGCGGTGCCGGCGGCCACGGTCGGCCGGCCGCCGGCGATCGTGGTCGGGATCGGGCTGAACGTGACCCTGCGGGCGGACGAGCTGCCAACCAACCCGACCGGCCTGGTGGCCACCTCGTTGCGGTTGGCCGGGGCGTCGGTGGTCGACCGCGATCCGCTGCTGCGGGCACTGCTGCGCGGCCTGGCCGACTGGTACGCGCGCTGGCGGCTGGCCGGCGGCGACGCCGAGGCGTCCGGCCTGCGCGCCGCCTACCTGCGGCACAGCGCGACGGTCGGCGAGCCGGTACGGGTGCTGCTGCCGGGCGGCGACGAGCTGGTCGGCTCGGCGAGCACGGTCGATCCGGAGGGCCGGTTGGTGGTCCGGGCAGCCGACGGTGAGCACCGGGTGGCCGCCGGTGACGTGCTGCACCTGCGCTGACGCCCGGATCCGAGTCGGACAGCGGGGGCGGAACAACCACGCTCGTCACGTCGGGGGAGTGTCGACGATCAGGTGACGCGCCCGGTAACCCGGAGCCGCTACGGTCAGCGCGAACACCGACGTATCCCAGGAGGTTTGCGTGGCTTTCCCCGAAGATGTGCTCACCGCGGACGAGCACGTCGTGCTGCATCTGCACCCGCACTGGAAGGCCCTGATCCGGCCGGTACTGGTGCTGGTGCTGGCCGTCGCCGCCGTGATCGTCGGGGCGGTGCTGCTGCCCGACGGCAATGCCGGCTCCATCGGCCTGTACGTGATCGCGGCGCTCGGCCTGGTGCTCGTACTGTGGCTCAGCCTCTGGCCGTTCCTGGTCTGGCGGGCCACCCACTACCTGTTCACCAACGAGCGGGTGGTGCTGCAACAGGGTGTCTTCCACCTGGACCGGCGGGACATCCCGCTCGGCCGGGTGAACGACCACACGATGAACCAGCACTTCGTCGAGCGGCTGCTCGGCTGCGGCACGCTGACCATCGAGTCGGCGGGCGAGCGGGGACAGACGGTGCTCACCGACATCCCGCACGTCAGCCAGGTGCAGACCCGGCTCTACGAGCTGGTCGAGGCCGACCACGACAAGCACTCGCTCGGTGAGGGCGAGCTGCGCGAGGTGCTCGCCGACGTCAGCGAGGGCAAGCCGCTGCGCGAGAAGCCCTGACAACTTCCGGCCGGCCGGATCGCCGGCACCGGGTGTCAGCGCCCGGTGCCGTCACCGTCAGCGTCACTGTCGCCGGATGTGGTCGTGGCCGGCTCGCGGAGCACGAACCAGCCCCGGAACCTGGTCCGTAGCACCTCCTGTTCCGGCTGGCCGTCAGCGTCCAGCCGGATCATGGTGGCGCTCAGGGTGACCGTGCCGAGTCCGGGTCGGGCGGTGGAGTGTTTGCGGCCGACCACGTCGAGTCGGGTGGCCAGCCGGTCACCGGCCCGGACCGGGGCGAGCCAGCGCAGTTCCTCCAGTCCGGGGGAGGCGTCGGCGGCGGCCCGGGACAGTACGTGGTCGACGTACGCGCGCATGAACAGGCTCACCGTGAAGAAGCCGCTGGCGATCATCCCGCCGTAGTGACTCTGCCGGGCGAGTTCCGGGTCGAGGTGGTACCACTGCGGGTCGAAGCGCTCGGCGAAGGCAACCATCTCGGCCTCGTCGACGGTGGTCACCCCGAGTTCGAAGGTCCGGCCGGGGCTCAGGTCCTCGAAGAAGAGGTCGGCCGGCGCGCCGGTGCCCGACCGGATCCCCGAGCCGGTCACCGGGCTGTCGGTCGACGGGCCGGAGGTCAACGGGCTGCCGGTCGATGGGCCGGAGGTCAACGGTTTGCGGGGCGTTGGGCGGTGGCCGCCCGTAGTTCGTCGGCGAACTCGGCCGTGAGATCGTCCCTGGCGGCCAGCAGGTTGTCGCCGGCCGCCGGGCGGTCGCCGTTGGTGCGGCCGTCCGGCGCGGACTGGGGCCGGTGGGACGCCTCCTCCAGCTCCGTGACCGCCTCGGCCAGTTCGGCCACCGGGTCGAGCTCGACCAGCCCGTCGGCGGCGTGCTCGTGCCCGTCGGCGTGGTTCGTGGCCGGCCGGAAGACGAACGTGCGGTACGACCAGAAGCGGAACACCGTGGCCAGGCCAACCCCGACGGTCTTGGCGACGTTCAGCGCGAGCAGGCCGTGGATGCCCAGGCCGTACTTTGCCGCGGCCAGCACACCGAGTTCGATGGCGAGCCCGGTGGTGTTGAACAGGAAAAACAGTAGATATTCGCGACGCATCGCTGATTTCGGGCGATCTCGGTACGTCCAGTACCGGTTCATCAGATACGAGCTGATCGCGGCGATAACGGTCGCGATGACCGTTGCCTTGAGCTGGCCGTTCTCGAAGACCGTCAGCGCCAGCGCGTTGAACACCGCATAGTTGATGACGGTGTTGACGCCGCCGACGATGCCGAATTTAGCGGCCTCGTGGGCGAACTTCTGCCAGCGGTCGGGGAGCAGCCGGACAAGACGCATTTGGTTACCTTAGGGCAGGACCACACCGACCGGGAGCGGCCGGCACGCAGGTGGGCGCCAGGTCACGCTACTGATCACTCTTGGTGATGACATCCGGGGCATCCTGTGCCGCCGCACCGACGAAGACAAACCGCCGATAGGACCAGAACCGGAACAGAGTGCCCAGTGCGGCACCGACCAGGTTGGCGGCGATGTTGTCGGCGAGCAGTGACTTGAACACGCCCGGCCAGACGCTGCCCAGGCCGTAGTGGCTGATGCCCAGGCAGGCCAGCGCGATGCCCAGGCCGACGGTGTTGAAGAAGAAGTAGAGCCCGTACTCGCGGGCCATCCCGGTGCGTTCGCGGTGCCGCCAGGTCCAGAACCGGTTGCCGACGAAGGCGATCGTCGCGGCGATGACGGTGGAGACCGTCTTCGCGCTGAGCGTCTCCATCTCCCAGCCCTCGCGGGCGACGTTGAACACCGCCAGGTCCACGGCGAACGCGACCCCACCGACCAGACCGAACTTGCCCAGCTCGCGGACGAGGTGGCCGAACCGGTTGAAGAGGGTGCGGAAGAAACCCTGCCGGGTGCCCGAGGGAGAGGGCTGATCGCCGGTAACGGTGGCTGACACAGGTCGAGCCTACCGGCTCCGGGGTCGCCGTGACTCCCGGCTACCGCGAGTCGTCGCCGGGCGCGCCGGTACGCGTGAAACCCCTGTAGGGCAAGGCGTCCACTGTCAACCAACGGTGACAACGGGACCACGGCGGACGCACGGTACGGCTGGGATCCAACCCCGTGCGCCGTACCCGGTTCTCGCACCCGCCGTGAATCGTCGCGGCGGCGCATCCGGCGGCACATCCGACCCCCACCCGTCGGAGGTGCTCGCAAAGATTTGCGTGAAACTGCGCGCGGAAGCGGGGGATTGCTCGCCTTACCGCAAAACCACGATATGTTGTGCAGTTCTTCACAACCGGTCTCGCTGCCCCGATCGGCAATTCGGTTTAGGCTGGTGGAAATCCCAGGCTTTTACACCGGCGAGCATCTCCAGCCCGTCGGGTGTCGCTCCACCCCTCATATCGGTCAGCGTCGACCACAAGGAGATTCGTCATGTCTGCTCCGGCAACCATCCGGGGGCTCGATCAAGCTCCGACCTCCCACTCGAAGATGCTCGCCTGGGTCAAGGAAGTCGCCGAGCTGACCCAACCCGAACGGGTGGTCTGGGCGGACGGCTCCGAGGCGGAATGGCAGCGGCTCACCGACGAGCTGGTGCAGGCCGGGACACTGGTCCGGCTCGATCCGGAGCTCAAGCCCAACTCCTTCTGGGCCCGTACGGATCCCTCGGACGTGGCGCGGGTCGAGGACCGCACCTACATCTGCTCGGTCGACGAGGCCGACGCCGGTCCCACCAACAACTGGATGGCGCCGGCCGAGATGAAGCGGACGATGACGGACCTCTACCGCGGATCAATGCGCGGACGCACCATGTACGTCATCCCGTTCTGCATGGGCCCGCTGGAGGCGGAAGACCCCATGTACGGTGTGGAAATCACCGACAGTGCGTACGTGGTCGCGTCCATGCGCATCATGACCCGGATGGGTGCGACGGTGCTCGACGCGATGGGCAAGAACGCGAACTTCGTGCCCGCACTGCACTCACTCGGCGCGCCGTTGGCGCCGGGCGAGCAGGACTCGTTCTGGCCGTGCAACGAGACCAAGTACATTTCGCACTTCCCCGAGAGCCGCGAGATCTGGTCGTACGGATCCGGTTATGGCGGCAACTCGTTGCTGGGCAAGAAGTGCTACTCGCTGCGGATCGCCAGCGTCATGGCCCGGGACGAGGGCTGGCTCGCCGAGCACATGCTGATCATGAAGGTCACCTCGCCGGAGGGGAAGGTGCACTACATCGCCGGTGCCTTCCCGTCGGCCTGCGGAAAGACCAACCTGGCCATGCTGGAGCCGACCATCCCGGGCTGGAAGGTCGAGACCATCGGTGACGACATCGCCTGGATGCGGTTCGGCGAAGACGGCCGGCTGTACGCGGTCAACCCGGAGTTCGGCCTGTTCGGGGTGGCGCCGGGCACCGACTGGAAGACCAACCCGAACGCGATGCGCACGCTCGACCGGGGCAACTCCATCTTCACCAACGTCGGCCTCACCGACGATGGTGATGTCTGGTGGGAGGGGATGGGCGAGCCGCCGGCGCACCTCACCGACTGGAAGGGCAACGACTGGACGCCGGACAACGGCGAACTGAGCTCGCACCCCAACTCGCGGTTCTGCACCCCGTTGGCCCAGTGCCCGATCCTGGCCGACGAGTTCAACGACCCGAACGGGGTCCCGATCGACGCGATCCTCTTCGGTGGCCGGCGCAAGGACACGATTCCGCTGATCACCGAGGCCCGGGACTGGGTGCACGGGGTCTACATGGGAGCGACGCTCTCCTCGGAGACCACCGCGGCGGCGGCCGGCAAGGTCGGCGTGGTGCGGCGGGACCCGATGGCGATGCTGCCGTTCATCGGCTACAACGCCGGTGACTACTTCGGACACTGGATCGAGATGGGCAAGGGCACCGACGGGGACGCGGACAAGCTGCCGAAGGTGTACTACGTCAACTGGTTCCGCAAGGACCAGGACGGCAACTTCCTCTGGCCCGGCTTCGGCGAGAACTCTCGGGTGATCAAGTGGATCGTCGAGCGGTTGGAGGGGCGCGGCGCCGCCGTCGAAACCCCGATCGGGATGGTGCCGGCGCAGGACGCGCTCGACGTCGAGGGGCTGGGGCTCACCCCGGAGGATGTCCGGATCGCGCTGAAGGTCGACGTTGACGAATGGCGCGACGAGCTGCCCCTGATCAACGAATGGTTCGAGAAGTTCGGCGACAAGCTGCCGGCCGTGCTCTGGGCCGAGCTGGACGCGCTACGCGCCCGGCTGGACGCCGAGCAACCCGCCTGAGAAGCCGAGCAGTTCGCGCCTGAGAGGCCGAGCAGCCCACCTCGGTCGACGGCGGGACACGCCCGGCGTGACGGGACAAGCTATCCGTCCCGCCCCGAACCGGGCATTATCAGCAGCATGACAACGGCCGTCGGGACCCATGCCCGGCGGCCGTTCTGCTGCCCACCCGCCACACCGCCGACGGCCGGACCGGTCGAGCTCGTGTCGACCGGCGGACCGGACCGGTGACCATGGACTCCTACGACGTCGCCGTGATCGGCGCCGGTCCGGCCGGTGCGAGCGCCGCGCTGGCCGCCCGCCGAGCCGGGGCGAGCGTGCTCCTGCTGGACCGGTCCGACTTCCCCCGGGACAAGGCGTGCGGCGACGGCATCGCCGCACACACCCTCGACGTACTCGCCGAGCTCGGGGTCCGGGACGCGGTGAGCGGGTTCGCGCCGGTGCCCGCGCTGCGCCTGGTCGCACCCGGCGGGGGCCAGGTCACCCGGGCACTGCCCCGGCCCGCGTACACGGTCCCCCGGAAGGTCTTCGACGCCCGTCTGGTCGCCGCGGCGGTCGCCGCCGGTGCCGACCTGCGCCGGCACACCGTACGCCGGATCGAAAGCCGGCCGGACCGGGTGGTGCTCGACCGGATGCTGTCGGCGCGGGCGGTGGTCGGCGCCGACGGCGCCGGCTCCGTAGTCCGCCGGGCGCTCGGCCACGGCAACAACCCCGACGGACACCTCGCCATCGCCATCCGGGGCTACGCACCCGCCGGCAACGGCCCGGTCCAGCAGCAGATCATCACCTCCGGCAGTGGGTGGCCGGCCTACGCCTGGTCGTTCCCGATCGGCGACGGCCGGGCCAACATCGGGTACGGCGAAGTCCTGCGCGGCACCCCGGTCAGCCGATCCCGCCTGCTCGACGGCCTGCACACCCTGCTGCCCGAACTGGCCGCCGACACCGTGACCGACCTGCGCGCCCACCACCTGCCGCTGTCCACCAGCCGACCGGCGCCCGGCCGGAACCGGATAGTGCTCGCCGGTGACGCGCTCTCCCTGATCAACCCGTTCACCGGGGAGGGCATCTTCTACGCCGTCCTCTCCGGCGCCCTCGCCGGTACGGCCGCGGCCACCTCCCCCCACCGCGCCGCCGACCGGTACGCCCACGCACTGCGCCGCCGACTCGGCCGCCACCTGCGGCACAGTTCGGCGGTCGCCCGGCTCGCCCGGCGCCCGGTCATGGTCGACGCGGCCATCCGAGCGGCCCAATCCGACCAGCGGGTCTTCGGCGTGATGGTGGAACTGGGCCTCGGCGACGGCCTGCTCGACCTACGCACCCTGCGGAAGATCGGGCGCGGACTAGTTGTCCGCTGATGGGCGCCCCCGGCTCGCCCCACGATTTAGGTCGCTAGTCTGCAAGGGATGACTCTGCGGGACCTGGTCTACTCAGCGTACGAACGGCGGTTGGCGGCGAAGCTGGCCGGTAAGCCCGTGCCACAACACGTCGGCGTGATGTGCGACGGCAACCGAAGATGGGCCCGCGAGATGGGCTACGTCGACCCCAACGACGGCCACCGGGTCGGCGCCGCCAAGATCAAACACGTCCTGGAGTGGTGCGACCAGGCCGACATCGGGCACGTCACGCTCTACCTTCTCGCCACCGACAACCTGCGCCGGCCCGCCAGCGAACTGGACCCGCTGCTCCAGATCATCGAAGACCTCGCCGTCGAACTCGCCGAAGAAGGCAACCCCTGGCGACTGCGGATGGTCGGCGCACTCGACCTGCTACCGGCACAAACCGCTACCGCGCTCAAGGCCGCCGAGGAACGTACCCAGGAACGAGCCGGCGGCGCCCAGGTCAACATCGCCGTCGGGTACGGCGGCCGCCGCGAGATCGCCGACGCCGTACGCTCCCTGCTCTACGAACACGCCGCCGGCGGCGGAACCATCGAGGAACTCGCCGAGGTCCTCGACGTCGAACACATCGCCGAACACCTCTACACCCGCGGCCAGCCCGACCCCGACCTGGTCATCCGCACCAGCGGCGAACAGCGCCTCTCCGGCTTCCTGCTCTGGCAGTCCGCCCACTCCGAGTTCTACTTCTGCGACGCCAACTGGCCCGACTTCCGCCACGTCGACTTCCTCCGCGCCCTCCGCTCCTACGCCAGCCGCCAACGCCGATACGGCGCTTGATTCGACCTCCCTCCCCTCCCCTCCCCCTCCCCTCCCCTCCCCCCTCCCCCTCCCCCCGAGTAGCGCGGCGATCTTGCAGTTGTGGTTGCTCATGAATCGGGGCGAGTGTTGTAATTCGGGCGCCACAAGTGCAAGATCGCCGACGGGATCGGTGGGGAGGGCATCGGCGAGGGTAGGGGCTGGTTTTCTGGGCGTGGTGGGGCGGGGTGGGGCTGGGTGGGGCGAGGCGCAACGGCTGCTGGCGTACCCGGGCAGCAAGCCGGACCAGCGACCAGAGCAACCGGCCGGCGAAGAAAGCGAAAGTCTGTAGTAACCGTAACGAAGGTCGCGAGTCGACCGAGCGCCGCCGCGGTGACTTCGTCCGAGGACGGCGCGGCGAAGCCGTCGCCGCCCGCAGGGCGAAGTCACCGCATTGGGCGGCGCGAAGCGGAGCGAGCCAGCGACGGCGAAGCCGTCGCCAGCCAGCACAGTCAGTTAAACCTGTGCACCGCTTCGGTCAGGAAGTCGCCCAGGGCTTCGGGGGAGTCGATGGTGAGGTCGGCCGCGGTGGCGACTTCTTCGCCGGTTTCGGGGTTGGCGACGGCGACGCAGACGCCGAAGAAGTCGGGGTGGGTCTCTTCGCGGGCGCGTAGCGCGGCGAAGGCCTTGATGTCGGAGACGTCGTCGCCGAAGTACCAGGCGCAGCCGGCGCCCTGTACGGCTTCGCCGATGACCATGCCCTTGTCGCGGTCGACCGGGGGCTTGATCTCGATGACCATCCGTCCGATCTGTACGCGCAGGCCGCGTCGTTCGGCCTGGTCGCGGCCCCAGGATTCGATGGTCTTGGCGAGTTGTGGGGCGGTGCGGTAGTGCAGGGCGACGGAGAGTCGCTTGTATTCGACGAGGGTGCCCTCGGGTAGTTCGTCGCGGGCCTGTTGGGCCAGCTCGGCCATGGTGGGCACCCATGGCAGTGCGGTCGGCTCGGTCACCGTCTCGCCGGATCCGTGGCTGTGTTCCAGTCCATAGAGTCCATAGAGGTCGACGTCGGTCAGCCCGGTGAAGTGGTCGCGGAGGAACTCGACCGGGCGGGCCGAGACGATCGCCACCCGCTGGACGACGCTGGCGAGGGCGTCGAGGGCCGCGAGGACCTTCGGTGCCGGTTGCACAGCGGTGGGGTCGTCGTGGACCGGGGCGAGCGTGCCGTCGAAGTCGAAAAAGAGCACGCACTGCCCGGCCCGGCCAGTGGTGGCCTGCCAGGCCTGTTCCGCTGTCAGGGGTCGGGTCGGGCGCTGATTGCCCGTGTTGATCGGCCGCACGGGCGTCAGCGTACCCCGGTCGTTACGGTCTTAGATGGCGTCCAGCTGAACCTTCAGTCGTCGCCGCCGAGCATGACCCGGCGACCGTGCATCCGTGGGCCGATCGGTACCACCGCCGGGTCGGGGTGGCTGAGCAGGTAACCCTCGACAAATCCGGTGTTGCGGTCGCCCGCGTGGCTGTCGAGTTCGTTCAGGCGGGCGATGAGGAATTCGGTGAGCGCGGTGACCCGCTCGTTGAGTCGTTCGTGCAGATCGGCGACCACGGCGAGAACGGTCGCGACCCCGGTGGCGGTGATGGCGATCATGTTCACCACGACCGGAAGTTCCGCTCCGTTGACGGTGCCGAGCACCACGTTGGCGGTCACGCACAGTGTCACTGACACGGCCGCGACCATGACTGCCGTCCATTTCAGGGTCATGGCTAGACCCCTCCTTCTGTCCCGCAGGGCTGGGTTCGGCTTTGTCCCGTCCCCCCGCCGACGACGAGCCCAAGCAGTACGAAAAGGCACGTTAGCGCGCGTATTAGGGTGCTGGTGCGGTACGCATGTGAAGCATGGTGATTCTTGCGCTATTTGAGGAACTAGCCTGCTCGTTTACTACCTTTTCGGACATCTCCCGGCAAGGTGGGCCGGTATGCCAGATATCTGATTGTCTCCCTGATGTGAAATTTCTCCGCCTCGGAGACATTCGGATCCACCAGTCGGCGGAGCAGCGCCTCGACGTCCGGGTCCATCGGTGGAGCGCTCGGAGTGGGTCGCGCGGAGGTGGCCCGGTCCCAGCCGAGCACCCCGAAGGCGGTGGTCGGGCTGATGTTGAGCCCCTCACAGAACGCAACGACGCGTTCGGCCTCGGGGTCGCTGGCCCACTCGCCGCGGACCCAGCGGTTGATGGTCTGGCGGGAGACGCCGGTACGCCGGGAGACCTCCGTGCCCGACCACGCGCGGGTGGCGCGGGCGTCATCGAGGGCCTTGCGTACGAAGGCGGCGAAGGCGATCTTGCGCCCGTGGGCACTGTCCGGCACCCGGTGACGGTACGGCCAGTCGTCGGATTCCGCCGGGGCCGGTGTGCTTCCGTGCCGTGCACGTGACACTTGGGTGGGGATTCCGGTAAACGACTTCGTGCTCGTGTTGAGGGGTATCACGTGGTCAGACTAGTGGTACGCAGGTCTGGGGGTAATCAGACGAAAAGGTGATACTGTCACGTACGTGGGACGATCTAACGTGTGTCACGTGCTTGAGACCATCGGTGCTCACGCGGGTCACTTCTCGTGACAGGAGGGATCCGGTGACCGAACTCGCAACCCGTGCCCAGGCATTCGGGTTGATCGCCGACGGGGTGGCCGCCGGGCTCAGCGCCCCGTGGCGCCTCTATCTGGCCCGGGGTTGTCGCTACCTGTCGCTGAACGTCGGCGACCGGGCCGAGTGGAACTCGTGGCGGACCCACCTGGGCTGCCCCGAGCTGAGCGTGCGGGTCTACGACGCGGGCGGGGAGATCCGCCGGGCCTCCGTGGCCGAGGTCGTGCTCGACGGCTGCCGGATCAGTGTCGAGCTGGTCGAAGAGGTGAGCACGGACGATCTCGATCGGCTGCTCATCGCCGATCCCGCCCCGACCGAGTCGGAGGACTGATGAACGGGCGACACGTACCGGCCGGGGTGGTCCGATGAGCCCCTTCTTCGCGGTCTTCCTCGTACTCCTGCTTGGTTCGTCCAGCTATGCCGCGGGCCGGCTGCACGGCCAGCTCAGTTACCGGGTCGGTTACCGGTTCGGCTACCGCCAGGGCTACTTCGACGGCGACCGGGGGGCCTGGAACCGCCGTCGGCGGGAGGCCCAGGCCGCCATCGCCTCCGTGTTGTCCGGGCCACCGGCCGGCGCGACCGACACCGCCCCGGATTCCGTGGCCGGGGACCAGGGCACGACGTACACGGGTTCTTCTTTCGCGGGGACCGCGACCAACGGCGGACGGCACTCCACCGACGCGTACGCCGGCCGGAACGCTTAGCCGGTGGCGCGGTGGGGTGAGCGGTCACCCGCGATCACGGTGCGTCGTCCGCGGCGGACACGCACCGGCGGGATCACGTCAGACCGGTGACGGTGATCCCACCGGCCGGGGTGCGCGCAGGGGGCATGCATCCCGGCCGGTCTCCGTACCGTCGGGCCGGGGGTCGATCGGACCCCCGGCCCGACGGGGTTTGGATCTCGCCCGTCACCGGCGCCAACGGGACGGGCGGGCTATGGCGAGTTGCATTCGGCATGCCCTAGCCGCGTCGCCGTCGGGCGGCTAGCGTCAAGGCATGGCGAGGGGTCCTCCCACGCCAGCCGGCCGGCCCGGACTCTGCGTACTGATCCATGGGGCCCGCATCCGACCCCGTGGTTCCGGGCACCGGACGAGGCGGAACGCGGGTGGACCGGGTGCACACCCGCCGGAGCAGCCTGTGACCACTCGCCGTACCAACTCCAGGGCCGACCAGGACCCGGGCGCGACTGTCGCGACCGGCCGTGCAAAGGGCGGACGGAGGGCCACCACGGCCCCGGCCGCCGGTCTGGAGCCCGCACCAACCGGCCGTGCCTACGTTCTGGACACCTCGGTGTTGCTCTCCGACCCGGCCGCGTTCCACCGGTTCGCCGAACACGAGGTCGTGCTTCCGCTCGTGGTGATCTCCGAGCTGGAGGGGAAACGACACCATCCGGAGCTGGGCTGGTTCGCCCGCCAGGCCCTGCGCATGCTCGACGAACTGCGGATCAAGCACGGCCGGCTGGACCAGCCGGTGCCGACCAACGACGTCGGCGGCACGCTGCGGGTGGAGCTCAACCACGCCGACGACTCGGTGCTCCCGCCCGGTTTCCGCAACGAGTCCAACGACACCCGGATCCTCTCGGTGGCGCTCAACCTGGCCGCCGAGGGCCGCGAGGTCGTCCTGGTCAGCAAGGACATGCCGCTGCGGGTCAAGGCCGCCTCGGTCGGCCTCACCGCCGACGAGTACCGGCACGGCCAGGCCAGCGACCCGACCTGGACCGGCATGGCCGAACTGGAGCTGGGGGAGGAGCAGATAAACCAGCTGTACGGCGGTGAGCCGCTGGACCTGGACGAGGCGGCCGGCATGCCGTGCCACACCGGCCTGGTGCTGCACTCGCCCCGGGGCTCGGCACTGGGCCGAACCGCCCCGGACAAGACCGTACGGCTGGTCCGCGGTGACCGGGAGGCGTTCGGGCTGCGCGGCCGCTCGGCGGAGCAGCGGATCGCCCTGGACCTGCTACTGGACGAGTCGATCGGGATCATCTCGCTCGGTGGCCGGGCCGGCACCGGAAAGTCCGCCCTGGCGCTCTGCGCCGGGCTGGAGGCGGTGATGGAGCGCCGCCGGCACAAGAAGGTGATCGTGTTCCGCCCGCTCTACGCGGTCGGTGGCCAGGAGTTGGGCTACCTGCCGGGGTCGGAGTCGGAGAAGATGTCGCCGTGGGCGCAGGCGGTCTTCGACACCCTCGGCGCGGTGGTGCACGACAACGTGATGGACGAGGTGCTCGCCCGCGGGATGCTGGAGGTGCTCCCGCTCACCCACATCCGTGGTCGCAGCCTGCACGACGCCTTCGTCATCGTGGACGAGGCGCAGTCGCTGGAGCGCGGGGTGTTGCTCACCGTGCTGTCGCGGGTGGGTCAGGGGTCCAGGGTGGTGCTCACCCACGACGTCGCCCAGCGCGACAACCTGCGGGTCGGCCGGCACGACGGGGTGACCGCGGTGATCGAGGCGCTCAAGGGGCATCCGCTCTTCGCGCACGTCACGCTGACCCGGTCGGAGCGGTCGCCGATCGCCGAGGTGGTCACCGATCTGTTGGAGGACATCCCGCTGTAGCGGCGACGTGCTGGGGTTTTTGGCCTGGTTTAGAGTGATAATTTGAGTGGCCCAGGTCACAATCGTGGTTGTTGGTTTCCCAGCCGGCTCACTGTGCGCGATGGTGTGCTTCGAGCAACTCCAGTCCCAGGGGCATCGGTAATGGTCGGTGTTCCGGGGGCAAACGGGACGGATGACCACGAGTCGCCCGGCCCGGAGATCCGGTGGATCTGGGATGCTCGTGGCGCGCGGACGCCGGCTCCGGCCGGTTCGCGCCGGACCTTGTCCCCGACGAAGGGATCACTTCGTGAGTCGGCTGTGGACCCGCTTCGGTGTCCGGACACTCGCGGTTGCACTGCTGGTGACGGGTGTCACCGGTGGATATTTCCTCGGCCAGGACCGGGAAACCCAACAGGTCGCGATCAACGCCCAACTCGTCGCCGACGCCGAGCGCGCGGAGTTCGAGTTGCTGCGTGAGCGCAACGCCGCGCACAAGCTGGCGATGGCGGCCCAGTTGGCCGCCGAACGGGAGGCCGCCCGCAAGGCGGCGGAGACCGCGAAGGCGGCGGCCGAGCGGGCGCGCAAGGCCGACGCGGCGGCGGACCGCAAGAAGCGGGAAACCAAGGCGGCCAATGCGGCGGCCAACGCGCCGGCCAAGCCGTACGACGGGCCGATCCCGGACTCCTGCAACGAGTACAGCGGCAACCGGGCGGTCGGCTGCGCGCTGATGCTTCAGGCCGGCTTCCCGCTGGCCGAGATGCCCTGCCTGGAGAAGCTCTGGACCAAGGAGAGCGGCTGGAACCCCAAGGCGAGCAACCCCTCGGGCGCGTACGGCATCCCGCAGGCCAAGCCCGGCAGCAAGATGAGCAGTGCCGGCTCGGACTGGCAGAACAGCGCTGCCACCCAGATCAAGTGGGGGCTGGGCTACATCAAGGGGCGGTACAACACGCCCTGCGGTGCGTGGTCGTACTTCCAGAGCAAGGGCTACTACTGACCGGTGGCGACGTCGAAGGGGTACGGACTGCGAGAGTCCGTACCCCTTTCGTCTGAGTCGGGTGGCGGTTGCCGGCGATAGCTGATAGCTAGTTGAGGGTGACATTCGATTCCCGTAGCGGCGGCGACCCGTACCTGTTCGGCACCGACGCCTTCTACGCGTCCCTCGGTCGCGCGTTCGTGGCCATGTGCGCGGTCGTGCCGGTGCTCTTCGCCATCGAGGGGATCGACTACTGGCTGGGCATGGGGCTGGACGCGACGGCCGGGATCATCCCGCACCGGATCGACGGCCTGGACGGCGTCTTCTTCTCGCCGTTCCTGCACCACGGCTTCAACCACCTCTACAGCAACAGCGTGCCGCTGATCCTGCTCGGTACGTTCGTGCTCGCCGCCGGGTCGCGTCGGTTCCTCTACTCCACCCTGGTGATCATTCTGGTCAGCGGGCTCGGGGTGTGGTTCACCGGCTCGGCGAACTCGGTGGTGGTCGGCGCCAGCGGCGTCATCTTCGGTTACCTGGGGCTGCTGATCATGCGCGGCATCGTCGAGCGGAGCTGGTGGAACTTCGCGGTGGTGCTGCTGGTCGGGCTGCTCTACGGCGGGCAGTTGTTCGGCGTACTGCCGACCGACGAGCCGATCTCCTGGCAGGGTCACCTGTTCGGTCTGATCGGCGGACTGGTGGCGGCGATCCTGTTCCGCCGCCGCCCGCAGCGCGATCCCTACTCGGCCGAGTCGACGCTGAGTTTTCCCTGATCAGTGACCTGTTCGGCCGGCGGCCGGCCGGATTCGGAATGGGATGTGTCTTGCCTCGGGCTCACCCGGCGCCCTACGGTCGAATCAGCAGATGTTGATCCGTAGGCGGAAGACGACGGTGAGTACATGCGTGAGGTCGATGTCGCCATAATCGGGGCCGGTCCGACCGGCCTCTTCGCCGCCTACTACGCCGGCTTCCGGGGCCTGTCCGTCGCGCTCGTCGACGCGTTGCCCGAGCCCGGTGGTCAGGTCACCGCGATGTACCCGGAGAAGGTCATCTACGACGTGGCGGGCTTTCCAGCGATCAAGGGTCGGGACCTGGTGGCCAATCTGGTGGTGCAGGCCGCCGCGTTCGAGCCCGAATACCTGCTCGGCGTACGGGCCGAGAAGCTCTCGTACCAGGCGGAGCGGCCGGTGCTGGGCCTGAGCGACGGAACCTCGCTGCACTGCGGGTCGGTGCTGATCACCGGTGGGCTGGGCAGCTTCACGCCCCGGCCGCTGCCGGCCGCGGACAGCTTCGTCGGGGACGGCATCGTCTTCTTCGTACCGCACCTGGCCGACCTGGCCGGCCACGACGTGTTGATCATCGGCGGCGGGGACTCGGCCTTCGACTGGGCGCTGGCGCTGGCACCACTGGCCGAGTCGATCACCCTCGTGCACCGCCGGGAGAAGTTCCGGGCGCACGCCGCGACCGTGGAGCGGGTACGCAAGCTGCCGGTGCGGATCGTCACCAACGCCGAGGTAACCAAGATCCACGGCGACGGTACGGTCACCGGCGCGGACATCGTGGTCAAGGGCGGGACGGCCGAGACGGTGCCGGTCAACACGGTGGTGGCCGCGCTCGGCTTCACCGCCGACCTCGGTCCGCTGGCCGAGTGGGGACTGACCCTGGACAAGCGGCACATCCTGGTCGACAGCACCATGCTGACCAACCTGCCGAGGGTCTTCGCCGCCGGTGACATCACCGAATATCCGGGCAAGGTCCGGCTGATCGCCACCGGCTTCGGCGAGGCGGCCACCGCGGTCAACAACGCCGCCGTGGTGATCGACCCGGCCGCCCACCTGTTCCCCGGCCACTCCTCCGACGCCGGCTGACACCCCGAACCCCGATCGGCGGTCAGGGGAGACCGGCGAAATCGGCGGTCAGTCGTATCTGGTGGTCGAAGTAGGGCTCGCACCGCTCGACGACCTGTTCCAGGCGGCCGAAGATCTCGAAGCTGACCAGGCCGAAGAGCTGGCTCCAGCCGGCCAGACCACGGGCGAGTTGCTCCTCGGTGAGGGCGCCGGCCGGCTCGTCGCGAGGTTCGATACGGGACGCGATCAGGCGGGCCAGGTCGGCGCGTACCGGGGGTGGGGGTGCCGAGGCGGGCGGCGGGGTGAGCCGGCCGGCGCGAGCCGCGTCGGTCAGGATGCCGGTCAGGGTCAGTGCCACCCGCTGGGCGAGCGCGGTGGTGTCCGCCGGGGCGGCGTACCCGGGCACCGGACTGCCGTACAGCAGGGTGTACTCGGCCGGGTGGCGCAGGGCCCACTGCCGGACGGCGTGGCAGACGGCGAGCCAACGTCCGCGCAGGTCGGTGTCGGTCACGGCGGCGTCGGCGTCCTCGGCGGCGTCGCCCAGGGCCCGGTACGCGTCCAGGATCAGTGCGGTGAGCAGCTCGTCCCGGCTGGCGAAGTAGCGGTAGAGCGCGGAGGAGGCCAGTCCCAGGTCCCGGGCGACGGCGCGGAGCGACAGGTTGGCGCCCTCGGTGGCCAGGTGTCGCCGGGCCACCGACTTGATCTCCTCGGTGAGTTCCGCGCGTACCCGGGCGCGGATCGACGGTGCGGTCATGGTGCCAGCCTGCCACATTAGAGAGCGGCTATCAAAAGCGAGAGCACTGCTCTTGACTGTGGTGTCGGATCCGTGCCAGGCTGCGTCGAGCAACGAGAGCACTGCTCTCGAAATGAACGCATGATCTGGAAGGCGGGCAAGCATGTCCCTGCACGTTATCGTCGGCGCCGGTCCGGTCGGCTCCGCCACCGCCACCCTGCTCGCCGAGCGGGGCGACCGGGTCCGCCTGGTCACCCGTCGCGGCTCCGGCCCCGAACACCCCGCCATCGAACGGATCGCCGCCGACGCGAGCGACCCCGACCGGCTGACCCGGCTGGCGGCCGGCGCGACCGCGCTCTACAACTGCGCCAACCCGGCCTACCACCGCTGGCCCACCGACTGGCCGCCGCTGGCGCACGCGTTGCTCCGGGCGGCGGAACACTCCGGTGCCGTGCTCGCCACCGTCGGCAACCTCTACGGCTACGGCCCGGTGGACGCCCCGATGACCGAGGCCACCCCGTTGCGGCCGAACAGCGTCAAGGGCGGCGTACGGGTCCGGATGTGGCAGGACGCGCTGGCCGCGCACCGGGCCGGCCGGATCCGGGCCACCGAGGTACGCGGCTCCGACTACCTCGGCGCCGGCGCCCAGACCACCCTCACCCTGCTGGTGCTGCCGAAGCTGCTGGCCGGGCGGCGTGCGGTCGTACCGGCTGACCTCGACGCCCCGCACACCTGGACGTACGTCGGTGACGTCGCCCGTACGCTGGTCGCCGCCGCCGGGAACGAGCGTGCCTGGGGTGGGGCCTGGCACGTGCCGAGCCTGCCCGCCGAGTCGATCCGGCAGGTCGCCGCCCGGATCGCGGCACTCGCCCAAGCCCCCGCCCCACGGCTGACCCGGATGCCGGCCCCGGTGCTCTGGCTCGGTGGCGTGTTCGACCCGACCGTACGCGAACTGCGCGAGGTCGCGTACCAGTTCAACGCCCCGTTCGTGCTGGACTCGTCGGCCGCCACCGCGCTGTTCGGCATCGAGCCCACCCCGCTGGACGACGCGCTGCGGGAGACGATCGCAGCGGCGACCGCCGGTCCGGCCTAACCGTTCGGAGCGGCCCGTGCGGTCCGGCCCCGGCGGCCGGCGACCACCACCGCGACCAGCGTCAGCACCGCGCCGAGCACGGTGAACGGCCCCGGCCGGGCGGCACCGCCGGGGGCGGCCAGGTCGATCAGCACCGCGCCCACCACCTGCCCGGCGATCGTGGCCAGGCTGAGCAGCAGGACCCCGGTGAACCGGACCAGGGCGGCGGCGACCGCGATGAACATGATCCCGATCGGGCCACCGAGATAGAGCCACGGCTGCGTCGGCAGCGCGCCGGACGGCCAACCACGGAAGGCGAGGCTGATCGCGAAGGCGGCCAGCAGCGCCGTCGCGCCGACCGCGAAGTTGACGAACGTCGCGGTCAGCACGCTGCCCGAGGCGGCCCGTACCCGGCCGTTGACCGCCTGCTGCCAGGCCAGGCCGAGCCCGGCGAGCAGCGGCAGCAGGGCCAGGACCAGACTGGTCGGATCGTCCGGGCGGTCACCGACAGCGAGGAACACCGCCGGTACGGTGAGTGCCGCCCCGGCGAGCCGGGCCGGGGTGACCCGTTGCCGGCCGCCCGGGCCGATCCCCGCCCGGTCGACCACCAGGCTGCTCGCCGACTGCCCGGCGACCACCGCGACGGTGAACACCGCCACCCCCAGCCGGCCGACGGTGAGCCCCTGGTTGGCCACCATGAACGCACCGCAGGCGCCGCCGAGGCACTGCCACGGCCGCAGCGTGCCGTCCCGCAGGGCGGAGCGGAACACGTTGAGGTGCCGGCGCCCGGCGCGACTGCCGGAGACCAGCACGGTGAGCACGACCAGGCCGAGACCGAACGAGACCACCGCGGCGGCGATGCCGTCGTGCAGCCGTACGCCGAGCTCGCCGTTGATCCGCGACTGCACCGCGACCGCGCTGCCGGAGACGACGGCGAGCCCGACGGCGCCGGCCCGGCAGCGGGTGTTCGGTACGGGTGGTGCGGCGGTACGCGTGTCGAGCAGGCTCATTCCTGCTCGGCCAGCGGACGGCCGTCGTAGTCGACGGCCGAGTAGAGGTTGAGCTTCTCCAACCGGTGGTAGGAGTCGATCACGCGGATCGTGCCGCTCTTGGACCGCATCACGATCGACTGCGTGTACGCCCCGCCGGAGCGGTAGCTGACCCCGCGCAGCAGGTCACCGGAGGTGACCCCGGTCGCCACGAAGAAGCAGTTGTCCCCGGTGACCAGGTCGTCGGTGAACAGCACCCGGTCGAGGTCGTGCCCGGCGGCCAGCGCCTTGGCCCGCTCTTCGTCGTCGCGCGGCCAGAGCTTCGCCTGCATCGCCCCGCCCATGCACTTGAGCGCGCAGGCGGCGGTGATGCCCTCGGGGGTGCCGCCGATACCCATCAGCACGTCGACGCCGGACTCGCCGCGGGCGGCGGCGATGGCACCGGCGATGTCGCCGTCGGAGATGAACCGGATCCCCGCTCCGATCCGGCGGATCTCCCGAATCAGCCCGTCGTGCCGGGGCCGGTCGAGTACGCAGACCGTGACGTCGGACACTTCGGTGTCCTTGATCTCGGCGATCCGGCGCAGGTTGTCGGCCACCCCGGCGTTGATGTCGATCACGTCGGCGTACGCCGGGCCGACCGCGATCTTCTCCATGTAGAAGACCGCGCTCGGGTCGAACATGGCTCCCCGTTCGGCCACCGCGAGTACGGCGAGCGCGTTCGGCATGCCCTTGCTCATCAGCGTGGTGCCGTCCACCGGGTCGACCGCCACGTCGACCTCGGGACCGGTCCCGTCGCCGACCACCTCGCCGTTGAACAGCATCGGCGCGTTGTCCTTCTCGCCCTCACCGATCACCACCACCCCGCGCATCGGGATCGAGTTGATCAGCTTGCGCATGGCGTCGACGGCGGCGCCGTCGCCGCCCTCCTTGTCGCCCCGGCCGACCCAGCGGCCGGCGGCCATCGCCGCGGCCTCGGTCACCCGGACCAGGTCCAGTGCGAGGTTACGGTCCAGGTCCTGGGGGATTCGAGTCCTGGTGACGGTCATGGCGGGGCTCCTCCTCGCGACGGTGCGGGGTGAACCGGCAGCAGGCCGAGCCTTGCCGCCGGCCATGTCATAGATCCTGGCACGGTTCCGAACGTTGATCAGGTCCGGGGCGCGGGTGGTCCGGGTCGCGGCAGCCGGAGCGGCTGCCAAGATGGGTACGTGGACTCCGCTGCGCCTACCGACCGTGACTCGTTCGACGGCACCCCGACCGACCGTACCCAGAGTGACCGCGCGCCGGGCGGGCTCGGGTCAAGTGACCGCACTCCGAGTGACCAGTATCGGGCCGATCCGGACGACGTCGCCACGGAAGAGGTTGTGGCGGCCGCCACCCGCTCCGAGCGTTCACCGAAGGACATGGCGACCTCGCTGCTCGTACTCCTGATCCCGATCGCGTTGCTGATCGGGTTCTACCGGGTGTTCCTCGGTGGTGACCAGGCGGCCGAGATCGACCCGTCGCCGACCGTCGCGCAGGCCCGCTCGATCAACGCGTTCCCGGTCGGCGAGCCGACCGGACTGGCCGACGGCTGGCGCAGCGTGACCGCCACCCTCCAGCGGCCGGACGGCGCGGTGACCCTGCGGCTGGGCTACCTGAGCCCGGACGGCGGCGGTGTCCAGCTCGTGCAGAGCAACGTGCCGGCCGAGCGGCTGTTGCCGACGGAGCTGACCGAGAAGGGGCAGCCGCAGGGCCCGACCGAGGTCGCCGGGCGTAGCTGGCAGACGTACACGGCACGGGCGGGGGAGCGGGCGCTGGTGCTGATGGAGCCGGGACGTACGGTGATCGTGGTCGGTTCGGCCCGCGAGAGTGAGCTGCGCGACCTGGCCGGTTCACTGCGCTAGGACCGAGCCGGTCCGCCGCGCCGAGGCTCGTCCGGTTCACCGAGCCGGGGGTCCGGTTCCTCGCGCCGCAACCGGGTCCGAAATCGCCGCCGGCGGCGGGCCGGGGGTAGATCGGGCGTGGAATGGCAGACTCGTCCATGTGAGCGACGTGGCCGCATCGCCGGTGGATGGTGAGCTGGAAAGCTTCAGCCTGGTGGAGTTGGCCGTGCTGCGGCTGAGCCGAGAGATCCTGAGCGGCAAGAGTGATCCGGGCCAGCGACTGGTCGAGGAGCAGCTGACCCGCCGGCTGGGGATCAGCCGGGCACCGCTGCGGGAGGCGCTGCGGCTGCTGGCCCAGCAGGGGCTGGTCGAGCACGTGCCGCGCCGGGGAGCCAGGGTGGCCACCCTCTCCGACCGGGACGTGGCGGAGCTGTACGCCGTACGGGACGTGCTGGAACGGTTTGCGGTCACCTCGGCGCTGCCGGTCGCCCGAGACACCGACCTGACCGGGCTGCGGGACGCGATCGAGCGGATGCGTACGGCGACCGGGGCCGGGGACCGGCTGGGCGTGGCCGAGGCGCACCGGGCGTTCCACGTGGCGGTGGTGGCGTTGGCCGGCAACCGGCAGCTCACCGTGATCTACGAGTCGATCCTGGTTCGGTTGCAGCTCTACATGGCGGTCAACCTGCGCCGCGAATCCGAGAACGCGCAGCCGTCGGACGCCGTACGCCGACACGAACGGCTGCTCAAGGTGGTTGCGGCGGGGGGGCCGGCAGCCGTGATCGCCGAGTTGGGGGCGCACGGGGGTCGTTCGTACCTCGACTGAGCGGTGGACGCCGACCATGTGCTCGGCATCGATGGGGCGTCGCCCCGAGCTCGGCCGGTTGACCGGACCGGCCGGGGTGGTCGGCGACCGGAGTGATCCGCGACACATTCTCGTTACGTTTCCCGCCGTTGCCGGAAACAGAACTGTCGACAATCGACCGTATGGCAGCCCAGACATCCCCGCTGACCGACCTGCGGCAGGCGTACACCACCGGCCGGCGGACCACCGCCGACACGGTGGAGCAGGTCCTGACCGAACTGGCCGGCGGGGACGACCGCCACGTCTGGATCAGCACCGTCGCCGAGGCCGACCTGCGGGCCCGCGCGGCGCAACTGCACGGCGTACGGGACCGAATCGACCGGCTGCCGCTGTACGGGGTGCCGTTCGCCGTCAAGGACAACATCGACGTGACCGGGCTGCCCACCACCGCCGGCTGCCCCGAGTACGCCTACCGGCCCGAGCGGACCGCCCCGGTCGTCGCGCGCCTGCTCGACGCCGGAGCGATCCTGGTCGGCAAGACCAACCTCGACCAGTTCGCCACCGGACTGACCGGATCGCGCTCGCCGTACGGCAGCGTCGAGAGCGTCCTCGGCGGCGGTCTCGTCGCCGGCGGCTCCAGCTCCGGATCGGCCGTCGCGGTCGCCGCCGGCTCGGTCGCCTTCTCCCTCGGTACGGACACCGCCGGCTCCGGCCGGGTGCCGGCCGCGCTCAACGGCATCGTCGGCCTCAAACCCACCCGCGGCCTGCTGAGTACGACCGGCGTGGTGCCGGCCTGCCGGTCGCTGGACTGCGTCTCGATCTTCACCGCCGACGTGACCGACGCCGCCACCGTGCTGGGCGTCGCCCACGGTGTCTGCCCGGACGACCCGTGGAGCCGCCCGCTGCCGGCACACCTGGTCGAGCCGCGCGACCCGGCGACGCTCCGGCTCGGTGTGCCGCCCGCCGGACAACTCGACTTCTTCGGCGACTCCGGCCAGGCCGACCGGTACACCCTCGGCGTGGCCGAGGTGACCCGAGCCGTCGCCGGCACGCTCCCGATCGAGCCGGGGCCGCTGCTCGAAGCCGGCGACCTGCTCTACCAGGGGCCCTGGGTCGCCGAACGACTGGCCACCCTCGACGAGTTCCTCCGGGCGCGGCCGGACGCGTTCCTGCCGGTCACCCGTACCGTGCTGGAGAGCGGCCGGCGGTTCGACGCGGTCGACACCTTCCGGGCCCTGCACCGGCTGCGCGAACTGCGCGCGTGGACCGACCGGCTCTGGGACCGGGTCGACGTGCTGGTGCTGCCGACCATCGGGACCACGTTCACCCTCGCCGAGATCGCCGAGGAACCGATCGCCCGCAACCTGGTGCTCGGCCGGTACACCCAGTTCGTCAACCTGCTCGACCTGGCCGCGGTGACCATCCCGAACGGCTCACCCCGGACGGCCGCCCGGCCAGCCTCACCCTGATCGGCCCGGCGTTCAGCGACACCACCCTCGCCCGACTGGCCGCCGTGGTCACCGCGCCGAACCGGCCGGCGGCCGTGGTCACCGCGCCGAACCGGCCGGCGGCCGTGGTCACCGCGCCGAACCGGCCGGCGGCCGTGGTCACCGCGCCGAACCGGCCGGCGGCCGTGGTCACCGCGCCGAACCGGCCGGCGGCCGTGGTCACCGCGCCGAACCGGCCGGCGGCCGTGGTCACCGCGCCGAACCGGCCGGCGGCCGTGGTCACCGCGCCGAACCGGCCGGCGGCCGTGGTCACCGCGCCGAACCGGCCGGCGGCCGTGGTCACCGCGCCGAACCGGCCGGCGGCCGTGGTCACCGCGCCGAACCGGCCGGCGGCCGTGGTCACCGCGCCGAGCCAGCCGGCGGCCGTGGTCAGCGCACCGGAGCGGTCGGCGGGGCTTGCCGTGCAGCCCCGGTCCGGTGGGGTGGACGGGGGCGACCGCGACGCCGAACCCGCGCTGCTGGTCGCCGTGGTCGGTCGACACCTGACCGGGGAGTCGCACAACGGTGAGCTGGTCGAACGCGGAGCGGTGCTGGCCGGTACGGCGTACACGGCGCCGCTGTACCGGCTCTACCGGCTGCCCACGCCCGACGACAGCGGGCTGCCCGGCCTGGTCCGGGTGAGCGCCGCCGACCACACCGGCATCGGGGCGTCGATCGAGGTGGAGCTCTGGCGACTGCCGCCCGCCGCGCTCGGCGGCCTGCTGGCCGGGGTGCCCGCCCCGCTCGGCCTGGGCTGGCTCCGGCTGGCCGACGGGCGGGAGGTGCTCGGCTTCCTCTGCGAGGCGTACGCCGCCGGACCCGAGACCGAGGACATCAGCGCGACCGGCGGCTGGCGGGCCTACCGCCAGACGGTCGCGGCGACGACGAGGAGGACCACATGACGAGCATCGGGCCGGTCAAGGCCGACCCCTACCCCTGGCCGTACGACGGTTCGGCTCCGGTCGAGCGCACCGCACTGCTCTGCATCGACTGGCAGACCGACTTCTGCGGGCCGGGCGGCTATGTCGACGCGATGGGCTACGACATCGGCCTCACCCGAGCCGGCCTGCCGGCCACCGCCCGGCTGCTCGCCCACGTCCGGGCGCTCGGCATGCTGGTCGTACACACCCGGGAGGGGCACGACCCGGACCTGTCCGACCTGCCGGCCAACAAGCGCTGGCGGTCGGCCCAGATCGGGGCCGAAATCGGCGCGCCCGGCCCGCGCGGGCGGATCCTGGTCCGGGGCGAGCCCGGCTGGGAGATCGTGCCCGAGGTCGCACCGGCGCCGGGCGAGGTCATCGTCGACAAGCCCGGCAAGGGCGCGTTCTACGCGACCAACCTCGACCTGGTGCTGCGTACGCGCGGCATCACGCACCTGATCCTCACCGGCATCACCACCGACGTGTGTGTGCACACCACGATGCGGGAGGCCAACGACCGGGGCTACGAATGCCTCATCCTCGCCGACTGCACCGGGGCCACCGACCCGACCAACCACGCCGCCGCGCTGCACATGGTCACCATGCAGGGCGGCGTCTTCGGTGCCGTCGCCACCGCCGACGACGTCATCAACGCCACCACGGCCTGAACTGCGCCCCTACGGCCTGAACTGCGCCCCTACGGCCTGATCCGCGCCATTACGAGCTGATCCGCGCCACCACGAGTCGAGGAGTGGTCATGCCCAGCGTCGACGCGCGCCCTTCCCCGTACACCTTCGACCCCGCGACCACCGCGCTGCTGGTGATCGACATGCAGCGCGACTTCCTGGAACCCGGCGGCTTCGGCGAGAGCCTCGGCAACGACGTCGCCGAACTCCGGCGCACCATCGCGCCGCTGGCCGCGCTGCTGACCGACGTCCGGGCGGCCGGGCTGACCGTGATCCACACCCGCGAGGGCCACCGGCCCGACCTGTCCGACTGCCCACCGGCGAAGCTGCACCGGGGCGCACCGAGCAAGCGGATCGGCGACCCCGGACCGAACGGCCGCATCCTGATCCGCGGCGAGTACGGCCACGACATCATCGACGAACTCACCCCCGCCGCCGGAGAACCGGTGATCGACAAGCCCGGCAAGGGCGCCTTCTACGCCACCGAACTCGAACCCCTGCTCGCCGAGCGGGGCATCCGCAGCCTGCTGGTGACGGGGGTGACCACCGAGGTCTGCGTACACACCACGGTCCGGGAAGCCAACGACCGAGGGTACGAGTGCCTCGTGCTCGCCGACTGCGTCGGGTCCTACTTTCCCGAGTTCCAACGGGTCGGACTCGACATGATCGCCGCCCAGGGCGGCATCTTCGGCTGGGTCGCGGACTCCGCCGACCTGCGCCACGCACTGCGCACCACGTCCGTGTTGCAAACCTCCTGACCGGGAGCAGTCATGGTCAAGACCTCCTCACCTGCCGTCCCGCTGCCGTACTGGGTGCGCGGCGACACCAACGCATTCTTCGGCTTCGGCGTCAACGTCCTGGTCAACGTACTCACGTTGACCGGGCTCTGCCTCGGAGTGATCAAACTCGGCTCCGGCGACGTGTTCGGCACGATCCTGCCCGCGCTGGGCATCGCCCTCGTCGCCGGCAACGTCTACTACACCCTGCTCGCCCGCCGGCTGGCCCGCCGGGAGAACCGGACCGACGTCACCGCACTGCCGTACGGGCCGAGTGTGCCGCACATGTTCATCGTCATCTTCGTCATCATGTTGCCGATCTACCTGCGTACGCAGGACCCCCGGCAAGCCTGGCAGGCCGGTGTGGCCTGGGCGTTCATCATCGGCGTGATCGTGCTGATCGGCGCGTTCGTCGGCCCCTACATCCGCCGGTACGCGCCCCGCGCGGCACTGCTCGGCACCCTGGCCGGCATCTCCATCACCTTCATCTCGATGAACCCGGCCGGTCAGATGTGGCGGATGGCCTGGATCGCCCTGCCGGTGCTGGCGCTGCTGCTGATCGGCCTGCTCACCGACGTCAAACTCCCCGGCAACATCCCGATCGGCCTCGCCGCCCTGCTGGTCGGTACGGCCATCGGCTGGATCGGCGGGGCGATGTCGGTGCCGGACGTGAGCGCGGCCGCGCGGGACATCGCGCTCGCCGTACCGTCGTTCGAGTTCGGGCTGCTGGTTGACGGGCTCACCGACATGGCGCCGCTGCTCGCCACCGCCATCCCGCTCGGGGTCTACAACTTCACCGAGGGCATGACGAACGTGGAGAGCGCCGCCACCGCCGGTGACAACTACAACCTGCGCAGCGTACTGCTCGCCGACGGTGCCGGTGCGGTGGTCGGTGCGGCGCTCGGCTCCCCGTTCCCGCCGGCGGTCTACGTCGGGCACCCGGGCTGGAAGGCGGCCGGCGGCCGGAGCGGCTACTCGATGGCCACCGGAGTGGTGATCGCCCTGCTCTGCTTCCTGGGCATGTTCGGGTTGCTGGCCACCATCTTCCCGACCGCGGCGATCGTACCGATCCTGCTCTACATCGGACTGCTGATCGGTGCCCAGGCGTTCCAGGCGACCCCGAGGGCGCACGCGGCGGCGGTGGTCGCGGCGCTGATCCCGAACATCGCCGCGTGGGCCACCGGCCAGATGGACAACGCCCTCGCCGCCGCCGGTACGAGCGCGGCCGAGGTCGGCGACGCCGCGCTGGCCGGCGCCGGGGTGGTGTACGACGGCCTGCTGGTGCTGGGTCAGGGTGCCATCCTCGCCGGGCTGGTGCTGGGCGCGCTGGTCGCGTTCATCATCGACAAGCGTTTCTGGCAGGCGACGATCACCGCCGCAACGGGCTCGGTCCTCTCCTTCATCGGGCTGATCCACGGCGCCCAGATCGAGTGGAACGCCAACGGCCAGGTCGCCCTCGGCTACCTCTTCGTAGCACTCATCTGCACCCCCTTCGCCCTAGCCAAAATCCCCCCACGCACCCCCACCCCCGAAGACCACCCCTCAGACCTCCCACCCCCCACCCCAGAACCCACCCCCACCCCTCCCCCTCCCCCCACCCCTGCCTCGTCGATCTAGGGCAAATACGTGCTTGTTGATCTCCAATCACCCCCATATGCCCTAGATCGACGAGGCGGGGGGCGGGGGCGGGGCGGGGTGGCGGGGGGAGGGGCGGGGGTGGGGAGAGGTAGAGGGAGAGAGGGAGAGAGGGAGGAAGGGATGGGTGTGGATGTGGGGGTTGGGTTGGTGGTGGATCGGGGGGAGGTGGTGGCCGAGGTGAGGGCGGCGTTTCTCGGGTACGAGGAGGCGCTGGTGGCGGGCGACCCGGAGCGGATCGTCGGGTACTTCTGGGATGCGCCGCAGACGGTGCGGTTCGGTGTCGCCGACCACCAGCACGGCATCGAGGAGCAGCGGGCCTGGCGGGCCGCCCAGCAGCCGTTGCCACCGGGCCGGTGGCTGCGGGGGACGCGGGTCACCACGTTCGGTGCCGACCTCGCCGTGGTGACCACGTTCTTCGGGTACGCCGACACGGACGCGACCGGACGTCAGTCCCAGACCTGGGTACGCCTTCCGGTCGGTTGGCGGATCGTCAGCGCGCACGTCTCCGAGCCGCAGCCGGGATCGCATTCGGGACCACAGCTGGAATCGCGTCCGCAGTCGAGGCTGGAATCCCGGCCGGAGTCGAAACCCGATTCACGGCTCGAATCGCAGCCCGGATCGGAACCCGGTCCACAGCCCGGATCGGAACCCGGATCGGAACCGGATCCCAGTCGGTAGGAGGGTGGTGATTGGCGGATTTATGGTAGACCTGGGCTAGGTTTATGTAATACTTAAGGGTTCTCTGTCGGAGATGTCTAGGCGTTAGGCTACGGCGTTCAACCGGCGTCGTAATTGACGCCGGAGACATCCTGAAGGGGATTTCACGTGAGAATTCGGCGCTCAAGCGTCATCGTTCTCGTCAGCGCGGTCCTGTTCGTCCCCGGGCTCGCCGCGTGCGAGCCGGGGGGCGTCAAGACTGCCGCGTCGCAGAGCCCGGCCACCTCCACCGACCCCAAGCAGGCCCTGCTCGCCTCCACCCTGGAGATCGCGAAGGGCAACTTCAGCTTCGCCATGAGGGGTGACGGCCTCGCGGGCGAGGGGGTGGTGCACCTGCCCAGCAACGGTGCGCGGGTGCAGTTGACCACCGGCGACGCCGGCAGTGCGGACTCCGTCCTGGCGATGGACATGATCTATCTCGGGTCGGACAGCTGGATCAAGATCAAGGGAGCGGGACTGGAGAGCGTGCCGGGGCTCGGGCAGCTCGCCACCGGCAAGTACCACCATCTCGACAAGACCAAGATCAAGGGGATCGCGGCGCTGGACTTCGACTTCCAGGATGTCGACCCGGCGGGTGCCGCGCAGCTCACCCAGGCCGTCGTCGACGTGCAGAAGACCACCGCCGACACCTTCACCGGCAACATCGACCTGACCAAGGCGACCGATTCGCGGCTGGTCGAGCAGTCGGTCATCGAGAATCTCGGCGCGCAGGCGACCAAGCTGCCCTTCGAGGCGAAGGTCGACCCGCAGGGCCGCCTGGTCCAGCTGACCGTCAAGGTGCCGGCGGTCGGCCAGACCGCCGCACAGGACCTTCAGGTCACCTACTCCGACTACGGTTCGGCCGCTCCGCCGGTCGCCCCGCCGGCCAGCGAGGTCGTCGAGACGCCGGCCTCGGTGTACGACCTGTTCAAGTAAGCCCGCCTCTGCACTAGGCAAATTCTGAGCGTTCCGCCCGACGAGGGGGCGGCGCGACGCGACGGGGGCGGCCAGGTGCCGCCCCCGTCGCGTACCGGGGGTCAGGCGGGGGTGTTGCTCTCCCGGGCCCGGCGGGCGGCGTCGATCCGGTCCCGGGCACCGTCCAGCCAGCGCTGGCAGATCTCGGCCAGCCGTTCGCCGCGCTCCCAGAGCGCCAACGACTCCTCCAGCGACGTACCGCCGGTCTCCAGGCGCTCGACCACCGACGCCAGTTCGGCCCGGGCCTGCTCGTAACTGAGCCGCTCGTCCGGCGCGGCGGTCCGCTTCTTCTCGTCAGTCATGATTTCCCATCTCGGCAGGAGTACGGCTCGGCAGGAGTACGGCCGGTCACGGCACGCAAATGGCTCTGGGGCGGTACGACGGCGGCGTCAGCGCTGTCGCACCGGGGGTGGACATCACGGCACGGCAGGGCGGGCCACGGCAGTTCGCGGGAGCACCGGTCAGCCGTTCACGGTGGCGGACAGCTCGCCCTCGGCGAGGCGGATCCGGAGCGGGTCGCCGTCGGCCACCTCGCCCGCCGCGCGTACGACCCGGCTGTCGGCGCGCTGCACGATGGCGTACCCGCGCTCCAGGGTCGCGGCGGGGGAGAGAGCCCGCAGCCGCGCCACGGTCTGGCGCAGCTCGCCGGTCGCGGTCCCGAGCCGGTGGTCCAGGCAGCGGCCGGCGCGGTCGCGCAGCGCGCCGAGGTCGGCCGCACGCTGGTCGAGCATGACCTCCGGCCGGGCCAGCACCGGTCGGGAGCGCAGACCGTCGAGCCGGTGCGCCTCCCGGTCGAGCAGCCCGCGTACGGCGCGGTCCAGCCGGTGCCGGGCCTGGCCGATCAGCCGCTGCTCCTCGGCCAGGTCGGGCACGATCCGCTTGGCGGCGTCGGTCGGCGTGGACGCCCGCAGGTCGGCGACGTAGTCGACCAGGGGCGCGTCGCTCTCGTGCCCGATCGCGCTGACCACCGGCGTACGGCAGCCGAAGACCGCCCGGCACAGCGCCTCGTCGGAGAAGGGGAGCAGGTCCTCCACCCCACCGCCGCCCCGGGCCAGCACGATCACGTCCACGCTCTCGTCCGCGTCCAGGACCCGCAGCGCGTCGAGGATCTGCGGCACCGCCGTCGGCCCCTGGACGGCCACGTTGATGGTCCGGAACTCCACCGCCGGCCAGCGGCGCTGGGTGTTGAGCAGGACGTCCCGTTCCGCCGCCGACGCCCGTCCGGTGATCAACCCGATCCGGTTCGGCAGGAACGGCAGGCGCCGCTTGCGGGCGCGGTCGAAGAGCCCCTCGGCGGCGAGCAGCTTCTTCAGCTTCTCCAGCCGGGCCAGCAGCTCACCGAGCCCCACCTGGCGGATCTCGTCGGCGCGCAGGCTGAGCGTGCCGCGCCCGGCGTAGAACTCCGGTTTCGCGTGCAGGATCACCCGGGCACCCTCGGCGAGTTCGGGTGCCCCGGTGTCGAGCACGTCCCGGCTGGCGGTGACGGTGAGGCTGAGGTCGGCCGACGGGTCGCGCAGGGTGAGGAAGACGGTGGCGGCGCCGGGGCGACGGCTGATCTGGGCGATCTGCCCGTCGACCCAGACCCAGCCCAGTTTGGCGATCCAGGCGCTCACCTTCTGGCTGACCACCCGGACCGGCCACGGCTCTTCGGGGGTGCTGCGTCCAGCGCCGGCCTCGGTCATCCGGTCAGCCTACGGCCGGCCGGACCGAGTCCCGGCCCGCCCCGCCCGATCGCCGGGGCCGCGCCGGGGGGCGCTGCGGCGGCCCGCTGCCCCGAGCCGGATGGGCACGTAGACTGACCCCTGTGATCGAGGCTGAGGCGACTCCCCAGACCCGCAAGCGTGTGCTGCTGGCCAAGCCGCGCGGCTACTGCGCCGGCGTCGACCGGGCGGTGCAGACCGTCGAGGAGGCGCTGAAGCTCTACGGCGCGCCGATCTACGTACGCAAGCAGATCGTGCACAACAAGCACGTGGTCTCGACCCTGGAGCGGCAGGGCGCGATCTTCGTCGAGGAGAACGACGAGGTGCCCGAGGGCGCAACCGTGATCTTCTCCGCCCACGGGGTCGCCCCGGAGGTGTACCAGCAGGCCAAGGACCGCTCGCTGCGGGCGATCGACGCCACCTGCCCGCTGGTCACCAAGGTGCACCACGAGGCGCGGCGGTTCGCCGCCGACGACTACGACATCCTGCTGATCGGCCACGAGGGTCACGAGGAGGTCGTCGGTACGGCCGGCGAGGCGCCCGCGCACGTCCAGCTCGTCGACGGGCCGGACGGCGCCGACCGGGTGACCGTACGGGACCCGTCGAAGGTGGTCTGGCTCTCCCAGACCACGCTGTCGGTGGACGAGACGATGGAGACGGTGGCCCGGCTGAAGGCCCGGCTGCCGCTGTTGCAGTCGCCGCCCAGCGACGACATCTGCTACGCCACCTCGAACCGTCAGCACGTGGTCAAGCAGATCGCCGCCGACTGCGACGTGGTGATCGTGGTCGGTTCGCGCAACTCGTCCAACTCGATCCGGCTGGTCGAGGTGGCCGTCGGCGCCGGTGCCCGCGCGGGTTACCTGGTCGACTACGCCTCGGAGATCTCCGACGAGTGGTTGACCGGCGCCACCACGGTGGGGCTGACCTCCGGTGCCAGCGTCCCGGACGACCTGGTCATGGAGGTGCTCGACCACCTCGCCGAGCGGGGCTTCACCGACGTGGCCGAGATCACCACCGCCGACGAGCGGCTCACCTTCTCCCTGCCGCAGGATCTGAAGCGCGACATGAAGGCCGCCGCGGCGGCCCGGTCCGTCGAGGCCGCCGCGCTCGCCGCCAGCGCCGGCAACGGCTGACCGGGTACGCGGTGCCGGCCGACGGGTGTCCGACGGGGACCGCACCGGGTCCCGCCGCGTACGCGGTGCGGGCCGGATCGTCGCGCCGGTGGAACGGGTCGGGACCGGGCGCCGTCCCATCCCACATGAAGTCGATCCGGATCGGATTCCTCGCGGTCGCCGCCTGCCTGGTCCTCGGCGCCTGCGGGGAGTCCGGCAACGCCCCCTCGGTCAACCCGTCAGGAGGACCGTCGTTGTCATCCGTGAAGCCCAGTGACCCCAACGCCGAGCCGCCGGTGCCGCCGGCCAACTCGACCGCCCCGGCCAGCCCGACCCGGTCCGCGCCGAGAGGTCCCGGTCCGAGCAAATCGCCGGGTGCGCCCGCCTCGGCCGGTGCGCTGACCCTCACCGGTGTGATCGTGGCCGGGGTGGAGCCCAACTGCCTGCTGCTCGACGGCTACCTGCTGTTGAGCGGCCCGCGCGACCAGCTGCGCGGCGGTGCGCGGGTGACGGTGACCGGCCGGGTGCAGCCCGGCATGATGACCACCTGCCAGCAGGGCACCCCGTTCGTGGTGGAGAGCGTCAAGCCGGCCTGACCGCCCCCGCCGACAATCGAGGCGTACGCGTAGAGCCCGCCCCCTGCCGGGGACGGGCTCTACGTCTTACAGCGGTACGACGGTCAGCTGACCGAGCCGATCGCCACGTTGCCGCGGCCGACGACCGCGCCCTCGACGGTCTCGACCAGCAGCTCACCGAAGAGCTCCCGACCGGCGGCCGGTGCGCTCAGGGCGGTCACCGAGCCGGTGATACCGGCGGTGGCGCCGGTCTTGGGCAGGGTCACCTGCGCCTCGGAGGCCGAGACGCTGCCCAGCGCGGGCGAGTAGAACACGTCCCGGTAGTCGTACGCGGTCGTGCCGGCGGGTACGGCGTACCCGTCGATCTCGATCGTGTAGACCCCGGCGGCCGGGTTGACCAGCGACACCGATTCCTCGGAGTCACCATCGGCTTCCTGGCCGACGAGGACGCCGTTGCGGTAGACGAACAGGTCCAGGTCGGCGCCCGGATCGCTGGTGTTGCCGATCACGGCGTCGAACCGGGTGGCACCGGCCGGCACCGTCACCTCGAAGCTCTGCACCTCGTGGTTGGCGATGGTCGGACGCTCGGACACGGCGCTACCGAGCGGACCGCCCCGGCCGGCGACGGTGACCGGGCCGTAGGTGTTGGTCAGCGACCAGGTGACCGGGCTCGGCTGTCCGGCGGTGACGCTGGGCAGTTCGACCACGGCCGGCTGCACCGCGACACCCTGGATCCGGGCCTGCAACGCGAACGGGTTCTCCAGCAGCGGAGACGTACGGCGGGACTCCACCTCGAACTCCCAGACACCCGGCAGCGGGTTCTGGTACGACCGCTCGCTCGACTTGCAGGACGCCTCGTCCGAGAAGTTGCTGAAGCACACCAGGCTTGAGGTGCTCTCCACCGGAAGGCCGTACGGGTTGATCGAGATGAACCGGGTCTGCGAGCCCGGGGCGATCCCGCTCAGGTTGACCTGCAACGCCGGCGCGCCCTCGGGCACGGTGACGAAGAAGGACTTGGTCAGGTTGCGGTCGACCGTGCCGCTGGTGGCGAAGTCGAAGGTCGGCTTCGCCGGCGTGTTGGGGACAACCACCGTGTTGAGGAAGGCGAAGTCGACGATCGGCGTCGCCGGGTCGTCCACCTGCATGATCGCGCTGTGCGTGCCGAAGTCGGCGCGCGCCTCGATCGTGAAGGTCACGGTCTTGTTCAGCGGGAGGATCAGGTTCTTCGGCGCGTTACGGAAGGTGCCGTCGTTGCCGACCCAGCGGACCGTGTGCTTGATGTCCTTCTTGGCCCCGGTGGTACGGGTGACCTTGACGGTGTAGTTCTTCGCCACGTTCGGCCGCTGACCGCCCTCGGACACCGCGCACCGGTTGTAGATCCCCAGACCCTTGTCCGGCGTCGCCAGGAAGTCGGACAGCGGGCTGCACACCGGAGCGCTGGCCTCGTAGCCGCGGACCTCGAAGCTACCCGCGAGCAGGTCCCAGGCACCCGGCACGTTGAACTTGCCGTGGCCCTGGCCCTGCGCGCTGATCCCGTCGATCCAGGTCGCGGAGGAGTAGATCGCCTTGCGGAGCTTGGCCGGGGAGGCGTCCTTGCCGGTGGCCTTGGCCGCCGAGAGCAGCAGCGCGGCCGCGCCGGTGGCCTGCGGCGAGGACATCGAGGTGCCGTTGAGCATCTGGATGCCCGGCGGGAGCGGGTAGCCGGCCTCGGCCACCGGGCCACCCGGCTGCCACACCGGCGTGGTCGACAGCGCCGACCCCGGTGCGGTGATTTCCGGCTTGAGTGCGCCGTCCTCACGCGGTCCACGCGAGGAGAAGTAGAACAGCTGGTACGGCGTACGGGTCTCCGAGCCGTAGTTGGCCAGGTAGGTCTCCTGGCTGATGCCGGCCGCCACGCTGACCACGTCGGTCGCGGTGGACGGGTCGCCGAGGGTGTTCACGCCCGGGCCGTCGTTGCCGGCCGAGATGAACAACTGCACGCCGTAGTCCTGGATCAGCCGGGTGTAGAGCTGAGCGCGGGCGTTGTTGCCGTCGTTCAGGGCCGGCAGGCCGCCGATCGACATGTTGACCACGTCGACGCCGCGGTTGACGACCAGGTCGACCATGCCGTCGGTGAGCGCGGCGGCGGTGCAGCCACCGCCCCAGGAGCAGGCGCGGGCGGAAACCAGCTTGGCGCCGGGGGCGGCGCCGTCGAAGTTGGCGTAGCCGAGCATGTCGTTGGCTGCGGTGATGCCGGCGACGTGCGAGCCGTGCGCGCTCTCGATGATGCCGATGTTGACGAAGTCGGCGACACCGGGCAGCCCGGCGGGGGTGACGTCGACGTCCTCGCGGAACTCGACCACGAACGGGATCTGGTCCCGTACGGCGGTCGCGGGGTTGTCGGTACCGAAGTGACCGACGTCGTAGCGCTCGCCGTACGGGCGCATGACCGCGTCGTCGTTGAAGTCGCGGTTCTGGTTGACGTCGACCCGGATGTCGTTGCTCACCGGGTCGTAGAGGACACCGAACGCGTCGGTGGTGTCGCCGTCGCGGTTGATGTCACCGCCGGGGGAACTGGCCGCGGTGATGTTCTCCGAGAACCGGTTGATCTTGTACGTGCCGGCCGGCGCGGTCCAGCTCGTCCCGCCGTAGTTGAAGGCCGGGCCGGTCACGTCGGTCAGCATGGCCCGCCAGGTGCCGTCAGCGTCGAACAGCGGGTCGGTGGCGGTGAACCAGTCGACGATCTTGCGTTCGCCGGTGGAGGTGGTCTGGAGCGCCGGGTTGTCCAGGTCGACGCCGGAGTCCATGATGCCGATGGTCACCCCGCGGCCGTCCCACTCGGGGTGTGCCTGCTTGAAGGCGACCGCGCCGGTCTCGCTGGTCGGCATGTACGGGTTGACCGCGGCGATGTCCGGGCCCGGCCCGCTCGCCGTCACGGCCGCCTCGGTGCCTGCCTTGACCGGCTCCGGCTTGGGGAGCTGGACGGTCTCGTTCAGGTCCAGTGCGGCGACGCCGGGCAGCTTGGCTGCCTTGAGTACGGCGCTGGTGGGGATGCGGGCGCGGACGTAGCCGACGCCGTCCACCTGCTTGCCGATGACGCCGCCGAGCTTCTTCAGCTCTGCCGCGACGTCCTTGGCCTCGCCCTTGTCCGTCGCCACGATGACCGTGACGTCCTGCTCACGCTTGGCCTCGGCGGTAGCGAGCAATTCAAGATCATGGGAACCCAACGTGTCCGTGGGGGTCCCCTTGAGAACGTCGGCTTCGGTCGACGGGTTGGCGCTGGCGGTGGTGACACCACCCGTCAATGTCATGGCGCCCGCCGCCACAACTGACGCGAGGAGGCCGGCAGAGGTACGCCGACTCCAGGTGCGGGGTTTACTCACGTTCTCTTCCTCCAGAGAACAGGGCCCTTAGAAACAGGGCACGTGTGAGCGCATCCTTCGCGTCAGCTCGGATCCTGTCACTACCCCTGAGATCGTTGTGACCAGCCCGTGATATTGACAAACTCGTATTCGAATATTCATATGTTACTATTCCGCTACTCTCTGTGAATCTCGTACTGGCCGTTATCGGTCAGCTCCGGCGCTTGCAATTGGCGCGTGGTCAGCTCGACCTGTGTCGGCACGGCCAACTCCTCACCGGACACCCCAAGGTCGGCCAGCTTTCGCGCACTGACCAACACCCGTGACTCCAACGAACCAACGGCACGGTTGTAAGCGGTCACCGCCCCACCGAGCGAGTTACCGAGTTTGGCGACGTGTTCACCCAGAGTGGACAGTCGTCCGTAGAGTTCCCTGGCCAACTCGTGCACGGCCACCGCGTTGCGGGCGAGCGCCTCCTGTCGCCAGGCGTAGGCCACCGTACGGAGCAGGGCGACCAGGGTTGCCGGTGTGGCCAACACGATGTTGCGGGTGAAGGCGTGCTCCAACAGCGTCGGATCCCGTTGCAGCGCGACGTCCAGGAACGGGTCGGCCGGCACGAACAGGACCACGAACTCCGGTGTCTGTGCGAACGCCGACCAGTACGCCTTCGCCGACAGCGCGTCCACGTGCGCCCGCAGGTGCCGGGCGTGGTTGTCCAGGTGCGTGTCCCGCCCCCGCTCGTCGCGCGCCTCCATCGCGGTCAGGTACGCGTCGAACGGCGCCTTCGCGTCAACCACCACCGACCGGCCACCGTGCAGCCGAACCACCAGATCCGGGCGGACCACCCGACCCTCGACGGTCGAGGTGACCTGCTCGGCGAAGTCGCAGTGCTCCAGCAGACCGGCCGCCTCGACGATCCGACGCAACTGGTGCTCGCCCCACCTGCCCCGGACCTGGGGTGCCCGCAGCGCCGCCACCAACTGCTTGGTCTCGGTACGCAGCTCGCCGGAGACCGCGCCCATCGAGCGCACCTGCTCGCGCAGCTCGGCGTACGCGTCGACCCGGTCGCGCTCCAGCTCGTTCACCTGGGACTCGTAGCGGCGCAGCGTCTCGTGCAGCGGCGCCACCGCGCGGGCCACCGCCTCCTGGGACTGGGCGGTGGCCTCGTAGGAGAGCGCCCGCATCGACTGCTCCAGCCGCTGCTCCCCGTCCCGGGTCGCCCGCAGGGTGGCGTCCAGTCGGGCGATGTCGGCCGCCGAGCGGGCGCGGGCGGCGAGCCAGCCCAACGCTCCACCGGCGCCGAGACAGACGATCACCACGAGCACCGTCGAGACTCCCACGCCGCTGAGCATGCCAAACGCGTACGACACCGGTGTGACCTGGATCGCCGGGAAGGCGGGCGGGTTGGCGGACGGCGCTACCGTCGTACCCATGGTATGGGTCCTGATTCTGCTGGTTCTGCTGGTCGGCGGCGTCACCTGGTGGCGGCGGGAGACCGGTGCCCGACAGGCGCGCGAGCTGGCCGACGCGCGGGCCGAGGCACTGCGCTGGTACGAGCGCCTGGGCGGACAGGTGCTGGCACTGCGGGGCGACGAGCCGGCGGTCCGGCAGGCGCTCAGTGACGCCGGGGAGCGTTACAACGCGGCCGGCGGTCAGCTGGAGCAGGCCCGCAGCACGAAGCAGTACGCGCTGGCCCGGGAGACCGCGCTGGAGGGGCTGGCGTACGTCCGCGCGGCCCGGACCGCGCTCGGTCTCGACCCCGGCCCGGAACTGCCGCCGCTGGCCGCCGCCCGGGGCGCCGGAACGCTCACCCGTGAGCGCGAGGTCGACGTCCAGGGGCAGACCTTCCGGGCCGGCCCGCAGCCGGGCGCCGGCACGCCGTACTACTACCCCGGCGGTCGCTACCAGGGCCGTCCGGTGCCGTCGGGCTGGTACTCGACGCCCTGGTGGAAGACCGGCCTGGCGGCCGGCGCCGGGGTGATCGGTGGCATGTTGATCGCCGACGCACTCTTCTCGCCCGCGTTCGCCGACCCGGGTTACGGCTACGACGCCGGCTACCAGGAGGGTTTCACCGACGGCGCGGACTACGGCGACGGCGCCGACCCCGGTGCCGGCGGCGATGGCGGTGCCGGTGACCCCGGCTACACCGACGTCGGCTACACCGGCGGCACCGACTACAGCGGCGCCGACTACTCCGCCGACTCCGGCTTCGGCGGCGCCGACTCCTCCGACTGGTCCACCGGCGGCGACTTCGGCGGCGGCGACTGGTCCGGCGGCGACTTCGGCGGCGGCGACTTCTAACCCCCACCCCCACCCCCACCCCCCACCCCTTGTTGATCATGAAGTTAGCGACCGATTTTCGCGCTCGGCGGGTTGTTAACTTCATGATCAACGGGCGAGGTGGGGGTTAGCCCGTCCGGGGATGGTAGGGGTGGCGGGATGGTTTGGGGGGCGGTTAGCGGGCAGAGTCGGTGGGGTGAGTACAGACATCCGTACCGTGACGTCGGGTCGGCCGGGGACGGCGGCAAGCTGGCTGGGCAGCCTGGCTGTTGCCGCGCTTGCCGTGGTGGCGGTCACCGTGAGCGCCCAGTCGGTCGATCGGTTCCACTGGTGGGCCGGCTTCGTGCTGGTGCCCGGAGCACTGATCGCCGCCAGCGGTGGACCGCTGCTGCTGCGCGGCGGCGGACGGGCGTTCGCCGGCTACCTGGTCGCGTGTGTCGGCGTACTGGTGTTCACGGTGGGGGCGCTGCTCATGTTCGGCGCGATGGGGCGGGGCTGGCCGTTGATGATCATCCTGCCGTCGTTCGCCGTCGCCGGCACGTACGGCTGGCACCCGGTGCACCCGTTGGCCCGCGGCGCTCACCGTACGGTCGCCATGCTGGCCCTCGGTGCAGTGGCGCTCGGAGTCACGTTCCTGCTGATCCGGGCCGATTGGGTCGACTTCGGCGGGACCGACTGGTGGGGCGGCTTCATGATGCTGGCCGCCGTGATCGTCTTCGTGAACGCGGCCGAACTGACCCGACACCGGATCCCGTACCGGTTGCAGGCGATCACCCTGCTGCTCGGGCCCGCGGTGATCACGTTCCTGCTCGGCCTGCGCTTCCTGCGCGGCGACTGGCCCTACTGACCCCCCCATCACGGTCGGCGGGGTCGGTAGGGCCGGTCGCACGCTCAGAAGGCGCAGGCGATCACCAGTTCGGAAGCGCGATCGGGCAGGAAGTCGAGCTTCGCGATCCGACCGGCCGCCCGCAGGTCGTCGGCGACCAGGGCCAACCGCTCCAACACCTCGGCCGGGCCGAGCGCCTCGGCCAGCGGCACGTCGGTCCGCATCGACAGCTTCCGGTCCGACTTGGCCCGGCGTACCTGGGTCAGCGCCGCCCCGGCGAGCCGGAGCAACTCCGGATCACCCGTCTGCGCCACCGCGTCCAGCTCGTACGTCGTCGGCCACGGCGCCTGGTGCACCGAGCCGTACCGCCACCAGGACCAGACCTCCTCGGTCACGTACGGCAGGAACGGGGCGAACAGGCGCAGTTGGACCGAGAGTGCGGTGGCCAGGGCCGCCCGTGCCGAGTCGGCGGCCGGCCCGGTGCCGTACGCGCGTTCCTTCACCAACTCGATGTAGTCGTCGCAGAAGGTCCAGAAGAAGGACTCGGTGGCCTGGAGAGCGGCCGTGTGGTCGTACGCGTCGAAAGCGGACGTGGCGGTGCCGACCACCGTGCGCATCCCGGCCAGCGTGGCCCGGTCCAGCGGCTCGGTGACCTCGGCCCGCAGCGCGTCGGCGGCGCCCAGCCCGAGCGCGAACTTGGACGCGTTGAGCAGCTTCGTGGCCAACCGCCGGCCGACCTTGATCTGGGCCGGGTCGAACGCCAGGTCGGTGCCGGGACGCCCGTTCGCCGCCCAGTACCGGACCGCGTCGGCGCCGCTTTCCTGAAGCAGCGCCATCGGGGTGACCACGTTCCCCTTCGACTTGGACATCTTCTTCCGGTCCGGGTCGAGGATCCAGCCGGAGAGCACCGCGTCCCGCCAGGGCAGCACGCCGTGCTCCAGGTGCGCGCGGACCACCGAGGAGAACAACCAGGTACGGATGATCTCCTGCCCCTGCGGACGCAGGTCCATCGGGAAGACCCGGTCGAACAGGTCCGGATCGGTCTCCCAGCCGCCGACGATCTGCGGGGTCAGCGAGGAGGTGGCCCAGGTGTCCATGACGTCCGGATCTGCGGTGAAACCGCCCGGCTGGCCGCGCTGCGCCTCGTCGTAGCCGGCGGGTGTGTCGCTGGATGGGTCGATAGGGAGCGCGGACTCGTCCGGCGTGAGAGGGTGGCGGTAGTCCGGCTCGCCAGCGTCGTCGAGCCGGTACCAGACCGGGATCGGCACCCCGAAGAAGCGCTGCCGGCTGACCAGCCAGTCGCCGGTGAGGCCGCCCACCCAGTGCTCGTACCGGTGCCGCATGTGTTCCGGCACCCAGTGCAGCTCCCCGCCCCGGGCCAGCAGCTCGGCCCGCAGCTCGGGGTCCCGGCCACCGTTGCGCAGATACCACTGCCGGCTGGAAATGATCTCCAACGGGCTGTCGCCGCGCTCGTAGAACTTCACCGGGTGGGTGACCGGCCTCGGCTCGCCGACCAGGTCACCGGAGGCGGTGAGCAGGGCGACCAACTCGCGCCGGGCCGCGTTCACCGTCCGACCGGCCAATGGCAGGTAGTGCACCGGGTCGACGCCGTCCGGCGGTTCGGGCAGCAGCCGGCCGGTCCGCCCGATCACCACCCGGGTGTCCAGGTGCAGGTCCCGCCACCAGGTCACGTCGGTCAGGTCGCCGAACGTGCAGACCATCACCAGACCGGTGCCCTTGGCCGGATCGGCCAGCGAATGCGCGTGCACCGGCACCTCGACCCCGAAGATCGGAGACCGTACGGTGCCGCCGACCAGGTGCGCGTACCGCTCGTCGTCCGGGTGGCAGACCAGCGCCACGCAGGCCGGCAGCAGCTCGGGTCGGGTGGTGTCGATCTCCACGTACCCGTCGGCGGGCCCGGTGCCGTCGGCCGCGACCGTGAAGCGGAGCCGGTGGTACGCCCCCGGCCGCTCCCGATCCTCCAACTCCGCCTGGGCGACCGCGGTGGCGAAGCCGACGTCCCAGAGCGTCGGCGCCTCGGCCTGGTACGCCTCACCCCGGGCCAGGTTGCGCAGGAACGCCCGCTGCGAGGTGGCACGGGCGTGCGCGCCGATCGTCGTGTACGTCAGCGACCAGTCCACCGACAATCCCAGCCGCCGCCACAGCGCCTCGAAGACCTGCTCGTCCTCGCCGGTGAGCTGCTCGCACAACTCCACGAAGTTGCGGCGGGAGATCGGAATCGGGTTCTTCCGCGCGTCGGCGGTGATCGGTGGCTGCGGCGGCTGCCAGTCCGGGTCGTACGGCAGTGTCGGCTCGCAGCGGACGCCGTACACGTTCTGCACCCGGCGCTCGGTCGGCAGGCCGTTGTCATCCCAACCCATCGGGTAGAAGACGGTCCGGCCGCGCATCCGCTGGAACCGGGCCACCGTGTCGGTGTGGGTGTACGAGAAGACGTGACCAATGTGCAGTTCGCCGGATACGGTCGGTGGCGGAGTGTCGATGGCATATACGCTCGCCCGCTCCCTTGAGCGGTCGAACGCGTACGTGCCCTCCTCCTGCCAACGGCGCGACCAGGTGTCCTCAAGTCCGTCCAGGGTGGGACGCTCGGGGACACCGGCGCGCTGGTTCCTCGCCGTATCCGTCATAACCTCGATGCTACCGAGCCGGCGGATCCCTCCGTGGGCGTCAATACCGACATCCGGGACGACAATCGGTCACCGACGGTGACCACCAGTGGTCGCCCGTGGAGCGCCCCGGCCCGTTCAGATCAGGGAGTCGCGCCACTGGTGGTGCAGGACGGCGTACCGGCCACCGGCCCGGATCAGGCCGGCCGGTGGGCCGTCCTCGACGATCCGCCCGGCGTCCACCACCAGCACCCGGTCGGCGATCTCCACCGTGGAGAGCCGGTGCGCGATCACCAGGGCGGTCCGGCCGCGCAGGATGGTCCGCAGCGCCCGCTGCACCAGCCGCTCGCTCGGCACGTCCAGCGACGAGGTCGCCTCGTCCAGGATCAACACGGTCGGGTCGGCGAGGAAGGCTCGGGCGAACGCCACCAGTTGGCGCTGCCCGGCGGAGAGCCGCCCGCCGCGCCGGTGCACGTCGGTGTCGTACCCGTCCGGCAGGGCGGTGATGAAGTCGTGCGCGCCGATCGCCCGCGCCGCCGCCTCGACCTCCGCTGCTGCGGCGCCGGGGCGGCCGAACCGGATGTTGTCGGCGATCGAGCCGCCGAACAGGTGGTTCTCCTGGGTCACCATCACCACCGCCCGGCGCAACCGTTCGTCGTCGATCTGCCGCAGGTCGACCCCGTCCAGGCTGACCGTGCCGGCGCTCGGGTCGTAGAAGCGGGCGACCAGCTTGGCCACCGTGGACTTGCCGGCCCCGGTAGCACCGACCAGCGCCACTATCTGCCCCGCCGGGATTCGCAGGGTCAGCTCCGGCAGCACCGGGGCCCCGTCCCGGTAGCCGAAGGTCACCCCGCGGAAGTCGATCGCCCCGCCGCCGGCCGGCAGCACCGCCGGCTTCTTCGGTTCCGGTACGCCGGGCTGCTCGTCGAGCACCCCGGAGAGCTTCTCCAGTGCCGCGGTGGCCGACTGGAGCGCGTTGTAGAACTGGCTCAGCTCCTGCATCGGCTCGAAGAACCGGCGCAGATAAAGCAGGAACGCCGCCAGTACGCCGATCTCCGCGTCGCCGCCCAGCACCCGCCAGCCGCCGTAGGTCAGCACCACCGCCACGGTCACGTTGCCGATCACCTTGATGCCGGGCGAGTAGGTGGCGATCAGCCGGAAGGCGCGCAGGTTCGCCCGCCGGTACTCGTCGTTGACGGTGGCGAAGATGTCCTGGTTGCGCGGCTCGCGGCGGAACGCCTGCACCGCCCGGATCCCGCCGAGCGACTCCACGAAGTGCACGATCACCAGGGCGACCGCCTCCCGCGTACGGCGGTAGGCGAGCCCGGAGGCGCGGGCGAACCAGCGGGAGATGATCAGCAGGAACGGGAAGGCGAGCAGGGTCACCGCGGCCAGTGGCGGGTCGAGCCAGAGCAGGACCCCGGCGACCGAGACGATGGAGAGCCCGGCCAGCACCAGGTCGTCGATGCCGCCGTCGACCAGTTCCGCTATCGAGTCCATGTCGCTGGTCAGCCGGGAGATCACCCGGCCGGAGGTGTACCGCTCGTGGAAGCCGACCGACAGACGCAGGAAGTGGTCGTACACCCGCTGGCGCAGGTCGATCAGGACGGCCTGGCCGATCCGGGAGGAGAGGGTGAGGAAACCGCGCTTACCCGCGTACTCGCCGGCGGTCGCGGCGACGAACGCGATAGCGATCCCGACCAGCAGCATCGGGTCGCCCTCGCGCAACGGGTCGATGGCCCGGTCGATGCCGAGCATCACCAGGTACGGGCCGGCCATGCCGGCGGCGTTCTGGAGCAGGAGCAGCAGCACCGCCACCCCGATCAGCCGACGGTGCGGCCGGAGCAGGGAGCCGAGCAGCGCCCGGCTGCGGGACCGGAGCCGGGCGAGCGCGCGGGAACCGCCGTGTTCGGCGGTGGTCCGCTCGGCATCCGGGTCGGTGGCGATGCCCCGCCAGTCGGCCAGCCCGCCGTCCGGGTCGGGAATCGGCGTGGTCGCGGCGGTCACGAGTGGACCAGGCCGGAGTCGTCGGGCTCCCCGGCGGCGGAGAGGACCGCCCGGTAGTCCGGCACGGTGGCGAGCAATTCCGAGTGGGTGCCGACGGCGGTGATCCGGCCGTCGGCGAGCAACGCCACCCGGTCGGCCAACGCCACGGTCGACGGCCGGTGCACCACCAGCAGTGCGGTGGTGTTCCGCAGTACCCGCGACAGGGCCGCCTCCACCAGTGCCTCGGTGTGTACGTCGAGCGCGGACAGCGGATCGTCGAGCACCAGCACCCCCGGTCGGCCGAGTACGGCGCGGGCCAGGGCGAGTCGCTGCCGCTGCCCGCCGGAGAGGGAGAGCCCCTGTTCGCCGACCCTGGTGGCCAGTCCCCACGGCAGGTCGTACACAAAATCGGCCTGGGCCACCGCGAGCGCGTCGCGGACCTCGTCGTCGGTGGCGTCGGGCCGGCCCAGGGTGAGGTTCTCCCGGACCGACATGGAGAACAGCGTCGGTTCCTCGAACGCCACCCCGACGACCCGACGCAGGCTGGTGAGCCGAACGTCCCGGATGTCCCGTCCATCCAGGGTGACCCGGCCGGCGGTGACGTCGTAGAGCCGGGGCACCAGGGACAGCAGGGTGGTCTTGCCGGATCCGGTGGCGCCGACGATCGCCATCGTCTCGCCCGGCTCCACCTCCAGGGTGACGTCGCGCAGCACCGGGCGGGTCACCCCGGGGTAGCCGAAGCCGACTCCTTCGAACCGGAGCCGGCCACGGACCATCGGCGGGTGCAAGGCGACCGCGTGTGGGCGGTCCACGATCGTCGGGGCGGTGTCGAGCACCTCGTGGATCCGGTCGGCGGCGGTGATCGCCTCCTGCCCGTTCGCGATGATCCAGCCGAGTGACTCGATCGGCCAGATCAGCATCAGTTGCAGCGTGACGAAGGCGACCAGCTCGCCGATGGTCAGCGCGTCCCGGGCCACCGCGACCGCCCCGGCGACCAGCACCACCGCCAGGGTCAGGTTCGGCACCAGGTCGAACTCCGCCGACGTACGGGCGAGCAGCCGGCCCTTGCCGGTGGCGGTGTCGTGCAACTGCTGCGCCCGTACGGCGAACCGGTGCGCCATCTCCGGCCGCCGCCCGAACGACTTGATCGTGCGCAGCCCCTGGGTCGACTCCTCGACCAGGGTGGCCAGGTCGCCCTGCTCGTCCTGTAGTTGCCGGGAGGCGGCCAGGTAGGAGCGGGTGAACCGGCGACTGATCAGGAACAGCGGCACCGCACTCGCCGCGACCAGCAGCCCGAGCGGCCAGTGCAGGTGGATCAGGAGCACCACCACGGCGAGGTAGGTGCCGGTGTTGACGATCAGGAAGAGCAGCCCGAAGGAGAGGAACCGCCGGATCACCGAGAGGTCGGTGGTGACCCGGGAGAGCAGTTGGCCGGACTGCCAGCGGTCGTGGAAGCCCACCTGGAGTTGTTGCAGGTGGGCATAGATGTCGTTGCGGATGGCGGACTCGATGCCGAGCGCCGTGGACGACTGCACCCAGCGCCGTACGAAGATCAGCACGGCCTCGGCCAGGCCGAACAGCAGGGCCAGGGCGCCGAGCCGGAACAGGCCGGCGGGGTCCTGCCGCGCGATCGGGCCGTCGACCACCTCCCGGATGACCAGCGGTACGGCGAGGCTGGCCCCGGTGGCCGCGAACGCGGCGATCAGCAGCCAGCCGAGCTGTCCGGCGTACGGGCGGACGTAGCGGCGCAGGCGCCACAGGTTGCGCGGGAAGTGCGGACTGGTGCCCGCTCGGGAAGTGGAGCCACGATCACTGTCCGGAGGCACTACTGAACGGTATCGGTAACTGCCGATTTGGTGGGAGTCAGCTTTTCGTCAACTGCCGCTCATGACCGAGCAGCCACTTCTTCACCTCCAACCCCCAGCGGAACCCGCCCAGGCCGCCGTCGGTGCGCAGCACCCGGTGGCACGGGACGAAGAGCGCGGCGGCGTTGCGGGCGCAGGCCGCCGCGGCCGCGCGAACCGCCCGTGGTCGGCCGGCCAGTTCGGCAAACCCGGTGTACGTCACCGGCTCACCCGGCTTGACCTCGCGCAGGGTCTGCCAGGCGTGGGTCATGAACTCCCCGCCGGTGTACTGCTCCACCGGCACCTCGTCGATCGCCGTCAGCTCACCGTCCAGATAGGAGCGGACCGCGACGGTCACCGCCCCGAGGTCGGCGCGGGGCCGGACCGGGGCGCGCAAACTCGGGTGTACGACCGCCAGCAGCGGCTCGATGTCGGCGGTGAAACCGGCCGCGCGTACCCGCCCGTCGGGGCCGGTGAGGATGGTCAGTGGACCGGTCGGGGTGGCCAGGGTGCTGCTGTTCAGCTCGTTCATGCTGCTCTCCAGAGTCGGATAGTGGCGTAGGAGCGCCAGGGACGCCACCGGGTGGCGTACTCGGCGAGGGTCGATGGTGTGTCGGGCAGGCCGAGCGCGGTCGCGCCGTGCCGTACGCCGAGGTCGGTGGGGAGGAACACGTCCGGGTCGCCGACCGCGCGCAGCAGGACGTACGCGGCGGTCCACGGGCCGATGCCGGGCAGGTCGGTCAGTTGGGCGGTGAGCTGCTCCCGGTCCGCCCCCGGATCGAGGTCGAGGGTGCCGTCGGCGACCGCTCGGGCCACCGTACGGATCGTCTCCCGACGGGCGGCCGGCATGCCGTACGCGGAGTCCGGCAGGGCGAGCAGGTCCGCCGCCGACGGAAACGCCCGCAGACCCGGTTCGCCGCCGCCGGTGCCGCTGTCCGGTTCGGCGGGTTCGGCTGGCCGGACGGGCTCGGTGGGCTCCCGCTCGGTCGGAGTGGCGCCGATCAGCCGGCCGAGCACGGTTCGGGCACCGGCGACGGAGACCTGCTGGCCGACGATCGCCCGGACGGCCATCTCGAAACCGTCGACGGCACGCGGTACCCGTACGCCGGGTTCCTTCGCGACCGAGGCGGTGAGCGCGGGGTCGGCGGCCAGGGTGCCGTCCACCGCCTCCGGGTCGGCGTCCAGGTCGAGCAGCCGGCGGCAGCGGGCCACCGCGGGCGCCAGATCGCGTACGTCGGCAAGGCGCAGGGTCGCCGCCACGTACCCCGGCTGTGGGGTCAGGGTCGCCTCGGCCGGGCCGTGCGGGAGCCGCAGCGCACGGGCGTACGACCCGTCGCCGACCCGTTCCACCCCCGGCAGGGCCCGCAGGGCGAAGAAGTCGAGCAGCGCGTCGACATGCAACGGCGCCCGGTACGCCAGCCGCAGCGAGACCGTGCCCGCCCCGGTACCGGACGGCCGATGCCGGGCGGTCGCCCGAAGCTGCGACGGGACGGCGGCGTACACCTCCCGGATCGTGTCGTTGAACTGCCGTACGCTGCCGAAACCGGCGGCGAACGCGATCTCGGCCAGGCCGAGGTCGGTGGTCTCGATCAGGATCCGGGCGGTCTGCGCGCGTTGGGCGCGGGCCAGGGCCAGCGGCCCGGCGCCGACCTGGGCGGTGAGCATCCGGTGCAGGTGACGTTCGGTGTAGCCGAGCCGGGCGGCCAGCCCCGGTACGCCGTCCCGGTCGACCACCCCGTCGGCGATCAGTCGCATCGCCCGGCCGACCACGTCGGCCCGCACGTCCCAGTCGGGTGAGCCGGGTGCCGCGTCCGGCCGGCACCGGCGGCAGGCCCGCAGCCCGGTCCGCTGTGCGGCGGCGGCCGACGGGAAGAAGTCGACGTTCTCCCGCTTGGGCGTGACAGCTGGGCAGGACGGCCGGCAGTAGATGCCGGTGGTCCGTACGCCGGTATAGAACCAGCCGTCGAACCGCTGGTCACGGCTGTCGACCGCCCGGTAGCACCGCTCGAAGTCCAACTCCATGTCACCGATCGTGCCCCGTGATCCGACCCCGTGCTAGCGGGATTCGGACGTCACCGTGCAGCCGTCCCGGCGGGGGTACCGGGGCCCTTGCGTATGCTGGTCTGTCGTGGCTATCTCGCTAGGTATCGTCGGCCTGCCCAACGTCGGCAAGAGCACGCTCTTCAACGCCCTGACCAAGAACGACGTGCTGGCCGCGAACTACCCGTTCGCGACGATCGAGCCCAACACGGGCGTGGTCGGGCTGCCGGACGAGCGGTTGGACAAGCTCGCCGAGATCCACGGCTCGCAGAAGATCCTTCCCGCGCCGGTGACCTTCGTCGACATCGCCGGCCTGGTCCGGGGCGCCTCCAAGGGGCAGGGCCGGGGCAACGCGTTCCTCGCCAACATCCGCGAGGCGGCGGCGATCTGCCAGGTGGTCCGGGCCTTCTCCGACCCGAACGTGGTGCACGTCGACGGCAAGGTCTCACCGGCCGACGACATCGAGACGATCAACACCGAGCTGATTCTCGCCGATTTGCAGACGCTGGAGAAGGCGCTGCCCCGGCTGGAGAAGGAAGCCCGGATGCGCAAGGACCGGGCGGCGGCGGTCGAGGCGGCCAAGAAGGCGTCCGAGCTGCTCAACACCGGCGTGACCCTCTACTCCGGTGCGGCCCGCGCCGGCATCGAGGTGGAGCACCTGCGCGAGCTGCACCTGCTGACAGCCAAGCCCTTCCTGTACGTCTTCAACGTCGACGAGGCCGAACTCGGCAACGCCGATTTTCTCGACGAGTTGCGCCTGCTGGTCGCGCCGGCCGAGGCGGTGTTCATGGACGCCAAGGTCGAGTCGGAGCTGATCGACCTGCCGGCGGAGGAGGCCCGCGAGCTGCTGGAGTCGATCGGGCAGCCGGAGCCGGGGCTGGACCAGCTCATCCGGGTCGGCTTCCGTACGCTCGGGCTCCAGACGTACCTGACCGCCGGGCCGAAGGAGGCGCGTGCCTGGACCATCCCGGTCGGGGCGACCGCACCCGAGGCAGCCGGGGTGATCCACACCGACTTCCAGCGCGGCTTCATCAAGGCCGAGATCGTCTCGTACGAGGATCTGGTCACCGCCGGCTCGATGGCGGCGGCGAAGGCGGCCGGCCGGGTCCGGCTGGAGGGCAAGGACTACGTCATGCAGGACGGCGACGTGGTCGAGTTCCGGTTCAACGTGTAGTGACGTTCCGGTTCAACCTCTGACGGAGTCGGCGCCCGGCTCAGCCCTTGCGTCCGGGCGCCAGCCCATTCAGATCGAGGGTGATCGTGAACGGTGTCGTGGTGCGCAGCTCGCTTCGATGAATTGCGGTCGGCACATACGACCGGGTGGGCACGTCGAGTTCATAGGCGTGGACCACAGGTGATCCATCCTCCTCCTCGATGCGCCAGTAGTTGGCGATGCCGGCTTCCGCGTATTTGCGCAGCTTGACCGTACGATCGCGGTGGGCTGACTCGGGGGAGACCACCTCCACGACCAGAAGAGTCTCCTCAGGCGTGTAGAACGTTCGGGACGGATCGTAGGATGCTGCTGCGGCCAAGAGGTCGGGCTCGGGACGATTCCATCTGTCGAGTCGGATCGTGATCTCCCGGTCGACCTCGACGCCTGGCGGTGCCTGGTCAGTGATGCTGTTCACCAGCGCGGTCACCACCCGTGCGTGCCAGACCCGCTGGGGAGACATCATGAAGACGAGGGCTCCATCGATCAGTTCGGTATGACGGGGTGCTTCGGCGAGTTTGTCAAGATCGTCGGCGTACCACCCCTCGGGGCGAGGCGGCCGCATCCACTCGGGCACCGCAGTCATGCCGTCACGGTAGCATTCGGTAGTCACGGCTCCGGCCCGCTGAGCTCGACCATCCCGGTGTTGCACGGCGACGGAATCCGGTCGAGTCCAGGTTCAACGTCTGGGCACGGCGAAGCAGTCGCGTTCTCGGCAAGCGGACGGGCCCTCCGACGAGCGCCGAGCATCGCCGCTGGCGGGATGGACGCACAAATTGCCCCTTCGTCAGTCCCTAGATCTGCTGCCTGTTGGCCATGCCCCGAGCGTCAGTGTGATGAACTCGCCTGGCTGGCCAGGAGAGCCGGTCCACGATGGGCCGCCATCGGCCCGAACCCGTTTCGGCCACCTGACGCCGAACACGACAGAGCCCCGGCGTGTCGCCGAGGTTCGGTCGTGCCGGGAGCTGTTCGGGTCAGCCTCGGCAGTCGTCCGACTCGCACTCGTACAGCGCTGTCACACCCTGCCCCCGGTCGCGATCGGAGAGAGTCAGCCGCTTCGCGGCAACCATGGCCCGCTGTCCCACCGAGCCGCTACCGGAGTCGAACCACACCTCGACCAGTTCGCTACGAGGTAGTTCATGCGGACCCACCGCAAGGATCGTCACGAGTTCGGCCTCCCGTTCGAACTGGTTGGATCGAATCGGGCCAGCACGGGGACCACCGTCTGCTCCGCGAGCGCATCCGCCGGATTGTTCGCGACGGGCACCACCCGTAACAGCTCGGTAGCCTCCGTTGCCGGGTCACCCTTCTGTTCGGTCTTCTGAGCCGCCGCAGCATCGAGCGCCGTCTGTCGGTGCCGCTTGGACCACCCGGTCAGTAGCCAGCTCCGCCGCTGGTGTCGTATCACGGTTCCGCCTCCCTCGATCATCGGGACAGCGGTTGATGCCTAAGAGTTGAGTCGCTGTCTCCAGGTGTAGCCTCGCGCTTACGCACGGGAAGCAGCAGGGGCGCCACGTTGCCACCACGCCGTTGCCAGAGCTGGCAACGCGCGGCGCTGGGGAGGCCCACGTTCGGGGAGCGGGCGATGGAGACGTTCGGACAGGCGGTGCGGCGGCTCCGTGGCGAGCTGGCCTTGCGCGAAGTCGCCCGGCTCGCTCACCTCGACCCCGGTCACCTCTCCCGTGTCGAACGCGGGAAGAGGCCCCCGAACGCGGATCTCGCGCGTGCTCTCGACCAGGCGCTCGGCACCGGCGGTGAGCTGGCCCAGATCGTGGCTGAGGCACAGTCGAGGCGATGGGACCTCGATCAATCCCGCCCGTGGCAGACCGTCGAGCTGTTGCAGCGGATGCGAGCGGGTGCCGTCACGCCCGGGACCGCCGAGTCCATCCAGGCCGCCGCATTCGAGCTGTGCTGTGAGTACCCCGTCCGCGAGGCAGCCACCTTGCGGAGGAAAGCGCATGGCTGGCTGGGGGAGGTGACAAGGCTCCTCCACCAACCCGTTGGGCTGGCCACACACAAGGAACTTCTCACGGCGGCGGGCTGGCTGACCCTGCTCACCGCCTGCCTCGAATACGACATGGGGATGCGGGTCGGTGCGGAAGCGACCCGGCTGGGCGCGCTGGAGCTGGGCAGGGAAGGCGGAAACCCGGAGATCGTCGGCTGGGCGTATGAGATGGCCGCGTGGTTCGCGCTCACCCAGTCCCGGTACCGGGATGTGCTCGATGCGGCCGAGACCGGCCAGGCCGCCGCGCCAAACGGGTCCGCAGCCGTCCAACTCGCCGGACAAAAGGCAAAGGCGTACGCCCGGCTCCGGGACACCGGAGCCGTTCGCGACATCCTCGAATGGGGCCGGGAGCGCCTGGCCGACATGCCGTACCCGAGCCGCACGGATCACCACTTCGTGGTTGACCCAGACAAGTGGGACTTCTACGCGATGGACGCCTACCGCCTCGCCCGCGACGACGAGCGCGCGGCACACCATGCGCAAACGGTGCTCGAACTCGGCACCGGACCCGATGGGGAACGCCCGCCCATGCGAATGGCCGAGGCCCGGCTGACGCTCGCGGCCGTGGCGGCCCGGGACGGGGAGCTGGAGCAGGCGGTCGCGACCGGGATCGGCGCTCTGGGCGGGACGAGGAAGTCCCTGCCGTCCCTCCTGATGGTCGCCGGGGAACTCGACGGCGAGCTGAGCAGGCGCTACCCCGGGGAGACCGAGGCCGCCGACTTCCGCGAAGTGCTCGACATGGTGCGAGGTGGGCACCAGCCGGCATGATTGCGTCGATTGGTCGAGTTCCAGTTCACCGTCTGAGGAGTCCCGGATGCCCGTTGGCTGGGAGTGGGACGAGTCCCTGTTCCGGGGCAGCGCGCCCTACTACGAGGCGGGCCGGCTGCCGTACGCTCCCGGGTTTGTCGATGCGCTGACCGATGCGCTGGCGCTCGACGGCACCGGTCGCCTGCTAGATGTCGGCTGCGGGCCCGGCACCGCCACCCTGCCGCTGGCCGGCTCGTTCGAGCAGGCCGTGGGAATCGACCCGGACACCGACATGCTCACCGAGGCCCGGCGGCGTGCCGAGCGCGACGGCATCGGCAACGTCAGCTGGGTACGCGCCCGCGCCGAGGACCTGCCCGCCGGACTCGGCACCTTCCGGCTGGCGTTGTTCGCGCAGTCCTTCCACTGGATGGAGCGCGACCGGGTGGCCGCGACGATCCGCGGCATGCTGCAACCGGGTGGCGCCTTCGTCCAGATGAGCGACGCCAAGGAGCCGGTGCCGACCAGCGACCTTCCGTTCCCGGTGCCGCCGTACGCCGCCATCGCGGAACTGGTCAGCGACTACCTGGGGCCGGTACGCCGAGCCGGTAAGGGTGTGCTGCGGCATGGGACACCGGGCGACGAGGCGGACGTGCTGAGCCGAGCGGGCTTTGCCGCCCCGCAGCGGTTGCGGGTGCCGGCCGGAGCCGTCCTGGAGCGTACGGTCGACGACGTGGTGGCCACGGTCTACTCACTGTCGTTCTCGGCGCCGCACCTGTTCGGTGAGCGCCGGGGTCGGTTCGAGGACGATCTGCGCGGCCTGCTGCACCGGTCGGCCGACCACGGAATCTTCGCCGAGCGGGTGCCCGACACCGAGCTGTTCCTCTGGCGCGGCTGACCGTAGGGGCCGGGGGAATGGTTCCGGCACCTGCGGTCAGCCGTCGGAACCAATCACCCCTCGTGGCCGGTGCTTGGACCCATCAGCACCACAGCCCGGCACCCGGTCGGGCCGCCCCGCGCCCCGCCGGGAACATGTGTCGGGTAACGACCCCTACCGGACCGATGTCGCCTCGGTGCTCACCGCCGGTGAGTACGTCGCGCTGCTGCGAGAGGTCCGGGAACAGTCTGGCCTGACCTACCGGGAGATCGAGCGCCCGCTCCGCCGCAGCCGGTCTCTGGTCACCCCGCAGCACGCTGGCCACCATGCTCGGCCGGGCCACCCTGCCCCGTGAGGATCCGGTTGTCGCGCTGCTGACCGTCTGCGGCGGAGGCAGCGGACCCTGCGGGAGGCGTTCCCGGAGGATCCGGCGGGAGCCGTACAGCTTGCCACCTGTCTGTCACAGCTGGATCCGTACTGGATCACGGGTGCCCCGGACGGATCGCGCCGGTGGGGTCTCTTCCAGTTCTCCGACCGGGAACTGATCGCGCTCGGGGTCGAGTCACGTGTCGCGCTGGACCTGCCGTGGAACGTACGGGCCGCCCGGACCGTCTGGAGCCGTACCGGGGACTTCCGCCACTGGGCGTGCGCCGCTCCGATCTGAGTCGGCCCTACGAGATGAAGTGCAGGATCACGTTGTGTACGTGGTGGCTCTTCTGGTCGCCACGGAACTCGACCTCGTAGGTGTGCGTACCGACGTGGATGGCGATCGCGCCGGTGGAGAAGAACGAGCCGCCCCAGGACTTGTTGCTCACCACGCTGACGCTGGTGATCTTCGAGTACGGAATGCTGGTGATGGCGAACTTCTTTCCCACGAACGACTTGTCCTGGATGATCACGCGGCGGTTGGTGAGCCCGACGAAACCGGTGCCGGCGCCGATCGCGTCGTAGACCGCGATGATCTCTTCGCCGTCGAGCAGTCCGCTCTGGATCTGCTGGAACTGCTCGCGCCGGTCATACGTGACGTTGTTGGCCATACCGTCGAGGGTAGGAGCGGTGCGCCACCCGCCACCCACGACGACGGCAACGGGTTCGTCCCGGTCCGCAGCGGGTAATTCCCGCCGTGATCTCGGTCCGGATCGGCTCCACCCGGCAGCGCCTCCCCGCGCTGCCGGCCGACTCGATCACGAAACGCGTCGACGCGATCCTCAGCGGATGGGCCGCGGCCAGCCGGGTGAAGGTCCGTGACCGGTTCCGCCAGATCGAGATCAACATCATGGTCGCGGTCCAGGCCGGAGTCGCGGCGGCGCTCTCCTGGGGGATCGCGCACGAGATCCTGAACACCCCGCAACCGGTGTTCGCGCCGGCCGCGGCGGTGGGCACGATCGCCTCGTCGGTCGGGCAGCGACTGCACCGCACCATCGCGCTGATCCTCGGGGTCGCCGTGGGCATCGGGATCGGTGACGTGCTGATGCTGTTCGCCGGTAACGGCCCGTGGCAGTTGGGGCTGATCGTCGGGCTCGCCGTGATCGGGGCGATCCTGCTCAGCGGCCGGGGCGTGCTGGTCGCCCAGGCGGGCGGTACGGCGGTGCTGATCGCCGCCCTGTCTCCGGAGGTGGGCGAACTTGAGTATCCGCGGTTCGTGGACGCGCTCATCGGCGGTGGGGTGGGGTTGGTGGTGGTACTGCTGCTCCTGCCGCTGAATCCGCGTCGGGTGGTGCAGCGGGCGGCCAGTTATCCGATTGAGGAACTGGCCCGGCAGTTGAAGGCGACCGGGCAGGCCATGGCCGCCCGGGACAGCGCCCGGCTGAGTCGCGCCGTGGAGGGTCTGATAGCGATCGAATCCGACCTGGAGAACCTCAAGACGGCGGTGGAGGGCGCGAAGGAGGTCGTACAGCTGTCTCCCGCCCGCTGGCATCGACGGCAGACCCTGGCGCTGTTCGCCCAGGGTGCCGAGCACATGGACCACGCGGTCTGGAGCAGCCGGGGGCTGGCCCGGCGCGCCGTCGGCCTGGTCGAGGACGACGAGCCGCTGCCCGCGGGTCTGCCGATCGCGGTCGACCGGCTGTCCGAGGCGGTGCTGATGCTGCACGACGAGTTCCGCCACGGTCGGGTCCCGGAGGAGGCGCGCAGGCGGGTGCTCCGCGCGGTGCACGAGGCGACGCTGGGCTACGAGGAGGGGGTCGGCCTGTCGGGCGCGGCGGTCGTGGCGCAGATCAGATCTGCGGCGATCGACCTGCTGAGGGCCACCGGGATCGAACGGGACGATGCCAACCGGCTGACCCACGAGGCCGCCGAGGCCGCCACCGAGCGGTGAGCGCGGTCGGCTCGCCGGGGTCAGTCGCTGCTGGTCAGGCTGCGGTAGACATCCTCGATCCGGGCAGCGAGGGTGACCACGTTCTCGGTGATCGTGTCCTCGTCCGGTGCACCGATCTTGATCTGGGTGTGGCCGTCGAGCCGTCGCATCTCCGGCCGGATGTGTACCGCGTCTGCGGCGATCTTGATGCGTTCGGTCAGCGCCGCGTGCTGGGTATCGTCGATAATGAGGGTGCGCTTGAGTTGGCGTCCCTCGCGAAGCCAGCCGGGCAGTAGGGTGAGCGCGTCCGTCAGGTAGTCACGCTGGGATCGGTTGCGCCAGAGCGCACGCTTCACGATGCCTCCCAAGCGTCGTTGCCGGCTTGTGGCCAAATCGTCGCTATCCCGTGTCCTAGTCGGTGTCCCCTAGTCTGTCGCCCGGCCGGCTGGTGTGTCCACGTCCACAGTTCCGTGTTCTTTTGCCCTACGGTCTACCCACGGCACCCGAATCGCCGATTGATCTGGCACCGTTGATGCCCGTGCAGACCGAACGGGCGAGTGAGGACAACGGCGCCGGCTACATTACCGAGCCGACTGATCACACAGTGCGAAGAATCAGGGTGATTGTCGGGGCCGCCATCATCGAGGAGGGCCGGGTGCTCGGCTGTGCCCGAGCGAAGCCGCCGGAGGCAGCCGGGAAATGGGAGTTTCCCGGCGGGAAGGTCGAACCGGGCGAAACCGAGATCGCCGCCCTGGTACGCGAGTGCGCCGAGGAACTGGCCGTCCGGATCGAGGTCGGCGACCGCGTGGGTACGGACGTACCGCTCGCCCACGGTCGGGCGGTGCTCCGGGTCTACCGGGCCCGCCTCCTCGGCCCCGACCGCCCGCAGCGGCTGGAGCACGCCGAGCTGCGCTGGCTCACGGCCGACGAACTCGACCACGTCCCCTGGCTCCCCGCCGACGAACCCCTCATCCCATCCCTACGCCCCCTCCTCCTCCCCTCCCACCCCCGCTAGCCCCCTCTAGCCCCGCCTAGCCCGCGATCTAGGGCAAATACGTGCTAGTGGATCTCCATCCACCACCATTTGCCCTAGATCGCGGGCTAGAGGGGGCGGCGCGGGGCGCGGGGGAGGGGGCGGGGGAAAACACGAGGGATCGGCGGGTTGGCGCCGATCCCTCGTGACGTGCGAGTTGCTGGGTGGGTTAGTCCTTTTGGTCCGGGTGGGCGTAGTTGAGGTGGTCGGCCGGCAGGGGGAAGGTGATGTCGTCGCCGAAGGGGGACGGGGCGGCCGGCCGGTCGAAGGTGAACTCGCTGAGCGGCATTTTGCCCCGCTCGTCCACCATGGGGGTGGTCGGGTGCGGCACCTGCCGGTGCCAGTTCACCCCGCGCAGCCCCTGCTCCTCGGCGGCCACGTCACCGGACGCGCCCCCGTGGGAGTTCGCGTCGGGGACGGCCGGGTCGGTGCGTGCACCGCTCTCGTCGCCGTCCGTCTGACCTCGTCGGAAGATCTTGCTACCTAGCCACACAAGAGGATCGTACCTGCGATCGACCACGCGTTCCTTCATCGGGATGATCGCGTTGTCTGTGATCTTGATGTGCTCGGGGCAGACCTCCGAGCAGCACTTGGTGATGTTGCAGTAGCCGAGGCCCTGTGACGCCTGGGCGTACTCCTTGCGGTCGGTCTTGGCGTCGAGCGGGTGCATGTCCAACTCGGCGGCCCGGATGAAGAACCGGGGACCGGCGAACGCCTTCTTGTTCTCCTCGTGGTCACGTACCACGTGGCAGGTGTTCTGGCACAGGAAGCACTCGATGCACTTGCGGAACTCCTGCGACCGCTCGACGTCGACCTGCTTCATCCGGTACTCGCCGGGGGCGAGGTCGGCCGGCGGGGCGAACGCGGGGGTCTCCCGGGCCTTCTCGTAGTTGAACGAGACGTCGGTGACCAGGTCCCGGATCACCGGGAACGTACGCAGCGGGGTGACCGTGACCGTGTCGGTCTCCTCGAACGTCGACATCCGGGTCATGCAGCCCAGCCGGGGCATGCCGTTGATCTCCATCGAGCAGGAGCCGCACTTGCCGGCCTTGCAGTTCCAGCGGCAGGCCAGGTCGGGCGCCTCGGTGGCCTGGAGCCGGTGGATGACGTCGAGGACAACCTCGCCCTCGTTCACCTCGATCTGGTAGTCCTGTAGGTCGCCGCCGGTCTCGTCGCCCCGCCAGACCTTGAAGTGGCGCTTCGTACCCATTACTTGCCCGCCTCCTGCGCGTGCACGCCGCCGGTGTGGACGCCCTCGCTGAGGGCGTCGAAGTCGGCCAACTCGTCTTCGGTCAGGTACTTGGACAGCTCCGTGCGGTCGAAGAGCTGGATCAGCTCGGCCCGCATCTTCGGCAGGGGCTTGTGCTCCAGCCGTACCTTGTCGCCGTCGAGCGAGCAGACCAGGTTGACCATGCGCCAGTCCGGCGCCATCTTCGGGAAGTCCTCCCGGGTGTGCCCGCCGCGCGACTCCTCCCGCTCCAGCGCCGCCTTCGCGGTGCACTCCGAGACGACCAGCATGTTGCGCAGGTCGAGCGCCAGGTGCCAGCCCGGGTTGTACCGCCGGCCACCGGTCGCCCCGACCTTCGCCACCCGTTCGCGCAGGTCGGCCAGGCGGACCAGGGCGTCCTCCAGCTCGCCCTTGCGCCGGATGATGCCGACCAGGTCGCCCATCACCGCCTGGAGGTCCTGCTGGAGCTTGTACGGGTTCTCGCCGTCGGGTCGCTCCAGCGGGGCCAGCGCCCGGTCCACCGAGGCCGCGACGTCGGTCGCCGACACCTTCGGGCGCGCGGTCAGCCCATCGGCGTACGCGGCCGCGTGGCCGCCCGCGCGCCGGCCGAAGACCAACAGGTCGGACAGGGAGTTGCCGCCGAGCCGGTTGGACCCGTGCATGCCGCCGGAGACCTCACCGGCGGCGAACAGCCCCTGGATGTGCCCGTGTGCCGCCGCGGTGTCCGGGTCGACCTCGACCCCGCCCATCACGTAGTGGCAGGTCGGACCGACCTCCATCGGCTGCTTGGTGATGTCGACGTCGGCCAGCTCCTTGAACTGGTGGTACATCGACGGCAGTCGGCGCTTGACCTCCTCGGCTGGCAGTCGGCTGGCGATGTCCAGGTAGACACCGCCGGCCGGGGTGCCGCGACCCGCCTTCACCTCGCTGTTGATCGCGCGGGCGACCTCGTCGCGGGGGAGCAGTTCCGGCGGGCGGCGGTTGTTGTCCGGGTCGGAGTACCAGCGGTCGGCCTCCTCCTCGGTCTCCGCGTACTGCTTGCGGAAGACGTCGGGGACGTAGTCGAACATGAACCGCTTGCCGTCGGAGTTCTTCAGTACGCCGCCGTCACCCCGGACGGACTCGGTGACCAGGATGCCCTTCACCGAGGGCGGCCAGACCATGCCGGTCGGGTGGAACTGGAGGAACTCCATGTTGATCAGGGTGGCGCCGGCGCGCAGGGCCAGCGCGTGCCCGTCGCCGGTGTACTCCCAGGAGTTCGAGGTGACCTTGTACGACTTGCCGACCCCACCGGTCGCCAGCACCACCGACGGCGCCTCGAACAGCACGAACTCGCCGGACTCCCGGTAGTAGCCGAACGCACCGGCGACCCGGGGCCCGTCCGGACCGGAGGAGTCGAGCAGCAGCTCGGTGATGGTGGTCTCGGCGAACACCTTGATCCGGGCGTCGTAGTCGCCGAACTCCCGCTTGTCCTCCTGCTGCAACGAGACGATCTTCTGTTGCAGGGTACGGATCAGTTCCAGCCCGGTCCGGTCGCCGACGTGCGCCAGCCGCGGGTACTCGTGGCCGCCGAAGTTGCGCTGCGAGATCTTGCCGTCCTTGGTGCGGTCGAAGAGCGCACCGTACGTCTCCAGCTCCCAGATTCGCTGCGGCGATTCCTTTGCGTGCAGCTCGGCCATCCGGAAGTTGTTCAGGAACTTGCCGCCGCGCATGGTGTCCCGGAAGTGGACCTGCCAGTTGTCCCGGCTGTTCACGTTCCCCATGGCCGCTGCCGCGCCGCCCTCGGCCATCACCGTGTGCGCCTTGCCGAACAGGGACTTGGAGATGATGGCGGTGCGCTTGCCGGCCATCCGAGCCTCGATCGCCGCCCGCAGGCCGGCGCCGCCGGCCCCGATCACGACGACATCGTAGTGGTGCCGTTCGATTCGCGTAGTCATGTCAGGCCCTCAGTTGATGAACCGCAGGTCGCCGAACCAGCCGGCGGACAGCGCCATGATGTAGAAGTCGGTGAACGCCAGCGTGCCCAGCGTGATCCAGGCGAGTTGCATGTGCCGGACGTTGAGCTTGGACACGAAGGTCCAGAAGCGGTAGCGCACCGGGTGCTTGGAGAAGTGCTTGAGCCGACCACCGGCGATGTGCCGGCAGGAGTGGCAGGAAAGCGTGTACGCCCACAGCATGATCACGTTTACCCAGAGAATCACGTTGCCCAGACCGAAACCGAAGCCCTCGGGGCTGCGGAAGGCGAGCACGGCGTCCCAGGTATTGATCAGCGAGATGACTCCGGCGGCGTAGAACGCGTACCGGTGCGCGTTCTGGAAAATCAGCGGGAACCGGGTCTCGCCGCTGTAGGTCTTGTGCCCGTCCGGGACCGCGCAGGCCGGCGGGGAGAGCCAGAAGGCCCGGTAGTAGGCCTTGCGGTAGTAGTAGCAGGTGAGCCGGAACAGCAACAGGAACGGCAGGGTCAGCGCGGCGTCCGGGATGATCCACCAGCCCGGCAGCACCCGGCCGAAGTGCGCCGCTTCGGGCAGACACCGTTCGGTCACGCACGGCGAGTAGAACGGGGTAAGGTAGTGATAGTCGTCGACCCAGTAAAAGTCGTGCATGAACACCCGGACCGTGGCGTAGGTGACCCAGGCGCCGAGCCCGATAACCGTGATCAGCGGTGCGAGCCACCAGCGGTCGGTACGCAACGTCCTCGCCGCAATGGCGGCGCGCGTGCGCGCACCCCCCGGCCTCGTTGCCGTCGTAGTCATTCCTATGTCTCCCTGACAGGGCCCTGTCTGGCTGACGGGCACGGATGGTGTTCCGGCGGGGGCGCGCGGAGGCAGCGATGCGAACCCACAACCGCGCCACCCGCGCGTAGTACACCAGGACCTATGCCTTCCGGCGCAGTTCGGCGTACACGTTACGCCGCACGCCGAGCGCACGATGCGCAAGGGAGTCTCGCGTGTGTCCTACCGGTTACGAAAGTCCCAGCCCCTATTCCGGCCATGGTTGTGCAGAACTTCACTCATGGTCGTGAGCGTGGGTGACGCCGCTGGTCAGCCGGAGGCGCCGCCGGTGAAGTTCCACGAGGCGAGCCGCAGGGCCGGCGCCGACCACCAGGAGGCGTCCCAGCTGTCCGGCAGCAGCGACGCGTACCGGCCGACGCCGAGCACTCCACCGGGGGCGAGCGCCTGTGGGTACGACTGGGTGAAGCGGAAGTTCCGTACCGCCGTGGTCACCTCGCCGTCCTCGACCAGCCACACCCCGTTGCGGGTCAGACCGGTGACGACCAGGGACTTCGGGTCCAGCACGCGGGTGTACCAGAAGTCGGTGACCAGCAGTCCACGCCGTACTCCGACGATCAGGGCGGCGGTGTCGGAGTCGACGACGGGCCCGGCGACCTCGGTCGGCCCGCTGCCGTTCTCGTCCTGCCCGTCGGGCAGCAGGCGCAGGTTGGTCGGCACCGCGCCGAAGGACGGGCCACCGGCGAGCGCGTGCCCGGTCGAGGTCGCGCCGGCCTCGGCCGCGGTCCGGCGGTCGTGCGTGACCGTACGCGTGACGCCCCGCTCGACCAGCGCGACCCGGCGCTTGGGCGTGCCCTCGGTGTCGTACGGCAGGCCGAGCGTGTCGAGCGCGTCGTCGACCAGCGTGATCGCCGGGTCGAACTGCGCCACGCCCGGTTCGGCGAAGGACCGACGCTCGTTGTACGCCTTGCCGTTGAAGCCGAAGATCGCCAGGTTTTGCAGGATGTCGACCACCGCGGTCGGTTCCAGCACGACCTCGTAGCGTCCCGGTGCCAGCTCGATCGGTGCCGCCCCGGCGCGGGCCTTCGCCGCGGCGCGGGCGCCGAGCACCGCACCGTCCAGATCGGATAGGCGGCCGGTGTTGCGCCTGGCCACCCCGTCGATGCCGCCGGTTCGGGCGATCCCGTCCATCGCCGCCTCGGCCGACCGACCGGTCACCGCCTGCCCGGCACTGTTCGCGAACGCGCCGGCCCAGTTCACCGTACGGCAGTAGCCGGCCGTCTCCAGTCCGCCGGCCGCGTCGACGAACGCCCGGACCCGGTCGGCCCGCTCGTCCGGTGACGCGTGCGCGGTGGCGGAGTCCCAGTTGCCCGGTGCGACCGGGGATGCCGGGGCCAGTCCCGGCCAGGCCGGGTCGGGCGGGCAGAGCCGGGCGGCGGCCACGGTCCGCTCCACCAGGACGCGCAGTCCCTCGTCGGTGACGACGGTGCTGGAGCCGGCGGCGGTCCGGCCGTCCACGTGCAGCCGCAGCCGGAGCCCGGTGGTCTCGTCGGCCACGTTCTGGTGGATCGACGAGTTGGCGAACCGGGTCAACGCCCGGTCGGTGTACGTGGCGGCGGCTTCGGCCTCGGCCTCCGGGCCGGCGATCTCCCGGACCAGTTCCACCACTCGACCGGCGAGATCGAGTTCCCGGCTCATCGAGACAGTTCCCTTCGCTTGTCGCGTACCGCCGCTGGTGCCGTGCCGGTCATCCGCGCACCCCCACCCGTACGTTCGTGAAGCGGGCCGGTGCGGCCGGGTGGCCGGTGTGGCCGATCTGGCCGGGCTGGCCCTTGCCGCAGTTGGGGGTTCCCCAGGCGATCGACTCGCCGGAGAGCATGTCCATCGAGCGCCAGAACTGCGGCCCGATGCCGGTGTAGGTGGGGTTGCGCAGCATCCGTCCCCGTCGACCGTTCTTGACCTCCCAGCCGACCTCGCAGCCGAACTGGAAGTTGAGCCGTTTGTCGTCGATCGACCAAGATCGGTTGATGTCCATCAGGATGCCGTCGTCGGTGGCGTCGATGATCTCGTCCAGGCTGTGCGGTCCCGGCTCCAGGCCGACGTTCGTCATCCGTACCATCGGCAGCCGCGACCAACCGTCGGAGCGCACGCTGCCGGCGTAGTCGAGACCGGCGACGGCGGCCGAGTCGCGTCCGGCCAGGACACCGACCCAGCGGCCCTCGCGGACCGCGTCGCGTTTCGCCGCCGGGGTGCCCTCGTCGTCGAAGCCGAAGCTGCCCAGCGCGCCGGGGATGGTCGGGTCGATGGTGATGTTCATCAGCTCGGAGCCGTACCGCAGGCTGCCGAGCTGGTTGAGGTCGAGCCACGAGGTGCCGGCGAAGGCGGCCTCCCAGCCGAGGATCCGGTCGAGTTCGATGGCGTGTCCGACCGACTCGTGGATCTGCAACGCGAGCTGTTCGCCGCCGAGGATCAGGGTCGTCTCGCCGGACGGGCACATCGGCGCGGTGAGCAGCTCGCGGGCCTCCTCGGCGATCCGGGCGGCGTGCGCGCCGAGGTCGAGCGAGTCGATCAGCTCCCAGCCGCTGGTGCCGTACTGGCCGCGGTAGCTGGGGTAGGAGCGGCGCTGGGTCTCGCCGTCGCCGATCACGGTGGCGGAGATGCCCGCGCCGCACTCGCGGATGCGCTGGTCGATCCGGTGTCCCTCGCTGGAGACGAACCACTTGCTGGTGTCCCAGATCTGGTAGCGCCCCTCGGCGAGGTCCGCGCCGTGCTCGTGCGAGAGCTTGGTCGCGTGCACCAGCAGGTCGCCCTTGTCGGCGAGGGCGACCGAGAGCGGGTCCGCCTCGCAGGCCGAGGCCCAGGTGCCGCTCTGCCCGCCGGTCGGGACCAGGTCGACGGCGGGACCGGGCACGCGGGCGCTGGCCGTGGCGATCCGCGCGGCGCGGGTGCCGGCCGCGCGGGCGGCGGCGTCGGAGAGTTCGGGTACGGCGAAGAAGCCCCAACTCGACCCGACCAGTGCGCGTACGCCGATGCCCGCGTCCTCGTCCTGGGTGAGTTGCTCGATCTCGCCGTTGCGGGCGGACATCGACTCGTAGCGCCGGTGCATCACCCGTGCGTCGGCGTAGCGCGCGCCCGCGTCCAGCGCTGCCTGCACCGCGGCCGTGGCCACGTCGAAGTGGGTCATGACCCGACCCTAAACGAGATTGCCGATCAGTGGCGGGGCAGCAGTGCGGTCGGGTTGATCTCGGCGATCACCGGTTCGGTGAGGTGCAGGATGTCGCCGGGCTTGGTCACCGACTGCTCGACGTAGTGGCTGCCCCGGAGCCGGTACAGGTGCAGTGCGCCGGTGTCCTGCTCCACCAGCAGGTACCAGGGGATGGCGGCGGTGGCGTAGTAGTGCATTTTCAGCACCCGGTCGGTGGACGCGTTGCTCGGCGAGAGGATTTCGCAGACCAGGTGCACGGCCGCGGCGTCGACAACCGGCTCGTCGAAGTCGATCTCCCCGGTGATGACCAGGTCCGGGATGGGCATCCGGCCCGGCCGGAGCCGGACGTTGACCGCTTCCAGCACGTGCAGGCCGGCGGTTTCGGCGCCCGGATCGAGGGCGCCGGCCAACCGGCGGGACAGGTGCTGGTGGCGGGGGGTGGGTGCCGGGGTCACGTAGAGGCTCCCGTCGAAGAGTTCCACCCGTTCCGGGGTTTCGCCGAGTGCCAGGTAGTCCGCCTCGGTCCATGGCCCGCCGTGTCCGAACAGTGCCGAGGTCATGGTCACCTCCGACTTCTCCCGGCGATCGGCGCCGCGTAGCGACGTTTCGCTGCCAGTCTCGCACAGGCGCCCGGCCGGTTACGGCATTACGTACGGTAGCGATCAAGCATAGGTCGGGGACGTCGTGGAGTTGGTGTGGGTCGATCCGATCCCGTCCGCGCGATCCCGTTTACGGGTGGTTCGGCGGCCGGTTCGGTCGGGGGTTGTCAGCAGGTCAGCCACTTATGTTAACGGTTTAATTTAGGTTGAATTAGGACGGTGATCGAAGACCGTCCTCGATGCAGAGTCGTTACTGTTTGCCGGCTGACAGTCCTCTATCCGTAGCTTAGTTTCGCCCTCTGACCCCGTCACGGGTTTCCCTCGGGGACGCGCACATGGTTCACCGGCTGTGACGAACGGAGATCCAGTGCCGGCGGGGGTGGAGAGAGGCGGTCGAGGAGCATGTCCGGATCACCCCGGCAGCGCGCGGACGACGGTCCATACCTGCGGGTTCACGACCTCAGGGTGAGCTTCGATACCCCGGACGGGGTGGTACGCGCCGTGGACGGCGTCTCGTTCGCCGTCGACCGTGGCCGCACGCTCGGCATCGTCGGCGAGTCGGGCTCCGGCAAGAGCGTGACCAGCCTCGCCGTACTCGGGTTGCACGACCCTCGGCGGACCACGGTCGGCGGCGAGATCCGGGTCGGCGGGCGGGATGTCGTCGGCCGACCGGAGGAGGAGATCCGCCGACTGCGCGGGCGGGACATGGCGATGATCTTCCAGGATCCGCTTTCCGCGCTGCATCCCTACTACTCGATCGGCCGGCAGATCGGCGAGGCGTACCGGGTGCACCATCCGGGCGCGAGTCGGCGGGAGGCCCGCAAACGGTCGGTCGACCTGCTCGGCCGGGTCGGCATTCCACAGCCGGACAAGCGGATCGACCAGTATCCACATGAATTCTCCGGCGGCATGCGCCAGCGTGCGATGATCGCGATGGCGCTGGTCAATGACCCGGACCTGCTGATCGCGGACGAGCCGACCACCGCACTCGACGTCACCGTGCAGGCCCAGATCCTCGACCTGCTGGCCGATCTCCAAGCCGAGTTCAACTCCGCCATCATCCTGATCACCCACGATCTCGGGGTGGTCAGCCAGGTGGCCCACGAGGTGCTGGTGATGTACGGCGGACGGGCGGTCGAGCACGGCAGCGTCGAGCAGGTGCTCCGCCGGCCGCAGCATCCGTACACCTGGGGGTTGTTGGGCAGCGTGCCGTCGTTGCGCGGTGCGGCGGACGCGGACCTGGTGCCGATCGCCGGCAACCCGCCGAGCCCGATCAACCTGCCGCCGGGCTGTGCATTCCATCCGCGCTGCCGCCACGCCGACCGCACCGGGGACCGGTCCCGCACCGAGGTCCCCGAGTTGCGGCAGGTCGCCGAGCGCGGCCACCTGGTCGCCTGCCACCTGGCCGAGCCCGAGCGCCAACGGCTGTACGCCGAACAGCTCGCCGCCGTGGGGGCCGACCGATGACCGAGCCGTTGCTGCGGGTGGAGGGCCTGACCAAGCACTTCCCGGTACGCGGCGGCTGGCGCTCCCCGGCGTCGGTCCGCGCGGTCGACGGCGTCGACTTCGAGGTACGCGCCGGCGAGACGCTCGGCCTGGTCGGTGAGTCCGGCTGCGGCAAGACCACCACCGGTCGGATGCTGGTCCGGCTGACCGAGCCCAGCGGTGGCCGGATCACCTTCGAGGGGCGGGACATCACCCACCTCCGACGGGGTGCGCTGCGCCCGCTCCGCCAGGACCTCCAGATCATCTTCCAGGACCCGTTCGCCTCGCTGAACCCCCGGCACACGGTCGGTCGGATAGTGGCGATGCCGTTGCAGGTCAACCGGATCTCCCCGCCCGGCGGGATCCGCAACCGGGTACGCGAACTGCTGGAACTGGTCGGGCTGAACCCGGAGCACTACAACCGCTACCCGCACGAGTTCTCCGGCGGGCAGCGGCAACGGATCGGAATCGCCCGAGCACTGGCCCTGCGACCGAAGCTGATCGTCGCCGACGAGCCGGTCTCCGCGCTGGACGTGTCGATCCAGGCGCAGGTGATCAACCTGCTCCGGCGGTTGCAGCGGGAACTGGACCTCGGCTTCGTCTTCATCGCCCACGACCTCGCCGTGGTCCGGCACTTCTGCCAGCGGGTAGCGGTGATGTACCTCGGAAAGATCGTCGAGATCGGCGACCGGGCCGACATCTACACCCGGCCGCAGCATCCGTACACGCGGGCGCTGCTGTCGGCCATCCCGGACGTCAACCGGCTGGGCCCGACCGGGCGGATCCGGCTCACCGGTGACGTACCGACCCCGCTGGACCCGCCGTCGGGGTGCCGGTTCCGGACCCGGTGCTGGAAGGCGCGGGAGATCTGCGCGTCGACCGAACCCGAACTCGTCGAACGCGACGGCGGCCGGCAGCTCACCGCCTGCCACTTCCCGGAGCAGGGGGACCTGGCATGAGCGAGCAACCGGTGGTCGCACAGGCGGCCGTGGTCGAGGGGGCCGGCGGGCTGGAACCGGGTGCCGTACGGGCCGGGGCGAGGGAGTTCGTCGGTCGCTCGCCGGGGCAGCTCGCCTGGCTGCGGCTGCGCCGCGACCGGGTCGGCATGGCCAGCGGCGGCGCGCTGCTCTTCTTCGTCCTGCTGGCGCTCGCCGCGCCGCTGGTCGAACGGCTGTATGGCAAGGGCCCGCTGGAGCGGTTCCCGGAACGGCTGGACCGCAACGGCTTCCCGCTCGGCTACGCCGGGGTGGACGCCGAACACTGGCTCGGGATCCAGCCCAACGTGGGCCGGGACATCTTCATCCAACTCGTCTACGGGCTGCGTACGTCGCTGCTGGTGGCGTTCACCGCCGCCCTGCTCACCATCGGGCTCGGCATTCTGGTCGGGGTGGTCGCCGGTTACCTGGGCGGCCGGGTCGACGCCGTACTGACCTGGTTCATCGACCTGACCATGGCGTTCCCGTTCTTCATCTTCTGCTTCGCGTTCATCCCGGTAGCGGTCAACCAGTTCTACGGCGTACGCGACGCCGAGGCGACCTGGTTCCGGCCGATGCTGCTGATCGTCATCTTCGTGCTGTTCAACTGGACCTACACCGCCCGGTTGGTCCGGGGGCAGGTGCTGTCGCTGCGCGAACGGGAGTTCGTCGAGGCGGCCCGTGCGGCCGGGGCGGGGCTCGGGCACATCCTGTTCCGGCAACTGCTGCCGAACCTGTGGGCGCCGATCCTGGTCACCTTCTCGCTGAACGTACCGGCGTTGATCACCGCCGAGGCGGCGCTGTCGTTCCTCGGCATCGGCATCCTCGAACCCACCCCGGACCTGGGTCGGCTGATCAGCGACAGCGTCGACTTCATCCGCGAGGTGCCGACCTTCACCATCGTCGGCGGCACCACGCTGTTCCTGCTCGTGCTCTCCTTCAACCTCTTCGGTGACGCGCTGCGCGACGCGCTCGACCCGAAGTCGACCCGGTAGGGGGCGGCGACGATGTTCCGTTTCTTCGTCCGGAAGCTGCTGCTCGCGGTGAGCACGCTGTTCGCCGTCAGCGTGCTGACCTTCGGACTCTTCTTCGCCGTACCGAACAACCCGGCCGAGTTGATGTGCGGCAACGGCAAGGTGTGCAGCCCCGAACGGCTGGAGATGATCGAGCGCCGGATGGGCCTGGACGTGCCGGTGCCGCAGCAGTACGGCGCGTTCATGAAGGGGATCTTCGCCGGTCGTACGATCGGCGAGGGTGCCGCCGCCCGCGACTGCCCGCGTCCCTGCCTGGGGTTCTCCTTCCGCAACGACGAGCCGGTGTCGCGGATCGTCGGGCGCACCCTGCCGGTGACGCTGAGCCTGGTCGCCGGGGCGGCGGTGGTCTGGCTGCTGATCGGGGTCTCGGTCGGGATGATCTCGGCGCTGCGCCGGGGGACCGTGTTCGACCGGCTGGCGGTCGGCTTCTCGCTGGTCGGCGCGTCCATGCCGATCCTGCTGTTCGGGCCGCTGCTGCTGATTGTCTTCGTCTACGAGACCGGCTGGCTCGGCTACCCGCGCTACGTGCCGATCACGGAGAACCCGCTGGCCTGGGCGAGCGCGATGATCCTGCCCTGGCTCGCGCTCGGCTTCCTCAACTCGGCCTCGTACGCCCGGCTGTCCCGGGCCCAGATGCTGGAGACGCTCACCGAGGACTTCGTCCGTACGGCCAGGGCCAAGGGCCTGCCGAAGGTCACCGTGTACGGCCGGCACGCGCTCCGGGCGGCGATCACCCCGATCGTCACCATCGCCGGGCTGGACCTCGGCGCCTACCTGGGCGGGACGGTGATCACCGAGACCATCTTCGGTTTCACCGGCCTGGGCAAGGCGTCGCTGAACGCCGCGATCAACCTCGACATGCCGGTGGTGATGGCCACCGTGCTGCTCGCCGCGGTCTTCATCGTGGCCGCGAACGTGCTGGTCGACGCGCTCTACGCGGTGATCGACCCGCGAGTACGACTGGGCTGACCCGGCCGGCGTCGCGATTGTCGCCGCTCGCTGCCCGTTGCCCGAAAGAAAGTTCTGTCAACCAACGGTGGAGGCGCAGTTTTCCTCCATCGGAGTCGAAACGGGAGGACCGACTGATGAGAACAGGACGTGCGGTGGCCGTGACGGGCGTCGCGCTGCTGCTGGCCTCGGCGCTGGCGGCATGCTCGGAGAACACCGGGGACACCGACGCAGGGCCCGATGACGGCAGCACCCGGCAGCAGACCAGTGCCATCGCCACCGACCCGAAGGAGTCGCAGGGACCGGCGCCGGCGATCGCCGGCGCCAAGCGGGGCGGCACCATCCGGACCATCGTGCAGCAGGACTTCGAGCACCTCGACCCGCAGCGCACCTATCTCGTGGGCGCGATGGCCGCCGAGCACCTGCTGGTCCGGACGCTGACCCAGTTCCGCGAGGATGGCAAGGGCAAACTCACCCTGGTTGGTGACCTCGCCGAGACGCCCGGCAGGGATGTCAACGGCGACTGCAAGGTCTGGGAGTACAAGATCAAGCAGGGCGTCAAGTATGAGGACGGTACGGACGTCAAGGCGGCCGATGTCGCGTACGGCATCGCCCGCTCGTTCGAGGAGTCGATCGACGGCGGTCCGACGTACATCCAGGAGTGGCTGGCCGACAACAAGTCCTACAACGCGACCTACAAGGGGCCGTACACCTCCGGCAGCACCGCCGTGCCGGGGCTGACCATGCCGGACGACCGTACCCTGGTCTTCACGTTCGCCAAGCCGCACTGCGACCTGCCGTTCGCGGCCTCCCTGCCGACCACGGCGCCGGTGCCGCAGGCAAAGGACACCAGGACCGAGTACGACCGCCGGATCTTCTCCTCCGGCCCGTACAAGATCAAGGAGTACCTCAGGGACACCCGGCTGGTGCTGGAGCGCAACCCGCACTGGAAGGCCGAGACCGACCCGCTGCGGCACGACTACCCGGACAGTTTTGTCTGGGAACTCGGCCCGGACGACACCGCGCAGACCGAACGGATCATCGCCGACGCCGCTGACGACGCGTACGCGATCAGCAGCGACGGCGCCCCGCAGGCGCTGGTCAACCAGGTGTTGAACAACCCGGCCCTGAGGGAACGGACCATCTCCGCGCCGCAGCCGTTCGTGCACTACCTCAGCATCAACAACGAGCGGATCACCGACATCAACATCCGCAAGGCCATCGCGTACGCGATCGACAAGCAGGGCATCGTGCTCACCCAGGGCGGTGACGCCGGTGGCCGGGTCACCAACACCCTGCTCGCCGACAACACGATCGGCTGGAAGAACTACCCCAACCCGTGGGACGGCGGCCCGAACGGCAACCCGGAGAAGGCGAGGGAACTGCTCGGCGGACAGAAGATCAAGCTTGTCTTCATGGCCCGCAGCAATGCCTTCGGCCAGGTCACCGCCCCGGTCGTGAAGGAGAGCCTGGAGAAGGCCGGCTTCGAGGTCGTGGTGAAGACCGTCGATACAACCCAGCACAACCCGACCGCCCGCACCCGGGGCAACGAGTACGACATCTACATCTCCAACTGGGGCGCCGACTGGCCCAGCGCGGCCTCCACCATCCCGGTCCTCTGGGACGGCCGCACCCTCGGCCCGAAGGGCAACTCGAACGTGTCGTACTTCAACTCCGACGAGGTCAACCAGCGCATCGACGAGGCGAGCCTGCTGCCGGACGGTACGGCCGGACCGAAATGGGCCGAGATCGACCAGCTGATCAATGAGAAGTACGTGCCGGTGGTGCCGCTGTTCCGGGCGTACTTCACCGGTGTGGTCGGCTCGAAGGTCGGTGGGGTCTTCTTCTCCGAGGTCATCGGCACCCACGTGCTCTACAACGCCCACGCCAAGTAGGCGTACCCGGTCGGGGAGGGGCCACCCGGGCTCCTCCCCGACCGCTCACAGGTGCCGGCGGAGGAAGTCGAGTTCCAGCCGGAGCAGCCGCTCGGCCGCCCCGTCCGCCGCCATGTGGGTGGCACCGGTCAACGGGATCACCGCGTGCGGGCGGCCGGTCGCCAGCATCGCCGCCGACAGGCGCAGCGTGTGCGCGGCCACCACGTTGTCGTCGACCATCCCGTGCACCAGCAGCATCGGCCGGGCGTCGTCCGGCGTCACCGGCGGCTCACCGGCGACGTCCAACAGGCAGTGGTGGGCGTACACCTCCGGGCTGTCGTCCGGCAGGCCGAGATACCGCTCGACGTACGCGGTGTCGTAGAGGGACCAGTCGGTCACCGGCGCCCCGGCGATGGCACAGCGGAACAGGTCGGGGCGGCAGAGCGCGGCCAACGCCGCCAGCCAGCCCCCGAACGACCAGCCACGGATCGCCACCCGGCCGAGGTCCAGGTCCGGGTGCTTGCCGGCGAGCGCGGTCAACGCGTCCACCTGGTCGAGCAGGATCACGTCGGCGAGCCGCCGGTGGATCACCTTCTCGAACGAGGGCGCCACGCCCGGCGTACCCCGGTTGTCGATCGTGACCACGGCGAACCCGGCGTCGGCCCACCACTGCCGCTCCAGCCACCTGGACCGGGCGGCCAGCACCTCCTGGTGCCCCGGCCCGCCGTAGACGTCCACCAGCACCGGCAGCCGGCGGCCGGCGACGTGGCTGCGCGGGTACAGCACGGCCGTCGGCAGCCGGCGGTCGGTGACCCGCTCCAGCACCGGCCGAGGCGCGTACGGCGGGTTAGCCGCCAGCGAGACCAGCGTGCCCAGCTCGCGGTCGCCCTGCCAGACGGCCCACCGGGTCCCGGCGTGGTCCAGGGAGGCGGTACCGACCACCAGCACGTCGCCGCCGACGACGCCGGTGTGCCAGCCCGGATCGGCGGTCAGCCGGCGCGACTCGACCCCGCCGCCGATCGCCGTCCGGACCCGGAACAGGTGCTGCTGGCTGGGCTCGCCGTCGCTCGCCTCGACCAGCAGGTCGGTTACGCCCGGTCCGGCCGGCAGCGGGCCGACCACCCGGCGGACGTAGAGCGACGGCGGGGTGAGCAGGGTGCCGTCGGCGAACAGGCAGCGCGCGTCGTAACCGTCGTGGGCCAGCTCGCCGCCGACCAGCACCCGGCCGTCGGGCAGGTGCCTGGGCGTACCGGCGACCGGCTCCACCCAGCGCGGATCGGCCAGCTCGGCGTGCACCTGCGTCTCCCCGGTACGCGGGTCGACGGCCAGCACCAGGCCGTGCTGTTGCAGCCGGCGCAACACCGTGATCAGCGGCCCGGTCTCGGCCCAGCGCACCGAGACCAGGTACGGATAGGTCTCCCGGTCCCAGTGCACGTCCACCCAACCGCCGTCGAGGTCCAGCAGGTGCAGGCTGACCTCGGCGTTCGGCCCGCCCGCCCGTGGGTACGCGACACTGCGCGGCAGGCTGGCCGGGTCGGCGGGATCGTGCAGGTGCCATCGGGGCAGCCGGGACTCGTCGACCCGGGCGGCGAGGATCGACCGCCCGTCCGGGGCCCACCAGTAGCCGCGGTAGCGGGAGAACTCCTCGGCCGCGATGAACTCGGCCAGCCCCCAGCTCACCCCGGCCTCCTCGCCGGCGAGCAGGTTGTCGGTGCCGTCCGCCTCGATCACCCGCAGTTGACTGCCGGTGCCGGCGATCCGGCCGGGGCGGTCGCGGCCGGTGGGGCCCTCGGTGACGTACGCCAGCCGTTCCCCGGTCGGGTCGGGGCGGGGGTCGATCACCGGACCGCTGACCGCCACCTCCACCACGTCGCCGTGCAGCAGGTCGGCCCGGAAGAGTCGACCGGCCAGGGCGAAGACCGCCACCCGGGCGGCCGGGTCGGTCGCGTACCCGCCGATGCCGCCGGCCTGGAGGCGCTGCCGCTCGCGCAGCGCCCGTTCGGCGGCCGGCAGCGGCACCGTCCCGACCGGGGTCGCCGGATCGGTCTCCAACAGCATCGCCGGGTCGGCGACCAGCCGTTCCGTCGCCGTGGCGACATCGAACAGCCACAGCGCGTCGGCCGGGTCCTCCGGGCCGGCGGACCGGAGGAAGACCACCCGGGAGCCGTCACCGGCGACCGTCACCGCCCGTGGCGCGCCGTGGCTGAACCGGCGGGTACGGGCGGCCAGTTCCGGATACTCCACATGGCCGATCGTAGAGTGGCGCGATCGATGATGGGGCTGAGCTGCTTATCGTGTCCGCTCCTCGACTCGCTGGGCCCGCTCGGACGCACGCGTAGAGTGACTGGCGTGACGAACCCGGCCGCACGGCGGCTTCTCCTGGTCCACGCACACCCCGACGACGAGGCGATCGGGACCGGCGCGACGATGGCACGCTACGCCGCCGTCGGGGCACACGTGACCCTGGTGACCTGCACGCTCGGCGAAGAGGGCGAGATACACGTACCGGCGCTGGCCGGACTGGCCGCGGACGCCGCTGACCAGCTCGGCGGGTACCGGGTCGCCGAGCTCGCCGCCGCCTGCGCCGCGCTCGGCGTGACCGACCACCGTTTCCTCGGTGGCGCCGGCCGCTACCGCGACTCCGGGATGATGGGGCTGGCCACCAACGACCACCCGCGGGCGTTCTGGCAGGCGGACCTGGACCAGGCCGCCGGCTACCTGGTCGAAATCATGCGAGAGGTACGGCCGCAGGTGGTCGTCACGTACGACCCGAACGGCTTCTACGGGCATCCGGACCACATCCAGGCACACCGGGTGGCCATGCGCGCCGCCGAGCTGGCCACCGAGCAGGGCTTCGGACCAGCCAAGATCTACTGGACGGCGATCCCGAAGAGTGTGCTACAGGCGGGCATGTCCGCTTTCGGGGAGGCGGCCGACAACCCGTTCGCCGGCATCGAGCACTTCGACGAACTGCCCTTCGGCACCCCGGACGAGGAGGTCGCCGCCCGGATCGACGCCACCGACATGCACGCCGAGAAGGAAGCGGCGATGCGGGCGCACGCCACCCAGATCCCGGAGGACTCGTGGCTGTACTCGATCGCCCGTAACTTCGGCAGCGAGTTCATGGGCGTGGAGTGCTACAGCCTGGCGGTCGGCGAGCGCGGCCCCGGCAGCGGCCCGTACGGCTGGGAGGACGACCTCTTCGCCGGCCTGGCCCCCGACCCCGTCGACCCGACCGCACCCGCCGGTACGGACACCGACGCGCTGGCGGAGAGCGGAGCGCGGTGACACTGTCCAGTCCGCCGGTGCCCGAGTCCCCGCAGTTGTCGCCCGAGCCGCAGTCACCGCGCCGGGCGGCGCTCGACGGGATCCTCGACCGGCTGCTCCGGATCGCCGGTGGCGCGGTGGCGGTCGTCGCCGCGGTGGTGACCGCCACGCTGGAGCTGCTGCTGTCCATGCTCCGCGTCGGCGGGCACCTGATCGGCGTGTCGGTGCTGGTCGCGGTGCTGGCCAATCTGTTCCTGAGCTGGTTCGCGTACCGGACTGTGGGCCGGCGGTGGGCGGTGGCGCTGCCCGCCGTGCCGTGGTTTGGGCTGATGGTGGTCGCCTCCGGCAAGACCAGTGAGGGTGACATCCTGCTCGCCGGGGACAACTGGGTCGGCATCGTCATGATCTTCGCCGGGTCGATGGCCTTCGCCGTGATGGCGTTCCGGCTCATGCTCGCCCCCCGCCCCGGCACGTACCCGCGCCGCCCCGGCCCACTCCCACCGCCGAGTCGCCCGGCCGGCTGATGGAACCTCCCAGGTCGGGATGGTAAATATCTGTCAGCGGTACGGGTTCGGCTGTTCTCTGGAGGCGTGCGATGAAGGACCGTTGGCTGCCGGTCGGGATCCTCGCGGCGGTGCTCTTCCTGATCAACGTGGTGGCCCGACTGGTGATCCGGTTCGGGTTCGACGATGACGTGGAAGCCTCCGATCGGCTCTCGCTGGGCATGTTCGCGCTGATCGGGCTGATCCTGGCGACGATCGCGTTCGTCCGGGGCCGCCGGGAGCCGGTCGCCCGCTGGGGTGGGGACGTCTCGGTCGCGGTGCTGAGCGCGATGGCGCTGACCGTGATCGTCGGGCCGTTCGTGAGCGGGAGCTACCCGTTCGCCAACGGCGCGGGGGAGTTCTTCTCCCAGATCTGGCTCTATGCCGGGTTCGCCGGTGCCGGCACCCTGCTCGGTTTCCTGCTGCTGACCGCGTTCGGCCTGGACCACCGCTCCCAGTCCCTCAAGCGGTACGCCGAGACCAAGCTCGCCAAGCCGCGCCGGGTGGTCCGCCGCTGAACGGCACACCCGCTCACCCGCCGGGTTCCACCCGGGTCAGGTAGGTGTGGTGGGTGGTGAAGCCGAGCCGCCGGTAGAGCGCCACCGCGGCCGTGTTGCGCTCCTCGACCTGGAGGAAGACGTCGGTGGCGGCGAGCCCGTCGGCCCACCGCGCCAGTGCCCGGACCACGTGCTGGGCGAGCCCGCTGCGGCGGGCGTCGGGTACCACCTCGACGCTGGTCAGGCCCAGCCAGCGGCCGTTGCCGGTGACCGTGCCCCGGCCGGCGGCGAGCAGTGTCCGGCCGGTGTCGCCGGCCGGCCCGTACAGGTGGGCGAAGCGGACCCGGTCCACGGCGGTGAGCAGGTGCCGGGCGGCGGCCGGGAGGCGCTCCAGCGGGTTCGGGCCGGGATCGGTGCCGGCGTGGACGGCCTTGCGGGCGGCGGCCAGGGCGAGCCAATCGTCGGACGGCGCGGCGGCCAGCTCGACCTCGGGCAGGTCGGCCCGGTCCGGGGTTCGGCCCAGGACCGTGGCCAGCGGCGCCGTCTGCATCAGGGTCGGCGGTCGGGTGCTCCAGCCGCGTTCGTCGAGCGCCACGCCGACCGGTGCGGCGAGCGGCAGCGGCGTGTTGACGATCGCGGGCCGGCCGAGGTCGGCGTACCAGCGTTGGACGGCGTCGATCGCGGCCTCCAGGGGCCGGTCCGGATCGCCGATCGGCAGGGCGGAGTTGCCGCGCCCGGTCCACCCGTCGGCGGAGCGCAGCAGCCAGCCGCCGAGCCGGTCCTGCACCGGCGCCGGCCAGGCCTCGTTGGCGGCGAGTTCGAGGGCGACGACGGCCGCCGCGTTGGGGCGTCGGGCCGGCGGCACCCGCTTGGCCCGGTGCACCTCGGCCAGTGGCACGTGCAGCTTCCCCCGGTCGGTGGCGAGGGTGAGATGGGTCTCGGTCAGGTCGACCAACTCACCCAGAGCATCCGTGAAGAGCTGCCGGTCCCCACGAACCCCTACAATTCGACGGACTACCACCCGGTGTCCCACATCCTGCCGTCGGAGCACGATCGCCCCCCTCCTCGGCGAGATACTAGGCTCTAACCCGTCGCGGTTGATCGCGGCGTAGCTTGCGGAGGAGAGATTCGGTGACCTACATCATCGCCGAGCCGTGCGTCGATGTGCTCGACAAGGCATGTATCGAGGAATGCCCCGTCGACTGCATCTACGAGGGCAACCGGATGCTCTACATCCACCCCGACGAGTGTGTCGACTGTGGCGCCTGTGAGCCGGTCTGCCCGGTGGAGGCCATCTTCTACGAGGATGACGTGCCGGAGCAGTGGAAGGACTACACCTCGGCGAACTACGAGTTCTTCGAGGATCTTGGTTCGCCCGGCGGCGCTTCCAAGATCGGCAAGGTGGAGAAGGACGCGACGTTCGTCGCGGCGCAGGAGCGGCGCGGAGAGGGACACTGAGCGGCGTACCGACCGGTGGGGGCGCGGCCCCCGGTGGTGGGAGCGGAGGTGGGCCGTCGGGTTCGGCGAGGAACCGGATCGACGGTCTGCCCGACTTTCCCTGGGACCTGCTCGCACCCGCCAAGGTGGTCGCCGGCGGGCACCCCGACGGGATAGTCGACCTCTCCATCGGTACGCCGGTCGACCCGGTGCCGGAGCTGATCCGGGCGGCGCTGGCGGGTGGCTCGGACGCGCCGGGTTACCCGCTGACCGCGGGTACCCCCGCGCTGCGGGCGGCTATCGCCGCCTGGGTCGGGCGTAACTGCGGGGCCGACGCGGCCGGGATCGGCGTGCTGCCCACCCTCGGCTCGAAGGAGCTGGTCGCCTGGCTGCCCACCCTGCTCGGCCTCGGGCCGGGCGACGTGGTGGTGATCCCCCAGGTGTGTTACCCGACCTACGAGGTCGGCGCCCGGCTCGCCGGGGCCACCGTGGTCCGGGCCGACTCGATGACCGCGGTCGGTCCGACCTCCCGGGTACGCCTGGTCTGGGTCAACTCCCCGTCCAACCCGACCGGCCAGGTGCTGCCGCAGGCGCACCTGCGCAAGGTGGTCGACTGGGCCAGGGAGCGCGGTGCGGTGGTGGCCAGCGACGAGTGTTACCTGACCCTGGGCTGGGAGTCGGAGCCGCTCTCGGTGCTCTCGCCGGAGGTCTCCGGCGGGTCGTACGACGGCTTGCTGGCGGTGCACTCGCTGTCCAAGCGGTCCAACCTCGCCGGCTACCGGGCCGGGTTCGTGGCCGGTGACCCCGCGCTGGTGAGCGGACTGCTGGCGGTACGCAAGCACGCCGGCATGATCGTGCCGGGGCCGGTCCAGGCGGCCATGGTCGCCGCGCTGGGCGACGAGACACACGTGGCGGCGCAGCGCGACCGCTACGCGGCCCGGCGCGAGGTGCTGCGGCCGGCGCTGCTGAAGGCGGGTTTCACCATCGGCCACTCGGTGGCCGGGCTCTACTTCTGGGCCAGCCGGGACGAGGACTGCTGGACCACCGTCGACTGGCTGGCCGAACGCGGCATCCTGGCCGCTCCGGGCGCCTTCTACGGGCCGGCGGGCGAGCGTCACGTCCGGTTCGCCGTCACCGCGACCGACGAGCGGATCGCCGCCGCCGCGGAGCGCCTCGCCGGCTGACCGGCCGCCGACGGGGCTCGGCGGTGGCGGCGCGTCCGCACGCCCGGTCCGAACTTCGGCCTTCGTCAATTCAGGCCCGGAAAATCTGTAATCGGGTACGGGTCCTCCGGTCCATTTCGCCCCGCTGGGAGAGCGCTCTCAGGATTGCCGAAACAATCCTTGACGAGCCCGCAATCCAACCGTAACGATGTATGCGCATACCTCGCTCAGCCACCGACCGTCGGCGTGTCGGTCTCGGGCGGGAGAGCGCTCTCGACGGCACCACCCCCCCCGGCAAGGGCGTGATCGGCGCACGCCGTCCTCATCGCACCAGGAAGGGACTTTCCGTGCGTAGATCACTGCGATCGTGGCTCGGCGCTGTGCTGAGTGCGGTCCTCGTGGTGGGCGGCATTGTCGCCATACCACCGGCGGCCAGCGCAGCCGCGTTCAGCGTCCTCGTCTTCTCCAAGACCGCCGGCTTCCGGCATGGCTCGATCACCCCCGGCATCGCCGCCATCCAGGCGCTCGGCGCGGCCAACGACTTCACCGTCGAGGCGACCGAGGACGGGGCCCAGTTCACCGACGCCAACCTGGCCCGGTTCCGGGCGGTCATCTGGCTCTCCACCACCGGCGACGTACTGAACGCGGCGCAGCAGGCCGCGTTCGAGCGCTACATCACCGCCGGCGGCGGCTACGTCGGCGTACACGCCGCCTCCGACACCGAGTACGACTGGCCCTGGTACGGCGGGCTGGTCGGCGCCTACTTCGCCTCGCACCCGGCCGAGCAGACCGCGACGGTCAAGGTGGCCGACCAGGTGCACACGTCCACCGCCGGCCTGCCGCAGCGCTGGTCCCGGTTCGACGAGTGGTACAACTACCGGACCAACCCGCGCGGGACCGTGCACGTGCTGGCCACGCTGGACGAGACCACGTACACCGGTGGCAGCAACGGGTCGGACCACCCGATCAGCTGGTGCCAGAACTACGGCGGCGGCCGCTCCTGGTACACCGGGATGGGACACACCGACGCCTCGTACGCCGACGCGAACTTCCGCAAGCACCTGCTCGGCGGCATCCTCGGCGCCTCCGGCACGGTGGCCACCGACTGCGGCGGCACCGTCACCAGCAACTTCCAGCGGGTCGAACTGGCCAAGGGGCTGGCCGAGACCGGCGAGCCGATGACCCTCAGCGTGCTGCCCGACCGGGGCGTGCTGCACACCTCCCGCAACGGCGTGGTCCGGCACACCGACGTCGCCGGCAACACCAAGATCGCCGGTACGCTGCCGGTCTACACCGGCGACGAAGAGGGTCTACAGGGCATCAAGGCCGACCCCAACTTCGCCACCAACCGCTGGGTGTACCTCTACTACGCCCCGCCGCTGAGCACCCCCGGCGGTGGCGCGCCGGCCACCGGCACCCCGGCGCAGTTCGCCCCCTGGAACGGCGTCAACCGGCTCACCCGGGTCACCCTCAACGCCGACAACACCCTGAACCTGGCCAGCGAGACGCTGATCCTGGAGGTGCCGACCAGTCGGGGCATGTGCTGCCACGTCGGCGGTGACATGGACTTCGACGCCGCCGGCAACCTCTACCTGTCCACCGGCGACGACACCAACCCGTTCGACTCGGCCGGGTTCAGCCCGATCGACGAGCGGGCCGACCGCAACCCGGCGTTCGACGCCCAGCGCACCTCGGGCAACACGAACGACCTGCGCGGCAAGGTGCTGCGGATCAAGCCGAGCGCGGCCGGCGGTTACACCGTCCCGGCCGGCAACATGTTCGCGCCGGGCACCGCCCGGACCCGTCCCGAGATCTACGCGATGGGCTTCCGCAACCCGTTCCGGATGAGCGTCGACAAGGCCACCGGCGTGGTCTACCTCGGCGACTACGGACCGGACGCGGGCACCGCCGACCCGAACCGGGGACCGGCGGGCAACGTGGAGTTCGCCCGGATCACCCAGCCCGGCTTCTACGGCTGGCCGTACTGCACGGCGCGCAACGACGCGTACAACGAGTACACGTTCCCGAGCGGGCCGTCGGGCGCGAAGTACAACTGTGCCGGCGGTCCGATCAACAACTCGCCGAACAACACCGGTCTCACCCAGCTGCCGCCGGCCATCCCGGCCTGGCTGCCGTACGGTGGCTCGGGCAGCCCGCCGGAGTTCACCGGTGGCGGCCTGTCCCCGATGGGTGGCCCGGTCTACCGGTACAACCCCGCCTCCACCTCGGACGTGGCGTTCCCGCAGTACTACGACGGCACCTACTTCGCGGGTGAGTTCGGCCGTCGCTGGATCAAGAACATCAAGCTCGACGCGGCCGGCGAGCCGCTGAAGATCAACCCGTTCCCGTGGACCGGCACCCAGATCATGGACATGGAGTTCGGCCCCGACGGCGCCCTCTACGTGCTCGACTACGGCACCGGCTGGTTCAACGGCGACGCGAACTCGGCGCTCTACCGGATCGAGTACGCCCGCGAGGGCCGGGCACCCATCCCGAAGGTCACCGCGACCCCGACCAGTGGAACGGCACCGCTGACCGTGGCGTTCTCCTCGGCCGGCACCCTCGACCCGGACGGCGACCCGTTCACGTACGCCTGGGACTTCGACAACAACGGCACCACCGACTCCACGGCGGCGAACCCGACCTTCACGTACACCACCAACGGCGTACGGAGCCCGACGCTGACGGTGCGGGACACCACCGGCAAGACCGGCACCGCGAGCGTGGTGGTGACCGTCGGCAACAGCGCCCCGGTCGTCACCGTGAACACCCCGCTCAACGGCTCGACGTTCAACTTCGGCGACGCGGTGCCGTTCAACGTGACCGTCACCGACGCCCAGGACGGCGCGATCAACTGTGCCCGGGTCAAGGTGAACTACGTACTCGGCCACGACTCGCACGGTCACCAGCTCGGCAGCGTGCAGGGCTGCACCGGGGTCATCCAGACCTCGGCCGACGGCGAGCACGACACCGCGGCGAACATCTTCGGCATCATCGACGCCGAGTACACCGACCTCGGTGGCGGCGGCCAGGCACCGCTGACCACGCACACCCAGGCGGTGCTGCAACCCCGTACCCGCCAGGCGGAGCACTTCGGTGACTCCAGCGGCATCCAGGTCACCGCCCCGGGCAACGCGCAGGGCGGCGGCGCGATCGGGTACGTCGACAACAACGACTGGATCTCGTACACCCCGTACAACCTGACCGGCATCCAGTCGTTCAGCGCCCGGGTCGGCGCCCCGGCCGGCGGTGGTGGCACCCTCGAACTGCGGGTCGACTCACCCACCGGACCGCTGGTCGGTTCGGCCACGGTGGTGCCGACCGGCGGATACAACACGTGGGCCTCGGTCACCGGCGGCGTCACCGCCCCGAGCGGCACCCGCACGCTCTACCTGGTGTTCAAGGGCACCGGCCCCTACTTCGACGTGGACGAGTTCACCCTCTCCACCCAGCCCGGCGGCGGACCCGGACCGGACCCGGATCCCGACCCGGAGCCGAGTGCCAACCTGGCGCTGAACAAGCCGGCCCGGTCGTCCAGCGTCCAGGACGCCTTCGTCGCCGGGGGCGCCTTCGACGGGGTGGCCGGCACCCGCTGGGCCAGCGCGTTCACCGACCCGCAGTGGATCGACGTCGACCTCGGCGCCTCGTACAACATCAACCGGGTCAAGTTGACCTGGGAGGCGGCGTACGGCAGCGCGTACCAGATCCAGACCTCGCCGGACGGGGCCACCTGGACCACCATCCGGAGCGTCACCGGCGGTGACGGCGGGGTCGACGACCTCACCGGCCTGACCGGCACCGGCCGGTACGTGCGGCTCAACGGCACCACCCGGGCCACCGGCTGGGGCTACTCGCTGTTCGAGTTCGAGGTGTACGGCGGCACCGGCGGCGGCGGCGGTCCGGGCCCGCAGCCCGGAGCCAACCTGCTGCTGAACAAGCCGACCCTCGTCTCCAGCAGTGAGGGGGCCGGCATGTCCGGCGCTCAGGCGGTGGACGGCAGTCTCACCACCCGCTGGTCGTCGCTGTTCGCCGACCCGCAGTCGCTCCGGGTCGACCTCGGCACGCCCACCGCGATCGGCCGGGTCAAGCTGAGCTGGGAAGCGGCTTACAGCAGCGCGTACCAGATCCAGACCTCGAACGACGGCACCACCTGGACCACCGTTCGCTCGGTGACCGGTGCCGACGGCGGAGTGGACGAACTGACCGGCCTCGGCGCCAACGGCCGCTACATCCGGGTCAACGGCACCGCGAGAGGCACCGGCTACGGCCACTCCCTCTGGGAGTTCGAGGCGTACGCCAGCTAGCTCACCACCACCAGGGATGTGGCCGGTACGGGTTCCCCGTACCGGCCACATTCGGTTCGGGTCCGGTGGCGCCGGACGGGTACCGTGCGGCAGCATCGACCGACGATCGGGAGACCCGCTGTGAGTGTCCGAGCCGCCAACACCCTGACCGCCCGATGGACGTCCCTGCTCGACGGGCGGCAGACGGTGCTCTCCGGCGCCGGTGTCTACCCGCTGCTGGCACTGCTGGCCCCGTACGCGGCCGGTCCCGCCCGTACGGAACTGCTCGCCGTCGCCGCCAGCCCCGCCGACTTCGGCCTCGACAACTCGCCGACCACCCGCCTCGCCCTGGGCTTCTGGTCGAGGGCGGAGCTGCCGTTGACCGAACAGTGGCTGCGCGCCGTACCGGAGTCGCTGCGCGGGGAGCTCACCGGTGATTCCGAGGTGGACCAGCCGGTGCTCGACCGGTGGGCGGCGGAGCGGACCGGGGGTCTGATCCCGGCCATGCCGGTCGCCGTGGACGCCGACACGGTCATGCTGCTGGCCAGCGCACTGCTGGTGCTGACCGACTGGGTCGAACGGTTCGAGGAGGACTCGCGCAGACCACAGGCGGGCCCGTGGCGGGGGCGGGACCTGGTCGGCCTGCACCGCAGGACACGCGATCTGAGCGTGCTCCGGGTCGCCCGAACCCCGGCCGGACCGGTGACCCTGCTGACCGTCGTCGGACGCGACGACGTCGACGTGGTGCTCGTCCTCGGCGAGCCGGCACGTCCCGCCCCGGAGGTGCTGCCCGCCGCGATCGGCGCACTCGCCGGACGCTCGGCGCTGGCGATCGAGGCCGGGCCCGGTGTCCGGACGGAGATCGTGGCGGCGGCGGACGACCGACCCGAGCTGGTCGTCTCGACCGTCGGCTTCACCGTCAGCGGTGACCACGACCTGTCGGCACACGCCACGCTGTTCGGGCTGCGCAGCGCCATGGACGCGAGCGACGGACACTTTCCCGGAATCAGCCCGGTGCCGCTGTTCGTGTCGCAGGCGCGGCAGAGCGCGACGGCCACGTTCGGCGCCACCGGGTTCAAGGCCGCCGCGGTCACCGCGATGTCCATGATGGCCGGTTCCGCCAGGCCGGTGACGACGAAGCGGAAACAACTCGTACGCGTCGACTTCGACCGCCCGTTCGGCTTCCTCGCCGTACACCGGCCCACCGGACTGGTGCTCGTCGCCGGCTGGGTGACCGACCCCGAGCCGTACCCGGACACCGCCAGCAGCTCCGAGAGCTGACGTCGGCGCCGGCCTCGTCCGGGGGGAGACCCGCACCTATGCTGGCTGTCATGTCGCCGGTACTGATCGACGAGGTTCGTGCTCTCTCCACTCGGATCCGGGCGCTCGCGCCGCAGATCGAACACGACCGGGCGCTGCCGGAGGAGCTGGTCTCCGAGCTGGTCGGGCTGGGCCTGTTCCGGCTCGCCGCGCCGCAGGGGATCGGCGGCGGCGAGACCGACCCGCTCGCCATGTTCGAGATCTTCGAGGAACTGGGCCGGGCCGACGGCTCGGTCGGCTGGTGCACGATGATCGCCGCCGCCACCGGAATCACCCTCGGCTACCTGGACGAGCCCACGGCGGCGGAACTGCTCGCCGACCCACGGTTCCTGATCGCCGGGGTCGCCGCCCCCTCCGGCCGGGCCACCATCGTGCCCGGCGGATACCGCGTACGCGGCCGCTGGTCGTTCGCCAGCGGCAGCCGGCACTCCACCCACCTGGTCGGCGGCTGCGTGGTGGTCAACGAGGCGGGACCGGTCCCCGGACCGGGCGGAATGCCGCAGGTACGGCACGTGATCATGCCCGCCGCCGAGGTGACCGTGCACGACAACTGGGACGTCGTCGGGCTGGCCGGCACCGGCAGCCACGACATCGAGGCGGTGGACCTCTTCGTGCCGGAGGCGTACGCGTTCTCGATCTTCGGGCCGGCGCGGCTCGACCGGCCGCTCTACCGGTTCCCGGTGTTCGGGCTGCTCGCGTTCGGCATCGGCGCGGTGGCGCTCGGCATCGCCCGCGCCGCACTCGACGAGTTCGCCCGGTTGGCGGGGGACAAGCGCGACCCGTTGACCGGGCAGCCGCTGGCCGCAAAGCCGATGAGCCGGACAGTGCTGGCCGAGGCGGAGGCGATTCTCGGCGGCGGGCGGGCGTACCTGGTCGGCGAGATCGCCGAGTGCTGGCGGCTGGTGTCGGCCGGCGAGGCGGTGTCGGTGGGCCGGCGGGCCCGGCTGCGACTGGCCGTCGCCCAGGCGACCAGGAGCGCGGCCCAGGCCGTCGATCTGGTCTACCACGCCGGTGGCGGAGCCTCGGTCCGGCTGGCGAGCCCGCTGCAACGCTGCTTCCGGGACGTGCACGTGGCGACCCAGCACGCCATGGTCGGCCCCGACCTGTTCGAGACGGTCGGCGGGGTGCTGCTCGACCAACCGGTCCCCACCGTACGGCTGTGATCCGCCGGGCCGATCGCTCGCCCGATCGAGCGGCGGCGCCTAGGGTTGGGGCCATGGTCGATGGTCCGGTGGTGGCGGTACGCGGCGAGGCGTTTCGTGAGGTGCCGCCGGAACTGGCGCGCTTCCAGGTGACCGCGACCGCGCGGGACAAGGACCGGCAGGCCACCCTGACCCGGCTCGCCGAACGGGCCGAGGGCGTACGCGCCCTGATCGACTCGTACGGGGCCGCGATCGAGCGCCGGGAGAGCGGTCAGTTGCAGGTGTACCCCGAGGTCAAACGCTCCGGTGAGCGGGTGGTGGCGTACCACGGCAGCGTGAGCACGACGGTGACCGTCACCGACTTCACGGTGCTCGGCGAACTGATGCTGCGGCTGGCCGACCGGGACCAGACGCAGGTCGCCGGGCCGTGGTGGGAACTGCGGCCGGGCAGCCCGGTCTACCGGGAGGCGCGCCGGGCCGCGATCGGCGAGGCCGTTGACCGGGCCCGGGAGTACGCCGATGCGCTCGGTGCCCGGGTGACCGCCCTGGTCCAGCTCGCCGACGCGAGCTCCGACCAGCCCCGGCCGATGATGATGGTCGGCTCGACGCAGAACTTCCGGGCCAAGGGCGCGATGGACGGCGTCCCCGAACTCGACCTCGATCCGCAGATGCAGAGCATCCAGGCCAGCGTCGAGGCGCGGTTCACCATCAGCGAGCCGACGGTGCTCGCGCAACCGCGCGACTGAGCGGGCGAGCCGTGGCGGTACCGGCGCAGCCGTACACCTTCGACCAGCTCGTGGCGCGGGCCCGCGCCCTCGTCGTCGCCGGTCCCCGGCGGCTGCTCGGTATTACCGGCGCACCCGGCGCCGGCAAGTCCACCCTGGCCGGTCGGTTGGTGGCCGCGCTCGGTCCGACGGCCGCGCTGGTGCCGATGGACGGCTTCCACCTCGCCGAGGCCGAACTGCACCGCCTCGGCCGGCACGCCCGCAAGGGTGCGATCGACACCTTCGACGGGGCCGGCTTCGTGGCCCTGGCGCACCGGTTGCGTACGGTCGTCGACACCACCGTGTACGCGCCGGAGTTCCGTCGCGACCTGGAGGAGTCGATCGCCGGGGCGATCGGGGTGCCGCCGGAGGTACGGCTCGTGGTCACCGAGGGCAACTATCTGCTGGTGCCGACCGCGCCCTGGGGTGAGCTGCGCGGGTTGCTCGACGAGGTGTGGTTCCTCGATCTCGACGCGCGCGAGCGGTTGCGCCGGCTCACCGAACGGCACGTCGGGTTCGGTCGCGCGGCGACCGAGGCGGCCGCTCGGGCGCGGGGCACCGACCAGGTCAACGCCGACCTGATCGAGACCACCGCGCTCCGTTCCGATCTGGTCGTACGACTCTCGGAATGACACGGTCGGGCGGATCAGTCGGTGACACGTGCCCACCGGGTGAAAATCCTCGTGGAGAGTCGGGTACCCGACGCCGGCACCCATCGTCGTGAACCACTACCCGGCGGGGCGATAGCGAAGCGGATCGAGGACTGGTAAACCGGGCGGACAACGTCGTTTCGACGGGTTCGGGGAGTTGACTCCCTCATCGACAGGAGGCTCGTGTCAGCACGGAAGGTATTGGCCTGGTACGTCGCCGTAATGGGCGTGCTGGTCGGCTGTTTCTTCGTCGTGCCGGTGCTGCGTACCGTCCTGTCCGGGCTGGTGGGCCTGGGTGGAGTGGTAGCCGTCGTGGTCGGCGTACGGTGGCACCGCCCGCGTCGTGGATACACCTGGTGGCTGCTTTCCGCCGGCATGGCGCTGCTGGCCGTCGGCGATGCTCTTTACAGTGTGGACGCCGGTTTGCCGAGCGACGCGCCGGCCTCGGCGGCAGATGTTTCCTATCTGTTGATGTTCCCCTTGATCGGCGCGGGACTGCTCGGACTCACCAGGTCGAATATTGTCGCCCGTGACCGCTCCCAGTTCCTCGACTTTCTGATCTTCAGCACCGCCGCCGGCTTCCTGCTATGGATCTTCGCCCTCGCTCCCCACCTGACCGAACCCGGCGTGAGTACGTTCAGCAGCTCGACGGTGGCCGCATTCGCCCTGGCCGACCTGCTGGTGCTGGCCACCACCGTCCGGCTGCTGACCGCCACCCGGATCAACCCGGCCGCCGTACTGCTGATGATCGGTGCGACCGGACTGCTCGTCGCCGACGTGGGCTACGGCATCGCCCTGCTCGGCGACGGCTGGCAGCCGGGTGGGCCGGTCGAACTGGGCTGGTTCACCTTCTCCGCCTGCTGGGGCGCCGCCGCCCTGCACCCGGACATGGCGCAGCTCACCGAACCGGCGCAGCCACGGCAGATCGAGGTCGGACGGCTGCGACTGGTGCTGCTCGGCCTGGCCGCCGTACTCGCCCCGGCGGTGCTGCTGTTGCAGGCCGTGACCGGCGACGTACGCGACGGCACGGTGATCGCGGTGGTCTCCGGGGTGATGTTCGTGCTCGTGCTCAGCCGGCTCGCCGACGCCGCCGACGCCCACCGGCTGGTCGTCGCCCGGGAACGCAGCCTCCGCAAGGCCGCCGCCGACCTGGTCTCGGCGACCGCCGCACGCGAGGTCGACCGGGCCGTACGCGCCGCCGTCGCCCGGCTGGTGCCGAAACACGCCGCACACCGGGTGGTGTTCACCGTCAACCGGGCCGACGGCGTACCGGCGGTGGCGACGAGTATCTGGGGCCCCGCCGTCACCGAACCGTCCGCGTACTACCCGGCACCGAGCGCGGCGACCGCCCGCCGGACCCGGGTGCTGCGGATCGGCGCGCTCCAACCGGCACTCGCCGAACAGTTGGGACAGTTCAAGACCGCCGTGCTCTGCCCGCTCGTGCTCGACGAACGGGCCACCGGCCTGCCCCGGGTCGGCGCCCTGCTGGTCGCCGCCGACTCCGAGGTGCTCGCCGGGCTGCGCGACTCGCTGGAGGTGCTGGCCGCGCAGGTGGCGCTGGCGCTGGAACGGATCGGGCTGAGTCAGGAGATCAGCCGACGGGACAGCGAGGCGTACTTCCGCAGCGTGGTCCACAACGCCACCGACGTCATCCTCGTCGTCGACGACGACCGGTCGATCCGGTACGCGAGCCCGTCGGTCCGGACCGTGATCGGCATCGAGCCGACCGACTGCGCCGAGCTGACCTCGGTGGTGCATCCCGACGACCACGACCTGCTCGTGGACCTACTCGAACCGAGCCGGTTGGCGGCGGGGGAGTGGGCCGACTGGACCGTACGGCGCCCCGACGGCGAGCGGATCCACCTGGAGGTGAGCTGCCGGGACCTGCGCCGGGACCGGACCGTCCGGGGAGTCGTGGTGACGATGCGGGACATCACCGAACGGCGGCGGCTCGAACGCGAACTGACCCACCGGTCGATGCACGACGTACTGACCGGGCTGGCCAACCGGGCGTCGTTCCAGGACCAGGTGTACGCCGCCGTCGGCCACGCCCGGCGCAGCGGCCGTACGGTCGGGGTGCTCTGCGTCGACCTGGACGAGTTCAGCTCGGTCAACGACGCGCACGGACACGCCGTCGGCGACGGGCTGCTGATAGCGGTCGGTCAACGGCTGCGGGACCTGGTGGGCGCCACCGGGCTGGTGGCCCGGCTCGGCGGCGACGAGTTCGCCGTCCTGGTGCCGGACGCGGAGAGCCCGGAGCGGGCCGAGCAGGTCGCCGACGAGATCATCCGGGCGCTCGCCGAGCCGCTCGCCGTCGGCGACATCCCGGTCAACGGGTCGGTCAGCGTCGGCGTGGCCACCAGCGCCGACGCCACCGACGCCGGTGAACTGCTCAAACACGGCGACCTGGCACTGTACGTGGCGAAGGGCGCGGGCAAGGGCCGCTGGTGCCGCTACCAGTCGGAGCTGCACACCGCGATCGTGCAGCGACTCGAACTGCGTACGGCGCTGGCGGAGGCGGTCGAGCGGCGCAGCTTCGTGGTCGAGTACCAGCCGATCGTCGACCTCTACAGCGGTGCCGCCACCGGATTCGAGGCGCTGGTCCGCTGGCACCATCCCGGCCGGGGAATCGTCCCGCCGGACCAGTTCATCGCACTGGCCGAGGAGACCGGCCTGATCGAGCAGATCGGCGACTGGGTGCTCCGCCAGGCGGTCGCCGCCGTCGGCCGCTGGGGTCAGGACCGTACGCCGGCCACCACGCCGTACGTCAGCGTCAACGTCTCGGCCCGGCAACTGCGCGCCGGCGGTTTCGTCGACCGGGTACGCGACGCGTTGTCGGCGGCCGACGTACCGCCGACCCTGCTCATGTTGGAGATCACCGAAAGCCTGCTGCTCCGGGACGACGACCGGGTGTGGGCGGAGCTGACCGAGCTGCGGACCCTCGGCGTACGGGTGGCGATCGACGACTTCGGCACCGGGTTCTCCTCACTGAGCTACCTACAGCAGGTGCCGGCCGACGTACTCAAGATCGATCGCTCGTTCACCGCCACCGTCGCGTCCTCCCGCCGGCAACTCCTGTTGCTGGAGGGCATCGTCCGGCTGGCCGGAACGCTGAGCCTGGACGTCGTCGCCGAGGGGGTGGAAACCGAGGAGGTACGCACACTGCTGATGAACCTCGGCTGCGCCTCCGGCCAGGGCTACCTCTTCTCCCGCCCCCTCGCCGAAGACGACGCCACCCGCTGGTCCCCCCACCCCCGCACCCCCACCCCCACCCCCACCCAACGCGCCTAACCCCCCGCCCCCCGCCCCCTCCCTCCTCCCCCCAGGGCCCCCTGCTCGTGGATCTAGGGCAAATACGTGCTTGTTGATCTCCAGCCACCACCATTCGCCCTAGATCGGCGGGGGAGGGGGGCCTGGGGGGAGGGGGTGTGGGGAGGGGGGTGGGTGTTGCTGTTGTGGATCGAGTCGAGTGGCTTGGTCGGTAGTTGTCGGGGCGGTCCCTTTTGTGGGGCTGCTTGTGTTGATGTGCTCCGGTGGTAGGTGCTTTGGCGGGAGTGTTGGCCGCTGTGTGTTCGTGACGGAATCTGGATCGTCGGCGAGGTAGGGGTCACCCGCGAGCGTCCATGCTTGGGTGAGGTCATGGTCCCTCTTCCGAGGGGGCGACCGGCGCCGATTGGCCCGCCAGATGATCGACCCTGTCGAATGTGGGTGGAGCGTCGGGAATGATCACAAGCGATTGATTGGTCGAATTCTAGATAGTCTCAGGGGTATCAGATGCATACCCGGTATGCAATGCTGACCCGTGTCCATGCAGGACCTGGCATCCATGAGATGTCGAACGGGGAGGTTTGTGTTGCACGTACCGAGGAGATTGACCGCGGTCGCACTGGGGATCGGGTTGGTGCTCGGCACCGGCTCGGCCGGACTGGCCGCACCAACGGCGGCGAAGCCGCAGCCGGCCGCACCGACCGCGCGGGCGCAGGCCAAGCCGGTCACCGTGACCCTGTTGACCGGTGACCGGATCACGCTCGCGTCGCCCGAGGCCCGTACCGGGTCGGTGCAGCCGGGCAAGGGGCGCGAGCAGATGCAGTTCGTCGCCAACCACGAGCCGGACGGGCTGTACGTGGTTCCCCGGGACGCCCAGCGGCTGATCCGGTCGGGACAACTCGACCGGCGCCTGTTCAACGTCACCGGGCTGGTGCAGGCCGGCTACCACGACGCCGCGCGGGACAACCTGCCGCTGATCGTGACCTACCGTGCCGGGGCCGTCGCCTCCGCCGCCGGCACGCTACGCGGTGTCGGCGCCCGGGTCACCCGGGAACTGCCGGCGATCGGCGGTGCCGCGGTGGCGGCCACCAAGGCCGGGGCCGGCGCCTTCTGGGCCGGCGTCACCACCGGTGAGGGCGGCGCCGCCCGCGCCGACACCGCCGGTGGCATCGAGAAGATCTGGCTGGACGGCAAGCGGCAGCTGAACCTCGACCACAGCGTGGCGCAGATCGGCGCCCCGGCCGCGTACCAGGCCGGTTTCACCGGTCGGGGGGTCACCGTCGCGGTGCTCGACACCGGGGTCGACGTGAACCACCCCGACCTGGTGGGCCGGGTCGCCGAGGCGCGGAACTTCAGCGAGGAGGCCGAGCCCGGCGACATCGTCGGACACGGCACCCACGTCGCCTCGATCATCGCCGGTAGTGGCGCCGCCTCCGGCGGCAAGTACCGGGGCGTCGCGCCCGACGCCACCCTGGTCTCCGGCAAGGTCTGCGAGCTCTACGGCTGCACCGAGTCGGCGATCCTGGCCGGACTCCAGTGGGCGGCCGTCGACAAGCAGGCGGACGTGGTCAACATCAGCCTCGGCGGCTACGACACACCCGAGATCGACCCGCTCGAAGAGGCCGTCAACACCCTCACCGCGCAGACCGGCACGCTCTTCGTCATTGCCGCCGGCAACGACTACACGGACGCCTCGGTCGGCTCGCCGGGCAGCGCCGACGCCGCCCTGACCGTCGGCGCGGTGGACCGCGACGACAAGCTCGCCGACTTCTCCAGCCGGGGCCCGCGAGTCGGTGACGACGCCGTGAAGCCGGACATCACCGCGCCCGGTGTCGAGATCGTCGCCGCCAAGGGCGCCGGCACCGAACTCGGCACGCCGGTGGGCGAGCACTACGTGAGCGCCTCCGGCACCTCGATGGCAACCCCGCACGTGGTCGGAGCGGTCGCACTGCTCGGCCAGCAGCACCCGGACTGGAGTGCGGCACAGTTCAAGGCGACGCTGATGGCCTCGGCCAAGCCCGACCCGACGCTCACCGCGTACCAGCAGGGAGCCGGCCGGGTCGACGTGGCCCGCGCCATCACCCAGCCGGTGACCACCGACCCGGCCAGTGTCTCGTTCGGTCGCACCAGCTGGCCGCACACGGACGACACGGCGGTCACCCGGACCGTCACCTACCACAACCCCGGCACCGCCGAGCTGACCCTGGAGCTGGCTCTCCAGGCGAGCGGCCCGGACGGGGTTACGGCACCGGCCGGCCTGTTCCGCACCAGCGCGGACCGGGTGACCGTGCCGGCCGGCGGCCAGGCGGCGGTCACCGTGACCGCGAACACCAGCGTGGCCAGCGCGGACGGCTACTGGTCCGGTCGGCTCACCGCCACCGCCGGGGCGACCGTGGTGACCACGCCGGTCGGCGTGCACAAGGAGGTCGAGAGCTACGACCTGACGCTCACCCACATCGACCAGGCCGGCAACCCGGCCGTGGAGTACAACAGTCTGCTGGTCGGGCTCGACTACTTCCTCTTCGCCGGCGTGTACGAGGAGGACGGCACCCTGACCACCCGCCTGCCGAAGGGGCGGTACGGGCTCAACACCAACATCTTCCGTGAGCGGGCCGAGGAGGAGTACGACGCCACCATCCTGGTGCAGCCGGAGCTGACCGTCGACCGGAACACGACTCTCACGCTCGACGCCCGTCGGGCCCGACCGGTCCAGGTGACGGTGCCGAAGCGGTCCGCCGCACCGGCGCTGATCGACCTCTCGGCCAACTGGGTGACCGACGACGGCAGCTTCGGTACCACCCTGCTGGCCGACTCGTTCGAGGGGCTCACCGCCGGTCCGATCGGCAGCGGGACGGCGACGGCGGGCTTCAGCTCCCAGATCGGCAGCCAGTGGGCGGAGCCGGGTCCGGAGAACGACTTCGCCGCCAGCCCCTACCTGTACGCGGTCGCCGACCTCTTCCCCGGTCGGTTCCCGAACGGGTACGTCCGCCACTACCGGGACCGGGACCTGGCCACGGTGCGCAACGACCTCCGGGGCAGCCTGAACGGGCAGGACGCGTACCGCGTGCTGTTCCCAGCCTTCGTGGAGAACACCGGCGGTTGGGCGATCGTCCTGCCGGTGGACGTACCGGGGCAGCGGGTCGAGTACCTCGGCACCGACGCCGGTGTGCGCTGGGAATCGACGTTGGAGTTCAGCGTCCCCGACGACGAGGGCTGGCCGCTGACCCAGGCGGTGTTGGCGTCGCCGCCGACGGCGTACCGGGCCGGGCGGGACTACCAGCAGGTGTGGAACGAGGCGCCGTACGGGCCGTTGTTCCCCGATTCGCGTTGGCCGGACGAGGGTCTCGTGCGGTGGGGCAACTTCATCGGGGTCAGTCTGCCGGTCTACGGCGACGCCGCCGGGCACGGTGGCGGTTCGCTCACCACCACCGCCCGGACCGCGCTCTACCGCAACGGCGAGCTGGTCGGCGAGGCCCCGGATCCGGGCTTCGGTGGGTTCGAGGTGCCGGCCGGCCGGGCCGACTACCGGTTGGCCGTGTCGGCGACCCGGACCGTCGCGGAGCTGGCCACCTCGACCGAGGTGGCGTGGACGTTCCGCTCCGGGGAGGTGCCGGGCGACGAGTACGTCAAGCTGCCGGCGATGGCGATCCGGTACGCGCCGAAGCTCGACGTGACCAACGCGGCCCCGGCCGGTCGGCAGTTCGACATCCCGGTGACCGTGCAGCGGCAGCCCGGTGCGCCGGGCGCGCAGGTGCGGCGGCTGACCGTCGAGGTGTCGTACGACGACGGGCGTACCTGGCGGGACGCGGACGTCCGGTCGACGAGGTCCGGTTGGGTGGCCGGCGTACGGCACCCCGCCGGGGCGAAGTACGTGTCGCTGCGGGCGAAGGCGACCGACTCGGCCGGTAACACCGTCACCCAGCAGGTGATCCGCGCCTACAAGCTGAAGTAGCACGGGTACCCGCCGGTGCCGGCTCAGGACGAGTCGGCACCGGCGGTACCGCGTCCGGGGTCAGTCGTTCGCGTGCAGGGCGGCGTTGAGTTCGATGCCGTGCCCGGTGCGGGGCCGGGCCTCCAGGGCGCCGGTCACCGAGTTGCGCCAGAACAGCAGCCCGGCCACGCCGGAGAGTTCGCGGGCCTTGACCACCGTCCCGTCCGGCAGGCTGATCTTGGAGCCGGCGGTGATGTAACAACCCGCCTCGACCACGCAGTCGTCGCCGAGCGAGATGCCGATCCCGGCGTTCGCGCCGAGCAGGCTGCGCTCGCCGATGCGCACCTTCTCGGTGCCGCCGCCGGAGAGCGTACCCATGATCGAGGCACCGGCACCGACGTCGGAGCCGTCGCCGACCACCACCCCGGCCACGATCCGGCCCTCCACCATCGAGGTGCCCAGGGTGCCGGCGTTGAAGTTGCAGAAGCCCTCGTGCATGACGGTGGTGCCGGGCGCCAGGTGGGCGCCGAGCCGGACCCGGTCGGCGTCGGCGATCCGGACCCCGGACGGCACCACGTAGTCGGTCATCCGGGGGAACTTGTCCACCCCGTACACGGCGAGGTGGCGGCCGGCGGCCCGTTCGATCACCCGCAGCTCGTCCACCCGGTCCGGCGGGCACGGCCCGGCCGAGGTCCAGGCCACGTTCGCCAACTGCCCGAAGATGCCGTCGAGGTTGAGCTCGTTGGGCCGCACCAGGCGGTGGGAGAGCAGGTGCAACCGGAGGTACGCGTCGGGGGCGTCCTTGATCGGGTCGGCCAGCGAGCCGATTTCCGTGATCAACACCACCGTACGCAGACCGGGCAGTGCCCGTTCGCCGACCGCTCCCGGCGGCAGGTCGAGTACGTCCGCCTGCTCCTCGCCGGGGACCAGCGGCAGGGCGCCCAGGCCCAGCTTGCCGGTCGGGTACCAGGTGTCGAGCACCTGGTCGTCGGCGGTGATGGTGGCCAGTCCGATACCCCAGGCGGGCTGCGCGGTCGTCACTTGGTCATCCTCTTCGTTCGGGAACGCGGGCTCGGCCGTAATGGTGAAACGCGGCTCGCGAGTCGTGGACGGCACAGGTCGCCCGCTCGGTCCGCGCCCGCACATTCCTGACGGTACCGTGCCGGACATGGAGAACCCGCTGACCCCCGAGGTGTTGGCCGATCCGGTCGCGTTGACCCGTGCCCTGGTCGACATCGAGTCCGTCTCGCTCAACGAGAAGGAGATCGCGCACCACGTCGAGGAGGTGCTGCGCTCGGTACCCCACCTGGACGTGCGGCGGCACCAGAACACGGTGATGGCCCGTACCGACCTGGGTCGTTCGCAGCGGGTGGTGCTGGCCGGGCACCTGGACACGGTGCCGTTGAACAACAACTTCCCGTCGACCCGGGAGGGGGATCTGATCTACGGCTGCGGCACCTCGGACATGAAGTCCGGCGTCGCGTACGCCCTGCACCTGGCCGTGAGCCTGGCCGATCCCCGGTACGACGTGACGTACCTGTTCTACGAGGCGGAGGAGATCGACAGCCGCTACAACGGGCTGACCCTGGTCGCGCGGGAGCATCCGGAGTGGCTCAGGGCCGACTTCGCGGTGCTGCTCGAACCGACGTACGGCGTGGTCGAGGCCGGCTGCCAGGGCACCCTGCGGGCGGTCGTGACGACCACCGGCCGGCGGGCCCACTCGGCCCGATCCTGGCGCGGGGTGAACGCCATCCATGCGGCCGGCGAGGCGCTCGACCGGTTGGCGGCCTATCAGGCGCGGACGGTCACCATCGACGGCTGCGTCTACCGGGAGGGGCTGAACGCGGTCGGCATCCACGGCGGAGTCGCCGGGAACGTGGTGCCCGACCGGTGCGAGATCGAGGTCAACTACCGGTTCGCGCCGGACCGGTCGCCGGCCGAGGCGGAGGCACACGTACGCGAGGTGTTTGCGGGTCTGGAGCTGAATCTGGTGGACGTGGCCGCCGGGGCGCTGCCCGGTCTGGGCGCGGCGCCGGCCCGGGAGTTCCTGACGGCGGTCGGTGAGGAGCCGGTGGCGAAGCTGGGCTGGACCGACGTGGCCCGGTTCGCCGCGCTCGGCATCCCGGCGCTGAACTTCGGACCGGGCGACCCGAACCTGGCGCACGCGCCGGACGAGCACGTGGAGATCGGGAAGATCCGCGACGGGGCGGCCACCCTGCACCGTTGGCTCGCGCCGGCCTGATCGGGCGGATCGGCGGGCTGGCCGGGCCGGTCCGGGCCCGGCCGGCCTAACCGCCGATCAGCGAACCGTCGCCGGCACCGCCGGGTGTTTCCGCCGCCACGGTCGAATGGTCGAACCCCGTGTCGTCGGCCGGATCCTGCTGGCGGGCCACGCGGCGTTCGGCCACCACGGCACGGATTCGCTGGTGCATCTGTCGCCGGAGCCGGATGATCTCGTTGTTGTTGATCACGGTGCGCCTCCCCCCAAAGGTGTCCGGCGGCGCTGCCGGACCCCGTGCATACCCGGTATGTGAATAGTAAGACGCATCCGGACTCCGCCGGGTTGCACCCGGCGCGCGCACTTTTCCGACAGCCGGGGTGAGTTGCCGACGCGGCCGGGCCGTCCCACTACCGTGGACGCATGAGCCACAGCAAGGGACGCACCGGCAGGGTCCGGGGGCCGGAACGGCACGGCGGCGGGGTCACCCTGCGCCGCGACGCCATCCCGTTCAGTACGGCCGACCAGCGCCTACTCGACTCGCGCAGCCGGGGCGACTGGAAGACCAAGGACGCCTGGCGGGCGCTGCGGATCCTCTCCGAGTTCGTCGAGGGCTTCGACACCCTGGCCGACCTGCCGCCCGCGGTGAGCGTCTTCGGCTCGGCCCGCAGCCTGCCCGACAGCGACGAGTGCCGGCTCGCCGAGGAACTCGGTGCCGCCCTGGCCCGCGCCGGGTACGCGGTCATCACCGGCGGTGGCCCCGGCGTGATGGAGGCGGCGAACCGGGGCGCCACCGACGCCGGTGGTCTCTCCGTCGGGCTCGGCATCGAACTGCCGTTCGAGCAGGGCATCAACGACTGGGTCGACATGGCGATCGACTTCCGCTACTTCTTCGCCCGCAAGACCATGTTCGTCAAGTACGCCCAGGCGTTCGTCGTACTGCCCGGCGGGTTCGGCACCATGGACGAACTGTTCGAGGCGCTGACCCTGGTCCAGACCGGCAAGGTCACCCGCTTCCCGGTCGTACTGATGGGCGAGGCGTACTGGAGTGGGCTGCTCGCCTGGCTGCGGGACACCCTCGCCGCGACCGGCAAGATCGGTGCGGCCGATCTCGAATTGATACTGGTCACCGATGATGTGACCACCGCCGTCGGGCATATCATCGACGCAGACGCCGCGCTCGCCGCGGAACAGGAAGCGCTCCAGGAGACGGCCATCGCCCAGGCGGGGGCCGACCAGCAGGCCGCTTCCACCACTCGTGAAGGGTGAGTCGATGGCCGCCATCTGCGTTTTCTGCGCCTCCTCCCGTACGCTCGACCAGCGCTGGCTCGACCTCGCCACCGAGACCGGTGTTGAACTCGCCCGACGTGGCCACACCCTGGTCTCCGGCGGCGGCTGCGTCGGCATGATGGGGGCGCTCGCCGACGGCGCCCGCGCCGCCGGTGGGCACACCCTCGGCATCATCCCGCAGGCGCTGGTCGACCTGGAGGTCGCCGACCGCAACGCCGACGAGTTGGTGATCACCGACGGCATGGCCAGCCGCAAGATCGCGATGATCGACAAGTCGGACGCGTTTCTCACCCTGCCCGGCGGGCTCGGCACCCTCGACGAACTCTTCGAGGTCTGGACCATGGCCACGCTGGCCATGCACCACAAGCCGGTGGTGCTGCTCGACCAGGACGGCTTCTACACCGGCCTGCTCGACTGGCTGTACGGACTCGCCCCCAGCCGCTTCGCCCACCAGCGGGCGATGAACCTGCTGGTAGTGGTCGACTCGGTGGGCGCCGCGCTGGACGCCATCGAAGCCCGCCTCAACTGAGGCGCAACCGCCCGGTGACCCGATCGGGTCGGCCGACGGCAACAGGCAGCCCCTGCCTACCCACGAGCGTCGGGGCGGCATGGTGTGATGGGCGGCGTGCAGGCGTACCAGCTGGTTCGCCGGCCGGCCGAGGCCGTGCCGGCGCGGATTGCCGACCCCCGGCAACAGCAGGTGGTCGAGCACGTCGACGGGCCGCTGCTCGTACTCGGCGGGCCGGGCACCGGTAAGACCGGCACCGTGGTCGAGGCGGTGGCCGCGCGGGTGGCCGAGGGGGTCGACCCGGAACGGATCCTGGTGCTGACCTTCGGCCGGCGGGCCGCCACCGCGCTGCGCCACCGGATCGAGGCCCGGGTCACCGGCATCGGCGCCCGCGTCATGCACGAACCCCTGGTACGCACCTTCCCCGGTTACGCCTTCGGCCTGCTGCGCCGGGCCGCGGCCGAACGCGGCGAGCCGTCACCCCGACTGCTCACCGGACCCGAGCAGGACCTGATCATCCGTGAGCTGCTCGACGTGGTCGGCGAGCAGAGCCCGGCCGACCCGGACGCACCGGCCGACCGGATCGGCTGGCCCGAACAGCTCCGGCCGGCGCTGCGCACCAGGGCCTTCGCCGGCCAGCTCCGTGACCTGATGCAACGCGCCGCCGAACGCGGGGTCGGACCGGTCGAGTTGGCCCGGCTCGGCGAGCGCCTGGGCCGGGCCGACTGGCCCGCCGCCGCCCGCTTCCTGCGCGAGTACGTGGCCGTACTGGCGCTGCGCGACGCGACCGGCCGGGGCTCGATCGCGTACGACCCGGCGGAACTGGTCCGAGCCGCCAGCGGACTGCTCGCCGACGACCCCGAACTGCTGGCCGCCGAGCGCCGCCGGTTGACGTACGTCTACGTCGACGAACTCGCCGACACCGACCCGGCCCAGCTCGAACTGCTGAACCTGGTGGCGGGAGGTGGCAAGCCACTGGTTGCGTTCGCCGACCCGGACTCCTCCACGTACGCGTTCCGGGGTGCCGACCCGGCCGGCGTCGCCGCCTTCCCACACCGGTTCCGTACCGCCTCCGGCGCGCCGGCCCGAACCGTCCTGCTGGGCACCGGTTACCGGGGCGGTGCCGGTCTGCTCGGTGCCGCCGCCCGGGTGTCCCGCCGGCTGCGCGGACCGATCGCGCACCGGCAACTGGCACCACTACCGGACACCGACCCCGGCACCGTCGAGGTCCGTACGTTCCGTTCCGCAACCGGCGAGGCGGCGTACCTGGCACACGCGCTGCGCGCCGCCCACCTGATCGACGGGATGCCCTGGTCCCGGATGGCGGTGCTGGTCCGCTCGGCGCCCCGGCAACTGCCCTCGCTCCAGCGGGCGCTCCAGGCCGCCGGGGTGCCGACCGTCGTACACGCCGAGGATCTGCCGCTGCACCTGCAACCGGCGGTGGCGCCGCTGTTGCTGCTGCTGCGCTGCGCGCTGGAGCCGAGCCGGCTGGACGAGGAGGCGGCGGTCGCGCTGCTGCACTCGCCGCTCGGCGGGGCCGACCCGCTGGCGCAACGGCGGCTGCGGCAGGGCCTGCGCGCACTCGCGCTGGCCGCCGGTGACCGCCGACCCTCGGGGGAACTGCTGGTCGAGGCGCTGCGCGACCCGGCCGAACTGGCCGCGATCGAACGACGCTGGGCGGCACCGGCCCAGACGGTCGCCGGGCTGCTCGCCACCGCTCGAACGGCCGCGGCCGCCCCCGGCGCCACCGCCGAACAGGTGCTCTGGGCGATCTGGCAGGACAGCGGGCTGGCGGAACGCTGGTCGGGCGCGATCGGCCGGGGCCGGACCGCCACCGGCGAGGGCGAGAACGCGCCCCGCTGGCGGGCTGCCGCCGCCGACCGGGACCTGGACGCGATAGTGGTGCTCTTCGACGCCGCCGCCCGGTTTGTCGACCGGCTGCCGGGTGCCCGTACCGAGGTGTTCCTCGACCACGTGCTGGGTCAGCAGTTGCCGGCCGACACCCTGGCGCCGAGCGCCGATCCCGGCGAGGCGGTCCGGCTGCTGACCGCACACGCGGCCAAGGGACTCGAATGGGACCTGGTCGCGGTGGCCGGCGTACAGGAGGGGACCTGGCCGGACCTGCGGCTGCGCGGCAGCCTGCTCGGCTCGGAGCGGCTGGTCGAGGTGCTCGCCGGCCGGTCCGACGGCACCGGGCTGGCGGCCAGCCTGGTCGGGCAGACCTCGGCGTTGCTGGACGAGGAGCGCCGACTGTTCTACGTGGCGGTCACCCGGGCCCGGCGCCGGCTGCTGGTCAGCGCGGTCGCCTCGGCGGCGGTCGGCGGGATGGACCACGAGGAGCAGCCGAGTCGGTTCCTCTACGAGCTGGCCCCTCCGGCCGACCCCGGCTCCCGCCCGGTCGGTTCGTCCGCCCCGGATCCTTCCCCGTCGCCCGCCCCGGACGGCCCGCCGGGCCCCGCTCCGCAGGGCTCGAACGGCCCGGTTCCGCAGGGCTCGAACGGCCCGGTTCCGCAGGGCTCGAACGGCCCGGTTCCGCAGGGCTCGAACGGCCCCGCTCCGCAGGCGACGGCAGTGCCGCAACCGGTGGTGCCGCAACCGGCGGCGGTAGCAAAGGCAGCGGAGGCATCGCAGGCGGAGGCATCGCAGGCGGGGGAGGAGCCGGGGGAGTTGCCGGTGGAGCGGGCACCGAGGGCGCTCACGCTGCCGGCGCTCGTGGCGGAGCTGCGTACGGTGGTGGTCGACCCGGCCGCGTCCGACCAGCGGCGGCAGGCGGCTGCGGCCCAGCTCGCCCGGCTCGCCGTAGCCGGTGTGCCCGGCGCCCACCCGGACGACTGGTGGGGCCTGCGGGCGCTCTCCGACGACCGGCCGCTGGTCGACGAGGGCGAACCGGTCCGGGTCACCCCGTCCACCATGGAAAGTGCGCTCCGGTGCAGCCTGCGCTGGCTGCTGGAACGGCACGGCGGCGCGGCCCCGGCCAGCGGTGCGCAGGGCGTGGGCAACCTGGTGCACGCCGCCGCCATGCTGGCCGAGGACGCCAGCGCCGACCGCTCCCAACTCATCGAGTACGTCACCGCCCGGTTCGACGTGATCGACCTGGCCGCGCAGTGGATGGCCGGTCCGGAGCAGCAGCGGGCCGAGGCGATGGTCGACAAGCTGCTCCGCTGGCTGGCCAGCAACCCGCGTCGGCTGCTCGCCATCGAGCACGAGTTCGCGGTCCGGCTGGACGACCCCGTCCGGCCGATCGAGCTGACCGGGCGGGTGGACCGGCTGGAGGTCGACGCCGACGGCCGGCTGGTGGTGATCGACCTCAAGACCGGCAAGTCCACCGCGGTCACCGGCACCGAGCTGGCCGAACACCCGCAGCTCGGCGCGTACCAGGCGGCGGTCGAGGCGGGCGCGTTCGCCGAGTTCGGCGACTCCTCCGGCGGAGCGGCCCTGGTGCAGCTCGGCACCGGCACCAAGGACGCCAAGGAACAGGGCCAGGCTCCGGTCGGGTCGGCCGACGAGGCCGGCTGGGCGCGGGCGATGGTCCGACGCACCGCCGATACGATGGCCGCTTCGACCTTCGCCGCGGTCGCCAACAGCAAGTGCCGGGTCTGCCCGGTCCGGACCAGCTGCCCGGTCTCCGGCAAGGGCCGCCAGGTGGTCGAACCGCCCGCCCGGCGGCCGGGGATGACGCCGCCGACCCAGCGTGGAGAGCAGGATTGAGCCAGTCGTCGCTGTTCGCCGCGCCGGCACCGCCGCCGACGCGGGCAGCCGACGCCGGCCCGCGCTACACCCCGTTCGAGCTGGCCAAGCTGCTCCGGATGGAGCACGCACCGACCCGGGAACAGGCGGCGATCATCGCCGCGCCCGTCGAACCGTTGCTGGTCGTCGCCGGGGCCGGCTCGGGCAAGACCGAGACGATGGCCGCCCGGGTGGTCTGGCTGGTGGCCAACGGGTACGCCCGACCCGAGCAGGTGCTCGGGCTCACCTTCACCCGTAAGGCGGCCGGTGAACTCGCGCACCGGATCCGTACCCGGCTCGACCAGTTGGTGCGCAGGCTCGGGCGGGACGGTCGGGACCCCGACGGCGACCCGCTCGGTGGCGAGCCGACGGTGGCCACGTACCACTCGTACGCGGCCCGGATCGTCACCGAGCACGGGCTGCGGGCCGGGTACGAGCCGTCCACCCGGCTGCTCACCGAAGCCTCCCGGTGGCAGCTCGCCGACCTGCTGGTCCGCACCTACGACGGCGACATGTCCGACGTCGACCGGATGCCGAGCACCATCACCGACGCGGTGCTCGCCCTCGCCGGTGAACTGGCCGAGCACCTGGTCACCCCGGACGAGCTCGCCGCCTGGACGGGCAGGTTCTACGCCGAGGTCAGCGCCCAGCCGGGCAGGATCTACGCCGACGTCCGCAAGGCGCTCACCATCCAGCAGATCCGGCTCAAGCTGATGCCCCTGGTCCGCGCGTACGACCAGCGCAAGGACGACTTCGAGGCGATGGACTTCGGCGACCAGATGGCCCGAGCGGCCCGGGTGGCCCGGGACCACCCGGAGGTCGGCGCGATCGAACGCGAGCGTTTCCGGGTGGTGCTGCTCGACGAGTACCAGGACACCAGCCACGCCCAGGTGGTGCTGCTGCGGGCGCTCTACGGCGGCGGGCACCCGGTCACCGCCGTCGGCGACCCGTGCCAGTCCATCTACGGCTGGCGCGGGGCGAGCGCCGGCACCCTGGACCGGTTCCCGACCGAGTTCAACCACACCGGTGGCCGCCCCGCCCGTACCCTGACGCTCACCACGAGTTGGCGGAACCGGCCGGAGATCCTCGGCGTGGCCAACGGGCTCGCGGTTCCACTGCGGGCCGCCGGTGCCCGGGTGAGCGAGCTGGCCGCGGCGATGCGGGTGAAGGACCCGATCCCCGGCCGGACGGCACGCGGGGCCGCCGGCGGGACCGTGCACTGCGCGCTGCTGTCCACGTACGAGGAAGAGGCCGACTGGATCGCGGACAGCCTGCTCGCCGCCTGGCGGGGGGCGGCCCGGATGCCGTCGGCGCTGCCCGAGCACATCCCGGTCGACCGGCGGCCGACCAGCGCCGTGCTGGTCCGGGTACGCAGCCAGATCCCGGCCATCGAGGCGGCCCTGCGCGAGCGGGGACTGCCGGTCGAGGTGGTCGGCCTCGGCGGCCTGCTGGACACCCCCGAGGTACGCGACGTGGTCTGCACCCTGCGGGTGCTCGCCGACCCGACCGACGGTGCCGCCCTGCTCCGGCTGCTCACCGGCGCCCGGTGGCGGATCGGCCCGCGTGACCTGGTGGCGTTGCACAAACGCTCCCGGGCCATCGCCACCGCCCGGCGGGAACTGCCGCGCGCCGACGGCGACGCCGAGCCCGAGATCAGCACCGACCGGCTGGACGACGCCACCCTGGTCGAGGCGCTGGCCGATCTCGGGCCGCCGCAGTTGTACTCGGCCGAGGGCTATGCCCGGCTGCGCGCGTACGGCCTGGAACTCGGCCTGCTCCGGCACCGCCTCGACCAGTCGCTGCCCGACCTGGTCGCGGACGTGGAGCGGACCATCGGCCTGGAGGTGGAGGTCGCCGTCCGGGCCGGTACGGACGGCCGGGGCGGCGACGCCGGCCTGGCCCGCGGCCACCTGGACGCCCTCGGCGACGTCGCCGCCCGGTTCTCCGGTGACTCGACCAACGCCTCCCTCTCCGGCTTCCTGGCCTTCCTCGCCGCCGCCGAGGAGGAGGAGCGGGGACTGGCACCGGGCGAGCTGGAGGTGATGGAGGGCGCGGTGCAGATCGTCACCGCGCACGCCGCGAAGGGCCTCGAATGGGACGTGGTCGCGGTCGCCGGGCTGACCCGTGGCGTCTGGCCCGGACCGGTCCGCAACTCCGACCACTACCTGCTCGGCCTGGGGGTGCTGCCGTTCCCGCTGCGCGGTGACGCCGACGGGCTGCCGGTGCTGGACCTTGACGAGGTGGCCGACCAGAAGGGCGTGATGAAGGCGCTGACCACCTTCACCGAACGGTGGCGGGCACACGACGAACGCGAGGAGCGCCGGCTCGCGTACGTGGCGGTCACCCGACCCCGGCGGCTGCTGCTCTGCTCCGGCTACTGGTGGGGAGACGGGGCGAAGCTCGCTCGCGGTCCGTCGGTCTTCCTGCGCGAGGTGTACGACCGCTGCCTGGCCGGCGACGGTTACGTGATCGACGCCTGGGCGCCCGAGCCGGCCGGTGACGCGGTCAACCCGACCACCGAGGTGGTGCTGAAGGCCGAGTGGCCGGCCGACCCGCTGGGCGGTCGACGGCCGGCGATGGCCGACGCGGCGGCCCTGGTCCGCCAGCAGATGGCCGCCGACACCGCTCCACTGTCGCCGGCCAGCCCGGCCGCCGAGCCGGCTGCCGACGTTGGCGCCGATCCGGATGGTGATCCCGTTGCCGATCCGGATCCCGACCGGTGGCGGCGGGAGGCGGACCTGCTGCTCGCCGAGCGGGCCGAACTGGCCCAGCGGGTCGGGCCGATCGAGGTAACGCTCCCCGGTCACCTCTCCGTATCGCAACTGGTGGCGTTGCGTCGCGATCCGCACACGCTGGCCCGTACGCTGCGCCGGCCGATGCCGGCCCGGCCGGACCCGTACGCCCGCCGGGGGACCGCCTTCCACGCCTGGCTGGAGCAGCGGTTCGGGGCCGGCCGGCTGCTCGACATCGACGAGCTGCCCGGAGCGGCCGACGAGGACGCCGCCCCGGACGAGGCGCTGGTCGAGTTGCAGCAGCGGTTCCTGGCCAGCGAGTGGGCCGACCGGGTGCCGACCGAGGTGGAGGTGCCATTTGCCACAGTGGTCGCCGGGGTGGTGGTCCGGGGGCGGATGGACGCGGTGTTCAGCGGGCCCGGCAGCCGGTTCGACGTGATCGACTGGAAGACCGGGCGGGTCCCCGAGGGGCCGGCGGCGGATGCGGCGGCGGTGCAGCTGGCCGCGTACCGGCTGGCCTGGGCGGAGTTGGCCGGCGTGCCGTTGGAGCAGGTCCGGGCCGCCTTCCACTACGTACGCGAGGGGGTCACCGTGCGCCCGGTCGACCTGCTCGACGCCGACGGTCTGGCGGCGCTGATCACCGAACTGCCGGTGGCTTGATAGATGTTCCGGCCGGTACGTGCTAGGCTGACCAAGTTGCAGTTTTGGTTCCCAGAGACTCTGTGTGCGCCTGCGGGATTGTAACCCAGGCGCTCTTTGTTATGTCCGGAGTTCTCCGGGCGGGGCGACCAGGGGGCGACACCGATCCGCGCCTGCCGGGCGCGGGCGATTCTCTTCGGCCCGCAAAAGTGCGGGACCGATCGTTCCGTCAAGGAGACGAAACAAATGGCAATTGGCACCGTCAAGTGGTTCAACGCTGACAAGGGCTTCGGCTTCATCACCCCGGACGGCGGCGGCGCCGACGTCTTCGCCCACTTCTCGGCGATCCAGTCCTCCGGCTACCGGAGCCTGGACGAGAACCAGCGGGTCGAGTTCGAGGTGACCCAGGGCCAGAAGGGCCCGCAGGCCGAGAACATCCGGCTGATCTGAACCCAGTTACACCCCACTGCGCCCGCCGGGCGCGGTGACGTGACCGGCCCGCGCCATGCTGGCGCGGGCCGGCCCCGCGTATTCCCATCGGTTCGTGCTTGCGATCGCTGGTGGAGCCATTCACGGCTCCCGGCGGCCAGTGCCCCACGGGCACCTTCCTCGACACGTGCCGCCTTGAGGAAGGTGCTATCCATGACCCATGCCATCGCGTCGTTCACCGACGCCCCGCTCGCCCCCGCGCTGCGTACCGCGCTGGTGGCGAATGGCATCACCGAGCCGTTCCCGATCCAGTCCGCCACCCTGCCCGACTCGCTCGCCGGGCGGGACGTGCTCGGCCGGGGCCGCACCGGATCCGGCAAGACGCTCGCCTTCGGGCTCCCGCTGCTCTCCCGTACCGCCGGCCGCCGGGCCCGCCCCGGTCAGCCGCTGGCCCTGGTGCTGGTCCCGACCCGCGAACTGGCCCAGCAGGTGACCACCGCGCTCGCCCCGTACGCCCGCGCGGTCAACCTGCGCTGTGTCACCGTCGTCGGCGGCCTCTCCCTGCAACGCCAGGCGGACGCCCTGCGCGCCGGTGCCGAGGTTGTCATCGCCACGCCGGGTCGGCTCGCCGACCTGACCAACCGGGGTGACTGCCGGCTCGACCAGGTCACCATCACCGTGCTCGACGAGGCCGACCAGATGGCCGACATGGGCTTCCTGCCCCAGGTCACCCGGCTGCTGGAGCAGGTCGCGCCGAACGGGCAGCGGATGCTCTTCTCCGCCACCCTGGACCGTGGCGTCGACCGGCTGGTACGTCGCTTCCTGACCGACCCCGTGTCGCACTCGGTGGACCCGGGCACCGCCACGGTCACCGCGATGACGCACCACGTACTGCACCTCGACGCCGCCGACAAGGCCGCCACCACCACCCAGATCGCCGCCCGCGAGGGCCGGACGATCCTGTTCACGGGTACGAAGCACCGCGCCGACCGGCTGGCCCGGCAACTCCTGGCCAGTGGCGTACGCGCCGCCGCCCTGCACGGTGGCAAGTCGCAGCCGCAGCGGACCCGGGTGCTGGAGCAGTTCCGCAACGGCCAGGTCACCGCGCTGGTCGCCACCGACGTGGCGGCCCGTGGTATCCACGTGGACGGGCTGGACCTGGTGGTGAACGTGGACCCGCCGACGGAGGCGAAGGACTACCTGCACCGTGGCGGTCGTACGGCCAGGGCCGGCGAGTCCGGCGCGGTCGTCACGCTGGTCACGCCCGACCAGCGCCGGGACATGGCCCGGCTGATGGCAACCGCCGGGATCCGGCCGGAGTCGGCACAGGTCCGACCGGGCGATGCGGAACTGGTCCGGGTGACCGGTGCCCGCGTCCCGTCCGGCGTACCGGTGACCGTCGCCGCCCCGAAGCCGGCCCAGCCCGCCCCCGCCCAGCCCGGCGGCGCCTCCCCCCGAGCCCAGCACCGCAGCTCCGGCCGCACCCGCCGCCCCCGCCGCCCCACCACCCCCCGCCCCGCCTAACCTCCACCCCTCCCCCCTTCCCCCCTCCCCCCTCCCCCCTCCGCGCGTCCCCCTCCCCCCGCCACCCCTTTCGCCCGCGATCTAGGGCGAATGGTGGTGATCGGAGATCAACAAGCACGTATATGCCCTAGATCGACGCGTGTGGGGGTGGTGGGGGCGCGGTGGGTGGGGGTGGGGGTGGGGGCTGGTTGGGGTTGGGATTGCGTCTGATGGATGACTGTGTTGTGTCCGGTCATGGGTGATCCTGTTTCCTGGGGAGCTGGCGGGTTGGTCGACGGGTTCCCCGATGGGGAGGTCGTCATGATCTTGACTGCCGGTCCGGGGGCCGTACGGGAATTCCTCGTCGTGCTCGCGGTCGCCCTCAGTGGACTGCTCCTCGCCCTGCTTGCCGCCTTCACGCCCTGGTACGACACCTTGACCGACCCCGGCCGTCCACACGTGGTCGAGTTGCAGGCTCCGCCGCCCCGCGCGGCCGGCAGCGTCGAGCCGGACCTCGTCGGCTCCGGCTGAGGGGTCGAGGGACACCGCAGCCCGTCCCCGCGCCGGGAGCTGGCGTAGGGCTGGCGTGCCGGGAGCTGGCGTAGGGCTGGCGTGCCGGGAGCTGGCGGGCGGCGGGCCGAAGGCTGGGGCAGGGCTGGTCGGCAACTTGGCCGTTGCTGGTGTTGACTAGAGGGGATGCCTGCTGCGATGCCACCCGAGCCGCCGTCCCGGCCCACACCGGGCACGGCATGGGCGGCCGGCCCGGTAACCCGGCTCGGCGGCCTGCCCGTTGGTGGCTCGCCCGTTGGCGGGCCGTCCCCGGTGGCGCTTCCGGCACCGGGGATGCGCGAGCGACGCGAGCGGCAGCGGCTCTGGTGGTTCGGTGGCGCCGCCGGAGCGGTGCTGGTCACCGGCCTGGTCGTGGTACTCACGATGACCCTCGGCTCGGACCCGCACCTGTTCGGTGACGACTTCTCCGCCCCGGCCGACACCCGGCCGCCGCTCGCCAGGATGTGCCCGCCGTCAACCGGCGTACCGACGGCGCCCACCCCGGCGCCCTCGAACACCCCGCCACCGCCGACCGGGTCACCGTCGGTCGGGCCCCGCACGGTGGACGAGGAGGCCGGCATTTCCTACACCGCGTACGGGGCGCCCTGGCTGCCGTGGGAAACGGTGTGGAACGCCGGCATGCTTGAGGTGCCGTACAAGACGGGGCAGCATTTTGTCACCGAGACGGCGTACGACGGGTTCAGTGACTACCATGCGTCGATCCTTTCCGCCGCCGTACCGGCTGCCGAGAACGACGCTCTCACCTTCGACCTGGAGTGCGTCGGGCGGCAGGTGGCGGCCGACGTACGGGCCGAGTACTACCCGCAGCCGAGCCGGATGGAGCTGCTCCGCGACGAACGGGCCATGTTGGGCGGTCGGCCCGCCTGGGTCACCGTGTTCCGGCTGCACTTCAACCGGCCGGGGCTGAAGGCGACCGACGAGTTGGCAGCGGTCGCCTGCATCGACGTCGGCCGTGCCACCGCCGCGATCTTCTACGTCTCCATCCCGGGCACCCACCGCCAGCTCGACTGGGTGGTCGACGACGCGCTCGCCTCGGTCCGCCCGATCTGACCTGCCGCCGTCGCGGACCTGCCGCCCTGCCGTCCCAGATCTGTCGTCGCCGTCCGGAGTGTCCGGCATTCGTCTTCGGATCCGGCCGAATATGTCACGCTCGCTAGCGGCCGAGGTAGATCATCTCCTACTTTCAACATAGGATTTTGCGGATCAACGGCGAGGGGCGGCGGCATGAGCCGGACGGTGCTGGTGGTGGGTGGTGGCTGTGGCGGCGTGCTGGTCAGCCGGGAACTACTGCGGCACACCGCCACGTCGGTGACGCTGGTCGACCCGTCCGCGTCCCCCGGCACGGGAGTGGCGTACGGACCCGCGGCCCGACCATGGCACCTGCTCAACTCCCCGGCGGGCACGATGAGCGCCGACCCGGACGCGCCCGGCGACTTCCTCGACTGGTGTCGGGTCCGCCGCCCCACCACCACCGCCGGTGACTTCATGCCCCGGAGCTGGTACGGCGACTACCTGCGGGACGTCCTCGAAGCGACCGAGCGGGCCGCGCCGGGACGGTTGCGAATCGTCCGCGACCGGGTGACCCGGATTGTCGACACCGCCGCCCCCGAGTTCGATGCCGCCGGGCCGGTCGCCGCAGGACTCGGATCCGTCGGACGAGGCGCTACCGATCTCGGACCCGGCGGACGAGGCGCTACCGAATTCGGATCCGTCGGACGAGACGCCGCCGAACTCGGATCTCGTGGGCGGGTCCGGGTTCGGCTCGGGTCCGGCGAGTGGCTGCCGGCGGACCGGGTCGTACTCGCGATCGGTCCGCCCGCCTCGACGGACCCGGCGGCCCGCTGGCCCGCCGCGGCCGAGCCGAACTCCGGGTACGTTCGCGACCCGTGGCTGCCCGGCGCGCTGGACGAGGTCCCGGTCGACCAGCCGGTGCTGCTGGTGGGGACCGGTCTCACCGCGGTCGACGTGGCGTTGAGCCTGGCCGCCGCCGGACAGCGCGGTCCGATGGTCGCCGTCTCCCGACACGGTCTACTGCCGAACGCCCAGCATCGGCCGGGCCGGCCGGTGGCGGTGCCCACCGCGCTGCCGCAGTCGGCGGAGTCGTTGCGCCGGCTGGTCCGGCAGGTACGCGCGCTGGTCGAGGCGGGTGCCGACTGGCGGGCCGTGGTCGACGGTCTGCGCCCTCGGCTGGACACCTACTGGTCGGGGTTTTCTCCGGCGGACCGGGACCGCTTCCTGCGGCACCTGGCCCGGCACTGGGAGGTGCACCGGCACCGGATGGCTCCGGAGATCGCCGACGAGATCGGGCGGCTGCGGGCGGCCGGCCGGCTGGCGGTACGGGCGGGCGTGGTCGAGGCCGTCGAACCGAGGCCGGGGGGCGGGCTGTACGTCCGGCTGGGGCACCGGTCCCCGGTGGCCGAGGACACCCGCCTCGACGGGTACGGCGCGGTGGTCAACTGCACCGGTCCCGGGCGGCTGCCCGCGTCGGCTGATGCCCTGGTGGGACAGCTGCTGACCGACGGGCTCGCCCGTACCGGACCGTACGGGCTCGGGTTGGACGTGGACGACACCGGTGCCGTCCGGGGCCGGGACGGTACGCCCACCGCACCGCTCTGGACCCTCGGGTCGGCGCGCCGGGGCCGGCTCTGGGAAACCACCGCCGTACCGGAGATCCGTGGCCAGGCCAGGGGTATCGCCGCCCGGTTCGCCGCGCTCGACAGCGAGACCGGCTCGTACGTCGCCACCGCCTGACCTCCGGCTCGAACCAGTCTGACCTCCGGCTCGAACCAGTCTGACCTCCGGCTCGAACCAGTCGGAATGGTCGGTCGGGGAGCGCCGGATGCTGGACAAGATCCCTATCTGACTAGTAGGACTTACCGGGATAGGGATCCGAGCATCGAGCGCGCCCCGGCGCGGGAGGCGAGCAGACCGTGACCTTCCACTGGTTCCTTCCCACCTCCGGCGACGGCCACCAGGTCGGCGCCGCGACCGTACGCGCGGGGGCGGCCCGGCACGACCGGGTCGCGACCATCGACTACCTGGGTCGGGTGGCCGCAGCGGCGGAGGAGTCCGGCTTCACCGCGGCGTTGACGCCGGTCGGCTCCGGCTGCCCCGACCCCTGGATCGTGTGCGCGGCGGTTGCCCGGCACACCACCCGGCTGCGACTGCTGGTCGCGGTGCGGGCCGGGTTTGCCCTGCCGACCCTGTTGGCCCAGCAGGCCGAGGCGTTCCAGGCGATCTCCGACGGCCGGCTCGCGATCAACATCGTCACCGGCGGCGACCCGGCCGAGCAGCGGGCGTACGGTGATTTTCTCGACCACGACGCGCGCTATGCCCGGACCGCCGAGTGCCTGGAGGTGCTGCGGCTGGCCTGGCGGGGCGAGCCGTTCGACTATTCAGGCGAGCACTACCGGATCGAGCGCGGCGGTCTGCTCACCCCGCTGGCCGAGCCGCCACCGATCTACTTCGGGGGTGCCTCCCCGGCGGCCGAGGCGGTGGCCGCCCGACACGCCGACGTGTACCTGATGTGGGGTGAGCCGCCGACCGCCATCGCCGAACGGGTTGCCCGGATCCGCGCGCTCGCCGCCGGGCACGGCCGGGTGCTGCGTACCGGTCTGCGGTTGCACGTCATCGCCCGGGAGACCGCCGAGCAGGCGTGGGCCGAGGCGGACAGGCTGCTGGCCGGGATGGCTCCGGACCGGATCGCCGCCGCGCACGCCCGGTTCGCCCGGATGGACTCGGTCGGTCAGGCCCGGATGGCGGCCCTCAACGGCGGGAACACCGGCGGACTCACCATCGCGCCGAACCTCTGGGCCGGTGTCGGCCTGGTCCGCGAGGGCGCCGGGACCGCGCTCGTCGGCAGCTACGCCGAGGTCGCGGCTCGGATCGACGAGTACGCCGAGCTCGGCGTCGACGAGTTCGTGTTCTCCGCCTGGCCGCACCTGGAGGAGGCGTACCGGGTCGGGCGGGAGGTGCTTCCGCTCACCCGCCTCGGCGCGGCGGCCGATCCGGGGTCCCCGGTCGGGCCAACGGCGCCGCACGCGGGCGTGGGGACGCGCTAGGGTCGGGGCGTGGCGGCGCGGAGATCAAAGATTCCAGCAACGAAGTATCCGGTGGAGCGGTTCACCCTCGACAACGGTCTGCGGGTGGTGCTGACGCAGGACCGCAGCGCCCCGGTGGTCGGTGTGGCGGTCGTCTACGACGTCGGCATCCGTTCCGAACCGGAGGGCCGGACCGGCTTCGCCCACCTCTTCGAGCACCTGATGTTCCAGGGCTCGGCGAACCTGGAGAAGCTGGCCCACTTCAGGTACGTGCAGGGTGCCGGCGGGACTTTCAACGGCTCCACCCACCTCGACTACACCGACTACTTCGAGACGCTGCCCAGCAACGCCCTCGAACGCGCCCTCTTCCTGGAGGCCGACCGGATGCGCGGTCCCCGGCTGACCGAGGAGAACCTGCGCAACCAGGTCGACGTGGTCAAGGAGGAGATCCGGGTCAACGTGCTCAACCGTCCGTACGGCGGTTTCCCCTGGCTGCGGCTGCCACCGATCATGTTCGACACGTTCGCGAACGCGCACGACGGCTACGGTTCGTTCGACGACCTGGAGAGCGCCACCGTCGAGGAGGCGGCCGACTTCTTCGACCGCTACTACGCCTGCGGCAACGCCGTGCTCGCGATCGGCGGGGACCTGGACGTGGCGCAGACCAGGGAACTGGTGGGCCGGCACTTCGACTCCGTACCGGCCCGGCCGGCGCCGGCCCGGCCGAGTTTCGCCGAGCCGGACCTGACGGCGGAGCGGCGGCAGTCGTACGCCGATCGGTTGGCGCCGCTGCCCGCGGTCGCGGCGGCCTGGCGGGTGCCGGACCCGGTCGCCGACCTGGCCGGCTACCTGCCGTACGTGGTGCTGGCCGAGGTGCTGACCGACGGCGACGCCTCCCGGCTGGTCGAGCGGCTGGCGCTGCGCGACCGTACGGTGACCAGCATCGGCGGCTACCTCGGCTTCATGGGTGAGCCGTTCGGCGTACGGGACCCCACGGCGCTGCTGGTGGAGGCGCACCTGCCGCCCGGCGGTGACGTGGAGAAGGTGCTGCGCACGATCGACGAGGAGACGTCCCGGGTCGCGGTCGACGGGCTGGTCGACGGCGAGTTGGCCCGGACCCAGGCTCGGATGGCCACCCACCTGCTGCGGGGCACCGACGCGGTGCTCGGCCGGGCGTTGCAGATGGCCGTACTCGAACAGCAGCGCGGCGCGCCCGACCTGATCAACGACCTGCCCCGGCTGATCGGCGAGGTCACCGAGGAACAGGTACGCGCGGCCGCCGCCACCCTGCGTCCCGAGCGCCGAGCGGCCGTCGAGGTCGTCCCCGGAGGAGCGAAGTGAACGGCACCGTCAGCTCCGCCAGCAGCGAAGCGAAGCTCACCCTGCCCGCGCTGGGCCCGAACCGCAAGCTCAAGGTGCCGACCCAGGCGGAGCGGACGCTGCCGAACGGGCTGACCGTGATCGCCGTACGGCGGCCGTCGGTCCCGCTGGTCGAGGTGCGCCTCTGGGTCCCGTTCGGCCGGGCGCCGCTGGCCCGAGCGGTGCTGCTCTCGCAGACCCTGCTCTCCGGCACCGGCACGATGTCCAACCTGGACATTGCCGCCGAGTTGCAGAAGGTGGGCGGCGGGCTGGCCGCCGGTGCTGACCCGGACCGGCTGATGATCTCCGGGAACGGGCTGGTCACCGGCCTGGACCGGATCCTGGAACTGCTCGCCGAGGTGCTCACCGACGCGGCCTACCCGTCCGGCGAGGTGACCAACGAGCGGGACCGGATGATCGATCACATCCAGGTCGCCAAGAGCCAGCCGTCGCACCTGGCCCGGGAGGCGCTGCTGCACCGGATGTACGGCAAGCACCCGTACGCGGTGCAGACCCCGGAGCCGGAGCAGGTGCGGGCGGTTCGGCCGGGCCAACTCCGTACGCTGCACGCCGACCGGGTGCACCCCAACGGCGCGGTCCTGGTGATCGTCGGTGACGTACGCCCGGAGCGGGCGCTGGATGCCGCCGAGGCCACCCTCGGCCGGTGGAAGGGTGCGGGGCGGGCACTCGAACTGCCGCCCGCGCCGGCGCTGACGTCGGGGCCGCTGGTGCTGGTCGACCGGCCGGACTCGGTGCAGTCGTCGCTGCGGATGGCGCTGCCGGCGGTGCCGCGTACCCATCCGGACCATGCCGCGTTGCACCTGGCGAACCTGATCTTCGGCGGGTATTTCTCCTCGCGCTGGGTGGAGAACATCCGGGAGGACAAGGGCTACACGTACGGGCCGCACTCGGTGATCGAGCACGGTGTCGCCGGCTCGGCGCTGGTCGTGGCGGCGGACGTGGCGACCGAGGTGACCGGTCCGGCGCTGCTGGAGACGCTCTACGAGTTGGGCCGGCTGGCCTCGTTGCCACCGAAGGAGGACGAGCTGGAGCAGGCCCGCCAGTACGCCCTGGGCACCCTCCAACTGGGCGTGTCGACGCAGGCCGGGCTGGCCGCGGTGGCGAGTGTCTACGCCGGGTACGGGCTGCGGCTGGACTTCCTGGCGGAGCACTCGGCGAGGTTGGCGCGGGCCACCCGGGACGAGGTTGCCGCCGCGGCGGCGAAGTACCTGGCTCCGTCGGGGGCCGTCACCGTCGTACTCGGTGACGCGGCGCGGATCGCCGGGCCGCTCGCCGCGCTGATCCCGGTCGAGCCGGCGGCCCTGCCGTCGTGACCTGGATGGAGATGGCCGACGGGCCGCCGCTGGCCCGCACCACGCTGGACCGGGCGGCGCACCGGCGGGCCGACCCGGAGTGGTTGGCTTCCGCGTGGCAGCAGGCCCGGGTGCTGGTGGTGGACATCGCCGGTGGTGGTCGGGCGCTGGTCGGCGCGGGTGCCGGCCGGCCGGCGCTGGTGCTGTTGGCCGCGCCGGACGTGCCGGCGGAGGCGACCGGTCGACTCTTCCTCGGGGTGGAGCCGGACGGGACCCCGGTCTTCGCGGTCGACGCGTCGCTGCCGGTGCTGCCGGAGACCCGCGCGGTGTCCCTGCGCGACGTGGGGCACCTGCTCGACGACTCCGACGCGGGGCTGTTCACCACGGCGGTCGCCCTGGGCAACTGGCACGCGCGGCACGCGTACTCGTCGACCACCGGGCTGGCGACGGCGGTGATCGAGGCGGGCTGGTCCCGGGTCGACGACGGCGGCACCCATGTCTGGCCGCGTACGGATCCGGCGATGATCGTGCTGGTGCACGACGGCAAGCCCGGTCCGGAGGGGCTGTGCCTGCTCGGCAACAACGCCGCCTGGCGTCCCCGGGACGGGGTCCGCCGGTTCTCCTGCCTGGCGGGTTATGTCGAGCCGGGGGAGTCGGCCGAGGCGGCGGTGCACCGTGAGGTGACCGAGGAGGTCGGCATCGGCCTGGACCACCTCGCGTACGCGGGCAGCCAGGCGTGGCCGTTTCCCGGCTCGCTGATGCTGGGTTTCCTGGCTCGGGCCGATCCGGCGCAGCCGGTGCGGGTGGACCCGACCGAGATCGCGCAGGCCCGCTGGTTCAGCCGACGGGAGATCACCGACGTGATCGCCGGTACGTCGGTCCCCGCGGACGCCGACCTCCGGGTGGGCCTGCCCCCGGCGTCGTCGATCGCGCTGTATCTGATCCACCGCTGGCTGAACGACGACTGAGGCTCGTTCCGCAGCGGTTTCATCTGGGGCGATCTTGGCCCGTGACCGTCGTTGCCGCGGCGATCACGGGCCAAGATCATGAGCCGTCGTGGCCGGCTGTGGCGTGGTGCGCGGCGGGGGAGCCGGGCCGGCGTACGACGGTCGTCCATCAGGTGGGGCGGGGTGGCCGGCCGATCGCCGGCCGCTCCAGCCACTCGGTGTGGGGCGTGCACTCGACGTCGCGCAGCGGCACCACCTTGACCCGCTGTCGCCCGGAGCGCACGGCCCCGACGGTGGAGAGGGCGCGGGCCAGGATCAGGGCGGCGTCGAGGTCGTCCGCGCGGGCGATCTGACGGCGGTGCTCGGGCGAGGTCTGTTCGTCGCGGAGCCGGCCACCGCCGGCCCAGATCGTGGCCAGGTCGTCGGCGGCCGCGGTACGTATGTCGGTGCGAACGATCAGAAACCGCATGGGCGTCTCCGGATGAACCGTGACGGATGGGGATCGTACGACTACTCTGTGGAGTCGATCCGTGGAACTTCCACGTAGTTCCACTCGTCATGTTACGCACGGGAGCGCCGCCGGCAAGTGATACGCGCTGATTGGTTTTGCGGGTCATCCATTCGGGTGATGCCTGCTCAGTGCGGGTGCCACTGTGGATCAGCGGCCGATCGGGACCGCCCGACGGACGCGCAGGGGCCGGAGTCGTCGCGGTGGAGGGTGACCGAGCGCTCCGAGAGGTTCCACGGGAGCCGATGGCCGTCGGTTCGCGGCCGGACCCGCCGAGGGCCGCCGGCGCGCGGGTACGCGAGCGGACAGCCCTCGGCGAGGGGACGCTCAGTTCAGGTCGAACTCGCCGTCCTTGGCCCCGGCGATGAAGTCCAACCACCGGGTACGGGCGAACACCAGCACCGGCCCGCCGCGGTCCTTGCTGTCGCGCAGTGCCACCGGTGCCCGCTCGTCGCCGAGCGGCGCGACCTCCACACAGTTGGACGTCTGACTGCGCGAACTGGTCCGCCAGGCGACGCCGGCCAGGTGCTCGCCGAGCCGGTCCGGCACCGGGATCGAACGGACTGTGTTCATGGTCGGCTCCTACCTGACAGGCGCATCGTGACGGGTGGCCGTCCCTCCAACGGTCTCCGGCCCCGACGGGTCACTGCTCGGTCAGGCGTTCGGTGCGCCGACGCTGGGTCGGTGGTGTGGTCGGGAGGCGGGTCGGCGTGGACCGGCCCGGCTCGCCGGACCCGCGCCCGGCCGCTTCGGCCAGCCAGGACAGGGTGTCCTCGGCGGTGAGCGCGGCCGACTGGAGCCACTCGAAGACCACCGTGTAACGGTCCAGTTCGTCGCGATCGGTGAGCACCTGGTTGGTCGAGTGCCCCTCGATCGCCAACGTCTCCGGGTCCTGCGGATCGGCGAACCGGTAGAGCGAGAAGCCGGTGTGCGGCAGGTACCAGTTGGCGATCCTGGCCTGGCCCGGCAGGATCTGCAACGTCACGTGCGGCAGCGCGGCGAGCTTGCAGAGCTGGTTGAGCTGCCCGCGTACGACCTCCGGTGGGCCGGCCCGCCGGCTCAGCGACGCCTCCTCGATCACCGCCGAGTAGCGGGGCGGGTGGGTCTCCTGGACGAGCCGCTGTTGCCGGGCCATCCGGGCCTCGACCTCGGTCTCCGGATCCTCCACATCCGACTTTTCGGCGTCGGTGGAGTGATTGCCGAGGGGACGGAACGAGATGATCCGGGTCCGGGCGTACTCCCTGGTCTGCAACAGACCGGGTACGACCACCGGGCTGTACTCGCGGATGTCGGCGCAACCGGCCTCGAATTCCGCGAAACTGCGCTGCCGTGGCGTCATCACCGGGTACGAGCGCAGCCAACCCCGTACGTCCCCGGCTTCCCGGGTGATGGCGGCGAGATCCTCGCGCAGGGGTCCGGTGACCCCGTACAGCTCCAGCAGGAGGTCGACGTCCTGCGGGTCGGGTCGGCTGCGTCCGTTCTCCAGCCGGGACAGCTTCGACGCCGACGCCCAGCCGATCTGCTCGATGACCTGGTCGCCGGTGAGCCGGGCGGACTCACGCAGGCGGCGCAGTTCGGCGCCGAGCCGACGGCGGCGCATCAGCGGGCTGGGTGTGGGCGACTTGGATTCGGCCGAATTGGACTGAGCTGGAGGCAACTGGTCCTCGCTCTCGATCGTTTCGAGCCCGGCGGGTGCCAGACCTCGTGTCGAGCCCGGCGACCCCGGGCGATGACCATTTCAGACTGCCCCCCACGGTCAGTATGCCGGCCGTCGCACTCTGACGTGGAATCGGGTCCCGGCGTGTCCAACAAAGGCTCTCTTTCCAAAGAAAGCTTTCGAAAGCTACGCTTCCGGCCATGCCGCAACCGGCCGTCCGGGACATCGGGAATCCCCGGGCGCTGCGTGCCATGGCCCACCCGCTGCGACTGCGCGTTCTCGACGCGGTCGCGTTCTCCGGCCCCGCCACCGCGACGGCGATCTCCGAACAGGTCGGCGAGAGCCCGGCGAACTGCTCCTGGCAGCTGGGTCAGCTGGCTAGCTACGGCTTCGTGGAAGAGGCCGGCGGCGGCACCGGGCGGCAGCGGCCGTGGCGGATCGTGCTCCAGCGCTACCGCTGGGGACCCGCCGCCCCGGCTGCGTTCCATACCGACAACGCCGACCCGGAGGCGTTCCGTACCGGTGAGGTCGACCCGGCATCGGCCCACGGTGTCCGCGGACCGGAACCGCGCGTCGGCGCGGCACTGCCGAGCCTCACCGGCCCCGATGCCCGATCACCCGGTTCGCGACCGGTCCGGTTCATCGCCTGGGGCGTGCCGGCGCGGCCACCCGAGCGGGACGCCGCCGACGACGGTTAGCGCCGCTTCCGCGCACGAAGGGACCCCTCGCCATGCGTGCCATCCTCCGCCGCCCCGACTTCCGGCTCCTCTTCGGAGGGCTCGTCGCCAGCATGGTCGCCGAGTCGATTCTGCTCCTGGCGCTCGCCATCTGGGTCAAGGATCTGACCGGGTCCGACGGGATGGCCGGGGCGACCATCTTCGCGATCGTCGCGCCGATGGCACTCGCGCCGCTGGTCGGTTGGATGGTGGACCGGTTCCGGCGGCGCGAGTTCTTCGTCGCCGTCAACCTGTGCACCGCGGCGCTGCTCACGCCCCTGTACGCGGTGCACGACCGGGGCGACGTGTGGATCATCTACGCGGTGAGCGCCCTCTACGGGCTCTCCTACGTCGCGCTCAGCGCGACCCTGATCGGACTGATCAAGGAGATCGTCCCGGGGGACCTGCTGGCCGAGGCGAACGGGGCGCTGCAAACGGTCAAACAGGGACTACGGCTGGTCGGCCCGCTGGCCGGGGCGGCCCTGTACGCGGGCGTCGGCGGCTGGGCCCTGGCCACGCTCGGCGGGCTGGGGTTCCTCACCGCGGCCGCCGCGGTCAGCCGGATGCGGGTACGCGAAAGCGCTCCGCCCCCGGCGCAGCCGGGCTGGCTGGCCGAGATCGGCGCGGGCGTACGGCACATGTTCGGCGAGCCGGCGCTGCGGCGGGGAGTGCTCGGCACCGCCCTGACCATGCTGGTGCTGGGCTTCAGCGAGTCGTTGATCTTCGCGTACGTCGACCGGGGGCTGGGCCATCCGCCGGCCTTCGTCGGCGTACTGCTGACCGTGCAGGGGATCGGTGGCCTGCTCGGCGGCCTGTCGTCGGCGACGATCGTCGGGCGGTTGGGCGAGGTCGGTACGCTGGCCACCGGGGTGGCGATCTTCGCGCCGGCGGTGCTCGCGCTGGTCCAGCCGAATCTGCCGCTCGGCTTCGTGGCGATGGTGATGGCCGGCTTCGCCCTGCCGCTCGTGATCGTCTCGCTCAACACGCTCACCCAGCGGCGTACCCCGGTGTTGTTGGTGGGTCGGGTCGCGGCGGCGTCCGAGGCGCTGATCAGCGGCCCGCAGTCGCTCTCCATCGGCCTCGGCGCGGTGCTCGTCGGCGTGGTCGACTACCGACTGCTCTTCGCCCTGATGGCGGCGGCGATGCTCGCCGTGGCCCACTTCCTCTGGTCCGGCCGCCACCTCTCCCCACCCCAAACCATCCCCACCATCCCCCCTGTCCCCCTGGACGCCCTACCCGCCCAATCTCGTTGATCATGAAGTTAGCGCACCGCCGCTCGGCGTGTCGTGTCGCTAACTTCATGATCAACGACGACGGGGAGGGGTGCGGGTCAGGCGGGGGTGGGGGTGGTTAGGTGTTGCTTGACCTGGGTTATTGAGGGGTTGGTCAGGGCGGTGCCGTTGGGGAAGAGAACCGTGGGGACGGTGGCGTTGCCGTTGTTGACGCTCATCACGTACTCGGCTGCCTTCGGGTCCTGCTCGATGTCGATCACCTGGTAGGCGATCCCCTCCCGATCGAACTGCGACTTGAGCCGGTGGCAGTAGCCACACCAGGACGTCGAGTACATGGTCAGCATGATCAGGTCCTCCAGTAGTCGTCGATCGACGGGCTAATCGCTGTAACGCCGAAGCCGACTGCGATGATTCCTAGCTGTGGCGGTTGACTCAAGCGCGGAACGGGTGCTGGCCGGGCTGGATCCCGAGCAGCGCGCCGCGGTCACGGCACCCGCCGGCCCGGTCTGCATCCTGGCCGGCGCCGGCACCGGCAAGACCAGGGCGATCACCCACCGGATCGCCCACCGAGCACTCTCCGGCGAGATCGCCGCCCGACACGTGCTCGCGGTCACCTTCACCGCCCGTGCCGCCGCCGAGATGCGGGCCCGGCTGACCGCGCTCGGGGTCGGCGGCGTACAGGCCCGCACCTTCCACGCGGCGGCGCTGCGGCAGGTCCGCTACTTCGCGCCCCGGCTGCTGGAGGGCCGGCCGATGCCGGAACTGCTGGACAGCAAGGTGCGGCTGGTCACCCTGGCCGCCGCCCGGTCCGGGCTGCGTACCGACCGGCTCGCGGCCCGCGACCTCGCCGGTGAGATCGAGTGGGCCAAGTCATCCCTGGTGGAACCGGCCGAGTACGTGGTGGCGGCGGCCAAGGCACTGCGCGAGACACCGCACGAGCCGACCCGGGTGGCCGAGGTGTACGCCGCGTACGAGCAGGTCAAGCGCGCCAACGGAGTGATCGACTTCGAGGACATGCTGCGGGCGGCGGTCTGGGGGATCGAGGAGCACCCGGACGTCGGCGAGCAGGTACGCGCCCAGTACCGGCACTTCGTGGTGGACGAGTACCAGGACGTCAACCCGTTGCAGCAGCGACTGCTCGACGCCTGGCTCGGCGGTCGGGACGACCTGACGGTGGTCGGCGACGCCAGCCAGACGATCTACTCGTTCACCGGCGCCACCTCGGCGTACCTGGTCGACTTCCCGCGTCGGCGCCGGGACGCGGTGGTGGTCCGGCTGGTCCGGGACTACCGCTCGACCCCGCAGGTGGTCGGGCTGGCCAACGCGGTGATCCGGCAGGCACGCGGCACCGAGGCGCGGCTGCGGCTGGAACTGGTCGGGCAACGCCCGCCCGGCCCCGAGCCCGACCTGCGCATCTTCCCCGACGAGCCGGCCGAGGCCGCCGCGGTGGCGGCCCGCTGCCGGCACCTGGTCGCCTCGGGTACGCCGGCCCGCGAGATCGCCGTGCTGTTCCGTACCAACGCGCAGTCCGAGGCGTACGAGAAGGCGCTGACCGAGGCGGAGGTGCCGTACGTCGTCCAGGGCGCCGAACGGTTCTTCGAGCGGACCGAGGTACGCCAGGCGATGATCGCGTTGCGCTCGGCGGTCCGTTCGACGGCCACCGACACCCCGCTGGTCGAGGCGGTCGTCGACGCGCTGGCCGCGGTCGGCTGGGCCCGCGAGCAACCACCGCCGGGCGGCGCGGCCCGGGAACGCTGGGAGGCGCTGGCCGCGCTGGTCCAGCTTGCCGAGGAGTACGCGAGCACCCCGAATCTCCTGCCGATCGGCGAGGCAGCAGTGGTGGAGCGGGCGGTGTCGCTCGCCGACTTCTGCGCCGAGTTGCAGCACCGGGCCACCCAGCAGCACGTACCGACGGTGGACGGGGTGACGCTGGCCTCGCTGCACTCGGCGAAGGGGCTGGAGTGGGACGCGGTGTTCCTGGTCGGGCTCTCCGACGGCACCCTGCCGACCACGTACGCGAAAACGGCCGAGCAGGTGGAGGAGGAGCGGCGGCTGCTCTACGTCGGGGTGACCCGGGCGAGGGAGTGGCTCTGGCTGTCGTACGCCTCGGCCCGCTCGCCCGGTGGTCGGCCCCGGCGGCCGTCGCGGTTCCTGCCGCAGCTCGACCGCTCCGGCGGTGAGCGGGCGGCGGCTCCGTCCGGTGCGACCGCCGGTCGGAAACCTGACCCGCGACGAAACCGGGTCATCTCGTGCCGGATCTGCGGCGCGACCCTGCTGGCCGGTGTGGACCGCAAGTTGGGCCGCTGTTCCGACTGTCCCTCGGACCTCGACGACGAGCTGTACGCGCGCCTGCTCGACTGGCGTGCACGGGTCGCCCACGCACAGAAAGTCCCTGCGTACGTGGTGTTCACCGACGCCACGCTGACCGCGCTGGCGGAGCGTCGGCCCGGTGCCACCGACGGGCTGTTGGCGATCGCCGGGATCGGCCCCCGCAAACTCGGCCTGTACGGCGACGCGGTGCTCGCCCTCGTGGGGGGCGCGACGGTGGACGAGTTGGGCCCGGAAAAAACTTCGACAATCGAGCCGTAAAACCGTTTGCCCTCGCCCCCGGATGAGGAATAGCCTCAAGGCACACCTCGCGAGCAGGGGCTAAACGCCTGCTCAAGCGGGGTAGCGATGATTTTGGCAAGAACGAAGATGTTGGCGACGAGTGTGAGACAGGAGGCGAGCCCCATGGAGATCTACCGCTACGAGCGACCGTCGGCGCCGCTGACTGTCCTCGCACCGGTGTCGACGGCCAGGACTCTGCTGACTGTCTGCACGCCGTTGGTTCCTCAGACGCACCAGGCCCCGGTTCAGGCCGAGCTGGTCCGGGTTGCCGCGTCCGCGGGAATCAATGGCACGAGTGGTTTCACGGGCGAAGGCATCCAGCTGGCCAAGAAGCGGATGGATGTTCGCGGTGTTCCACCTCGAGGAAGGCCGGTCTGATCTACAGACCACCGGCTCACCTTGAGGCCGCGGAACCCGCTACCGGGATCCGCGGCCTCAGTTTTTGTTTCGCCACGAGTAACTGGAAACAGCGATCCACGAGATCGAAGCGCGAGAGAGAGGTGACCGGGCGATGAGTCTGGCATTGGCCCCCCTTGACTTGAGTGTCGAGCTGGAGGCAAATCTGCCCTGCCGGAAGTTCGACCCCGACCTGTGGTTCGCCGACTCGCCCACCGAGCTGGAGCTGGCCAAGTCGCTCTGCGGGGACTGCCCGCTGCGCGTCGAGTGCCTCGCCGGTGCGGTGGACCGGGCGGAGCCGTGGGGCGTCTGGGGCGGCGAGATCTTCGAGCGTGGCGCGGTTGTTCCGCGCAAGCGGCCCCGTGGCCGTCCGCGCAAGGAGGACGTCGCGCGAGACGTGATGTTGCGGGTCGAGGCCGAGGCGCGGTTGGCAGCCAATGGGCTGTCCGAGTCGCGTGGCGCTGTCCGGCTGGCGGCCTGACATGAACCCGATCCAGTCGTACGCCGGCACCCTGCCGGTACCGAACGTCTTCCCGAACACCGCGATCCAGAATCCAAACGGAGTCGAAGAGATGCATCTCATCCAAGAAGCGTTGTCACGTGCTCGAATGCGACTGCCTCAGGCCGGTCGTCACACCACGCGCACTGAGGCAACCCGATCCGCCCGTGTCATCGCAGCAGAGGCCCACCGTCGGGCCGCCCGCGAACAGGGCCTCTACTAACCATCCGGCGAGCCGCCCGCTGACCCGCGGGCGGCCCCGCTGACCCTTCCGCCGGTCGACACCGACCGGCCCGAATGGCCGAGGGCGGATCCGCGAGTGCTTTCCGGCACCCGGATCCGCCCTCGGCCCGTTCTCGTGTCTAGTCGTTCTCCGCCGTGGTGCCCGGCGGGGCGAAGCCGGGCAGCCAGCGTTGCACGATGGCCCGGTACGGGGCCTTCGCCTCCAACTGGCTCAGGATCCCGATCGAGCCGAGTGTGACCCGGTGGATCAGCAGGTACGACGGCGGCAGGTTGAGCTGCCGGCTCAGCTGGTACGCCGGTGATCTCGGATTGGTCAGCCGCCCGGCCTCGGTCCGCAGCCAGGCGCGGGTGAACCGGAACTCGTCGACCGAGAGTGGTTCGAGCACCGGCATGATGAAGTCGAGTACGGCCTCGGCGTCGATCACCTCGGTCGGCTTGATGAAACCCTCGCCACGCAGGCCCTCGACCACGGCTTCGGCGTCGCCGGCGAGGGCCAGCCGGACCAGTCGGCCGACCGGCTCGGGGTGACCGCCGGGCAGCCGGGCCACCGCGCCGAAGTCGATCACTCCGAGCCGCCCGTCCGGCAGCAGCCGGAAGTTGCCCGGGTGCGGATCGGCGTGCAGCAGTCCGGCCCGGCCGGGAGCGGAGAAGTGCAGGGTGGCCAGGTGTCGACCGGCCTGGTTGCGCTGTTCCTCGGTGCCGGAGGCGATGATCTGGGACAGCGGGATGCCCTCGACCCAGTCGGTGACCAGCACCCGGGGGCTCGCCGCGACCACCTCCGGTACGAAGATCTCCGAATCACCGGCGTACGCGGCGGCGAACGCGCGTTGCGACTCCGCCTCCAGCTCGTAGTCGAGTTCCTCGCTGATCCGGTCGCGCAGCTCGGCGAGCAACGGCTTGATGTCCAGGCCGGGCTGGATGGCCCGGAACATGGTGCCGAGCCGGGAGAGCTGTTTGAGGTCGGAGAGCAGGGCGTCACCGGCACCGGGGTACTGCACCTTGACCGCGACCGGGCGGCCGGTGGCGGCGGTCTTCGCGGCCGCCTTGCCGCCCCGCCTGCGGGTGCCGGCGGGCACGACCGGGGGACCGTTCCAGATGGCCCGGTGCACCTGTCCGATACTCGCCGCCGCAGCCGGTTTGTCATTGAATTCGAGGAAGTACGACCGCCAGTCCGGTCCGAGCTGTTCGGCCAGGACCTTGTGCACGCTCGCCACCGGCAGCGGCGGCGCCGACTCCTGGAGCTTGGTCAGCGCCTGCCGGTACGGCGCCGCGATCTCCTCCGGCAGTGCCGCCTCGAACACCGACAGCGCCTGACCGAACTTCATCGCGCCGCCCTTGAGCTGCCCGAGCACGCTGAAGAGCTGTTCGGCCGTACGCTGCTGGATTTCGGCCGAGATCACCTCCGAGGCGAGGCCGGTGACCCGCTTCCCGACGCCGAGCACGGTCCGACCGGCGAAGCCGAGCGGCAGGGCGGCTAGCTTGGCGGTCCGGGAGACGGCCCGGCGTGGGATGTCGGTCACCAGATCATTGTTACCGACTTTCGGTGGTCACGGCCGCCGTCGGCGGGTGGCTCGGGCCACGCTGGCCCCGGTTGACCGTTATTCGGTCCGCCGGGGCCGGGACCGGCGTCGGTCGGAGGGCCGCCGGGCACGCCGTCACCCGGTCGGCGACCGGGACCCGCGTCGGCGGGTGGCGCAGCCGCAGTCGGGGTGCGGGGGCCAGGTCCGGCGCCGGAACCGCCCCGGTGTCCGGATCTCCACCGCCGCGCCGATCGTCTCCGGGGTGCCGCCGTCGAGAAAGGTGAGCACCTCGCCGGCGGCGTAGCCGACCGCGGCGATCAGGGTGGGGGTGCTGCACGCCTGCGGCGGGGGAACGCCGGCGAGTTGCGCGGCGAGTTCGGGCCATCGCGGGTCGCGGTCGCGCCGGTGCAGGTCACGGCAGTACAGGCACGGGGCGCCGGTCGCCCGGACCAGCGGCCCGACCACGGGTACGCCGTCGTGCAGGCTGAGCAGCAGGTGCGCCTGCCGGCGCTGGGCGTACCCGGCGGCGAGCAGGCTGGCCGGCCGGTCGGCACCGACCTGCACCACGAGGCTGACCCGGCCGCGGGGGACCGGTCGGGTCTCGGTGCCCGGGGCGGCGCGGGTGATGGCGTCGGCGACCGCTTCGGCCCGTGGTCGGCCGACGTCGGCGGCGGCCAGTCCGGCGCCGGTCACGTCGTCGGGCTCGACCGGCCCGTCCAGGTCGGGGTGCAGGTGGCCGACGCCGGCCTGGGCGAGGGCGACCGCGACCGGACCGCCGAGCCGGCCCTGGCCGGTCACCACCACCCGGGCGGCGCGACGCCGGCGCAGCAGCTGGGCCGGGGTGGCGGCGGCGTCCGGGCCACGCAGGGCGATGGCCGTGGCCTCGCCGGTGAGCCGTCGGCGGGCCGGTTCGGGCAGGTCGGTGGGGAGCAGGGTGTGTGCCCCGACGACCAGGCCCGCGGCGCGCAGGGTGTCGATCAGCGTACGGGCGTCGTCGCGGGTGATCCGCAGCCGTACGGCCTGGTCCAGGATCGCCCGTTCGCTGCGGGTGCCGTCGAGCAGGTCGAGCAGTTGGGCGGCGCCGGGATCGGCGACTTCGAGCAGGACGGCGCGGCTGGGATCGAGGCCGAGTTGCAGGGTGTGCCGGTCGCGCCAGAGCCGGGCCAGGCCGGGAAGGAGGGTGGGGCGGGGAAGGGTGGTCCGTGTCATGGGTGACACGCTGTCATCGTTGCCCAACGGTCGGTCGATCGTTATCCACAGGCGTAGTCGGCCCTGCCGTGCACTATCCACAGGACTTGGTGGGTTATCCACAACCAGCGGGTAACTTCTGTCGCGCTCGGGACATGACAACGGGTGTCCGCACCTCGACAGTGCCGGCATCGGGCGGACACGGGAAGGGGCGGCCGTCCGGCCGCCCCAACCCCCGCGAGCGGGTTCGTCCGCGGTCGCTCAGACCTTGGCCTTGCCCAGGATTCGGTTGACCGTGGTGCCGCAGACGGGACACTTGCCCTTGGCCATGTTCATGCCTGTCTTGGACACCTCGACGTTGCCCTCGAAGTCGCGCTTTTCCTTGCACTTCACGCAGTACCCGTTGTAGGTCTGGGCCTTTTCGGCCACGGTGCCCCTCCTCGTCTTCTCCGTCGGTTCGCTCACCCGACGTGTGCCCGGCGGCGGGCCTCCAGGCCCTGGCGCTGGGGTTTCTCCGCGATCACCACTGTGTGACCGCCGGTCCGCGGACCCTACCCAGGTGCGGGCGGTTCCATGTCAGCAATGCGCCGGCACTGTGAGTAAGCCGACGACGAGAGTGTGCATGCCGGAATAGGTCGGATAAGTCAGTTTCGCAGGGACACGCCGGATGAAGGCGTCCAGAACGTCATTCCGGGGGTGCCCGTGAGGAGCACTCAGGTTGATCGTTTACCGTGGGGTCGCCTGCCGGTCGCCGTCGCGTACGCACCGGTCGATGGGGTGGCGGGGGCCCCGTCGGGGGTCCGGTCAAATAATTTTTTCGGACGGCAGGCTGCTAACCGGGATTTTCCTGGCGCGTGTTGGTGGGTTGACCCTTGCGGTCCCCTGGTCACTACGCATTAGTTTTCCTTCGTGAATGAAACCCGGGCTGTCGCGAACCGGTAATGGCTGTGGCGCGCAAGCCGGTCGTCGAGGTACGGCGCAGTGAGCGCCGGCGCCGGACGGTGTCCGCCTATCGGGACGGCGAACGCGTCGTGGTGCTCATCCCCGACCAGTTCTCCCGCGCCGAGGAGAGCGAGTGGGTCGACAAGATGCTCGCCCGGCTGGCGGCCAGGGAGGAGCGCACCGGCCGCTCCGACAGCGACCTGCTGCTCCGGGCCCAGCGGCTGATCGACCGCTACCTGGCCGAACACGGGCGGATGGCGGTCCCGGCGAGCGTCCGGTGGGTCACCAACCAGAACGGGCGCTGGGGTTCGTGCACCCCCGCCGACCGGACCATCCGGATCTCGCACCGGATCCAGGAGATGCCCGACTGGGTGATCGACTACGTGCTGCTGCACGAGTTGGCCCACCTCGTCGTACCGAGTCACAACGCCCGGTTCTGGGCGCTCGTCGGGCGCTATCCCAAGGCCGAGCGGGCCCGGGGGTATCTGGAGGGGGTCGCGGCCGCCGCCGGGGTCAACCTCACCGACTGAGCGCTCCGGCTCCCGGCTAGGGTCACCGGATGGCCCGACGTCTGCTCGTAACGCTGCTGGGGCCGGTGCGCTGGTCGCCCCCCGGCACCGACCCGAACCGCTGGCAGGCCGCGCTGGCCGAGGACGTGGTCGACCTGATCGCCACGCTCAGTGAGGTGGAGCCGGCGATCGCCGCCGCCGCCGAACAGCGGGCCCTGGCCGACGCGGTGGTCTGGCCGGGCATGCCGATCCACGACCTACCGACCCGTACGGTGGGTGCGGCCCTCGCCGCGGCGACCGCCGCCGGGTACGACCAGGCGGCGGTGATCGTCGCCGACGCCCCCGACCTGCCCGGCCTGATCCTCGGCAAGCTGCTCCGACCGCTGAGCAGCCGGAGCGTCGCGATCGCCCCGGCGGTGCCGGGACCGGGGCTGTTCGGGGTGGCGGCGCGGCTGCCCGCGCCGGGCTGGCTGTCGGAGATCGACCTGGACACGGCGGACGCCGCCGCGCTCCGGGCCGCCGCGCCGGACCCGGCCGACGTGGCGGTCACGCCGGGCTGGCGTCGCCTGCGCAGCCCGGCTGAACTCGCCACCCTGGATCCGGCCGTCGAGGGCTGGGACACCACCAGGGCGCTGCTCTCCGCCCCCTGACGAGGGCGGAGAGGCACACCGAGGGGTCAGGAGGGGTTCTTGTCCCCGGGCTGTTCCGGGCCGCCGTCGGTCCCGTCCCCGTCCGGCTCGCCGCCCTTCGGCCCGCCGGGCTGGGTGAAGTCGAAACTGTCCAGCTCGTCGAGGTCGAGCTGGGCGCGGGCGAACGCCTCCGGGTCGGCGAACTCCTCGCCCGAGGGCAGCAGGTCCGGGTGGCCCCAGATGGCGTCCCGGCCGGCGATGCCCCGGTGCTCGGTCAGCGCCGACCAGAGCGCCGCCGCCTCGCGCAACCGGCGCGGGCGCAGTTCCAGCCCGACCAGGGCGGCGAAGGTCTGTTCGGCCGGCCCACCGGCCGCCCGGCGCCGACGGAACGCCTCGCCGAGCTTGACCACGTTCGGCAGCCGCTCGGCCGCGGCGGCGTCCACCACATGGCAGACCCAGCCCTCGACCAGGGCCAACGCGGTCTCCAGTCGGGCCAGCGACGCCTTCTGTGACGGCGTGTCCTCCGGGGTGAAGATCCCCTCCAGGGCCAACGCCTGCAACGACTCGGGATTGGTCGGATCGACCCGGCCCATCGCCTCCTCGATCGCCTCCCGGTTCACCGTGATGCCCGCGGCGTACGTCTCCACGGCCGTGAGCACGTGCCCGCGCAACCACGGAACGTGACCGAACAGTCGCTGGTGGGCCGCCTCGCGCAGGGCCACGTAGAGGCGTACCTCGTCCTCCGGCAGCTCCAGGCCGGCGCCGTACGCCCGGATGTTGGCCGGGACCAGCGCGGCCGTGCCGGCCGGTCCGAGCGGCAGCCCGATGTCCCCGGCCGAGAGCACCTCGGCGGCGAGCGAGCCGAGCGCCTGACCGAGCTGGCCGCCGAAGAGGGCGCCGCCGAGACTGGCGACCATCGACTGCATCGGGCCGAGCTGGGCCCGCTGCTCCGGCGGCACCAGGTCACCCATTGCCGTGACCATCCGGCCGGCGACCGGGTCACAGAGCTTGCGCCACACGTCGAGCGTCCGGAAGATCCACTCGTTCCGGTTCCACGCCACCGAGGTCTGGATGCCCGAGGGCAGCGCCGAGCTGGGCTCCAGCCACAGGTCGGCGAGGCGCAGGGCCTCCTCCACGGCGTGTCGCTCGAACGGGGTGACCGCCGGGTCCCCGGTCGAGGCGAGCTGGCTGGCCGCCACCTGGCGGGCCAGATCCCAGTTGACCGGGCCGCTGCCCGGTGCGGCGAGCAGCTGTTGCAGCTGAGCCATGAACTGCTGCATCTGCTGCGGGTCGTTGGGGTCGGGCGGCTGACCACCCGGGAGCGCGAAACCGAACGGAATATCAGGCACCCGTCCACGGTACGCGCGCGAGGGCGCCGTACGCCGGTCCGGGCGTTGCGCTCAGGGAGAACTGGGGGTTCGAGCAGCGGGACCCCGGGGGGACCTCGGTACGCTCTGGCGTATGAGACGTCGCGGGGTCACAGTCCTGCTCGGTGCGCTGCTCACCGCCCTGCTCAGCCTCGGTGTGATCGGAGCACCCATCCCGTACGTGGTGCTCGGCCCCGGACCCACGGTCAACACGCTGGGTTCCGAGGACGGCAAGGAGGTCATCCAGGTGAACGGCCGGGAGACCTCCTCCTCGGCCGGGCAGTTGCGGCTGACCACGGTGGGTGTGCAACCCGACGTACGGCTGCTGTCGGCCATCGCCGGTTGGCTGTCCGGCTCCGAGGCCGTGGTGCCGCGCGAGCTGATCTACCCGCCGGGGCAGACCCAGCAGCAGGTCGACGAGCGCAACGCCGAGGACTTCACCGCCTCGCAGACCAGCGCCGAGACCGTCGCCCTGCGGGAACTCGGCTTCCCGGTGCAGGTCACGGTCAAGGCCGTCACGGCCGGCGGCCCGTCGGTGGACCGGCTCAGGACCGACGACGTGATCACCTCGGTCGACGGTCAGCCGGTACCGACCGCGACCAGGCTCACCGAACTGGTCCGGGCCCGACCGGCCGGCACCGCCCTCACCATCGGTTTCGCCCGCGCCGGTACGCCCGGCACCACCACCGTCACCACCACCGCGGCCAGCGGTCAGCCGCCCCGGATCGGGGTGGAGATCGAGCAGCGGCAGCCGCACCCGTTCGAGTTGAAGATCGACCTGGGTGACATCGGCGGACCGAGTGCCGGACTCATGTTCACCCTCGGCATCATCGACAAGCTGACCCCCGAGGACCTGACCGGTGGAAAGATCATCGCGGGCACCGGCACCATCGACGACGAGGGCAACGTCGGACCGATCGGTGGCATCCCGCAGAAACTGGTCGGCGCCAAGCTGGCCGGCGCGGTGTCGTTCCTGGTGCCGGCGGACAACTGCGCCGAGGCGGTCCGCAACCCGCAGCCCGACCTTCCGCTGTACCGGATCGCCACCGTCAAGGACGCACTGAACGCGTTGAACCTGTTGCGTACCGGAGGCCAACCGCCACGCTGTTGAACCGGCGCGCTCACCTTCGGCTCACCTTGGGCTCATCCCACTCAGGTGGACCCCGTACTCTGGGTGCCTGGTCGGAGCCGATCACCGTGGAGCGGAGCCAACAGTGGTCATGCGTAGCAGTCCCCTACCGAGAATGAGCCGGCGCGGTCGCGTCACAGTCGGCGTACTGGTCGGGGTGTTCCTGCTGTTCACCCTGCTGGGCTGGGGGGTACAGGCCTGGACCGACTGGCTGTGGTTCGACGAGGTCTCGTACACCCAGGTCTTCACCGATGTCCTGGTCACCCGGATCGGGCTGTTCGCCTCGGTCGGTGCGGCGATGGCCCTGCTCATCGGCGGCAACCTCTGGCTGGCCTACCGGCTGCGTCCGGTGCTGCGCCCGCACTCGGCCGAGCAGGCCACGCTGGAGCGCTACCGGATGGCGCTGGCACCCAGGATCGGCGCCTGGATCAGCGCGATAGCGGTTCTCGTCGGCCTGTTCGCCGGTCTTTCGGCGCAGAGCCGGTGGAGCCAGTGGCTGCTGTTCCGCAACGGCCAGGACTTCGGGGTCAAGGACCCGGAGTTCGGCATCGACATCGGCTTCTACGTCTTCCAGTTCCCGTTCTGGCGTTACCTGCTCGGGGTCGGTTTCACCGCCGTCGTACTCACGGTGATCGGCGCGCTGGCCGTGCACTACATCTTCGGCGGGGTCCGGCTACAGGGCGTCGGCGACCGGATGACCAACGCCGCCCGCGCCCACCTGACCACCCTGGTCGCGGTCTTCGTGCTGCTCAAGGCCGTCGCGTACGTGCTGGACCGGCGGGCGATGCTGCTGGAGTTCAACGAGAGCGTCAACACCTACGGTGCCGGTTACGCCGACATCAACGCGCTGCTGCCGGCCAAGGAGATCCTGGCCTACATCTCGATCGTGGTCGCGATCGCGATCATCGTGTTCTCCAACGCGGTGATGCGCAACCTGGTCTGGCCGGGCATCTCGCTCGCCCTGCTCGGTATCTCGGCGGTGGCGATCGGCGGCATCTACCCGTGGGCGGTGCAGACCTTCGAGGTCAAGCCGAGCCTCCAGGACAAGGAATCGCAGTACATCCAGCGCAGCATCGAGGCGACCCGGGCGTCGTTCGGGCTGGCCGCGACCCAGACCACGCCGTACGGCGCGGGGAACCTGAAGCCGCCGGCCTCGCTGGCCACCGATACCTCCGTGGTGCCGAACATCCGGCTGCTCGACCCGCAACTGATCTCCGAGACCTACACCCAGTTGCAGCAGGTCCGGGGCTTCTACGACTTCGGCCCCAAGCTCGACATCGACCGCTACACCGTCAACGGCGCCACCCAGGACTACGTCGTCGGTATGCGCGAGGTCAACTACGGCGAGCTGACCACTCAGCAGAGCAACTGGATCAACCGGCACACCGTCTTCACCCACGGGTACGGACTGGTCAGCGCCCCCGCGAACCAGGTGGTCTGCGGCGGCCAGCCGTTCTTCGTCTCCGGCTTCCTCGGCAACCAGGCCCAGGCCGGCTGTTCCGCCTCGGCCGAGCAGATCCCGGCCGAGCAGCCGCGGATCTACTACGGCGAGCAGATGGACGACAGCGACTACGCGATCGTCGGCCAGACCGACGAGGGCCGCGACGTCGAGTTCGACCGCCCGACCGGCAACGACAACGAGAACAACAGCGGGCAGACCTACACCTACACCGGCACCGGTGGGGTGGAGATCGGTTCGTTCGCCCGCAAGCTGCTCTACGCGATCAAGGAGCAGGAGAGCAACTTCCTGCTCTCCGCGGCGGTGAACGAGAACTCGAAGCTGCTCTACGTGCGTAACCCGCGCGACCGGGTGGAGAAGGTCGCACCGTTCCTGACGCTCGACGGCGACCCGTACCCGGCCCTGGTCGACGGTCGGATCCAGTGGATCATCGACGGCTACACCACGGCGGCCACCTACCCGTACGCCGAGCAGGTCAACCTACAGACCGAGACGGCCGACGAGCTGACCGGGCGGGGCACCTTCCAGCTCGCCCGGGAAAACGTGAACTACATCCGCAACTCGGTCAAGGCCACCGTCGACGCGTACGACGGCACGGTCAAGCTGTACGAGTTCGACGAGGCCGACCCGGTGCTCAAGGCGTGGAACAAGGCGTTCGGTGGCCACCTGGTCACACCGAAGTCGGAGATCCCGGCCGATCTGGCGGCGCACTTCCGCTACCCGGCCGACCTGTTCAAGGTGCAGCGCAACCTGCTGGCCAAGTTCCACGTCACCGACCCGCGGGAGTTCTTCTCCGGGCAGGACTTCTGGGAGGTGCCGAACGTCCCGGACGCCCCCGACACCAACCAGCGGCAGCCCCCGTACTACCTCTTCACCCAGTTGCCGGGGCAGGACACCCCACGGTTCCAACTCACCTCGGCGGTGACCCCGGCCAGCCGGCAGAACCTGGCCGCGCTGATCTCCGGGTCGTACGTGAACGGGCAGCCGCAGTTGCAGGTGCTGGAGCTACCGGACCAGACAGCGGTCTCCGGCCCGGTGCAGGTGCACCAGAAGATGACCAACAACGCGGCGATCCGGCAGGAACTCAACCTGCTCTCGTCCAACCAGGCCCAGGTGCAGTACGGCAACCTGCTCTCGCTGCCGTTCGGCGACGGCATGCTCTACGTCGAGCCGGTCTACGTGAAGAGCAACCAGCAGAACGCGTACCCACTGCTCCAGCGGGTCCTGCTCTCCTACGGCGACGGCGGCGAGTACGTGGTGCTGGCCAACACGTTGCAGGACGGCATCAAGCAGCTGGTCGAGCAGGGCAAGGCGGCCGGCGCCACGAACCCGCCACCACCCGGCACGTCGCCGCCACCGAGCGACAACCCGCCGGCCACGCCGAGCCCCGGCGCGACGCCGACGCCACCGCCGACGCTCACCGGTGAGCTGGCCGCCGCGGCGGCCAAGGTGCAGCAGGCGATCGCCGAGGTCCAGGCCGCGCAGGCGTCGGGTGACGTCGAGCGGTGGGGCAAGTCGCTGAAGACGCTGGACGCCGCGCTGACCGAGTTCCAGGCGGCCCAGCGGGCGGCCGGGGTGCCGGGTGCGGCACCGGCGGGCTCGTCCACGGCGCCTTCGGCCACACCGAACGCTCCGGCCGGTACGCCGAGCGGCTGAGCGGCGTACGGCTGGTCTTAGCACAGGCTCGGGGTACGGAATCAGTTCGCTGATTTCCGTACCCCGAGCTCTTTTCTGGGGTATGGGTTTTGCCGGCAATGGCCGGACCGTTGCCTGCGGTGGCCCGGCCATTGCCCTGTGCCGGCGGCAAACGGCCTGGTCAGCGCCGAAACGGGCGCCTTGTGGCGGCTCGTTTTGCGGGCTCGTGTGCTGGTGCGCTAGTGTTAACGAGCCGACGCGGGGTGGAGCAGCTCGGTAGCTCGCTGGGCTCATAACCCAGAGGTCGCAGGTTCAAATCCTGTCCCCGCTACGAATGGAAAAACCCCCGGACGATACGTCCGGGGGTTTTTCGTATTTCTGTCCCCCGCACACCAGTTCCCCGCGCCGGTTCCCGGGCTCGGCGCGGGGCAGATATCGGTGAAGATCACCGAGTCAGGCTGATCGGCCGATCAACAGTTGTGCCGATCGGTCGTACGCTCCGTTGCCATGCTGTTCTCGCGCCAGCACAGGAATGTCGGTCCGGCGATCGTGGAATTCTGGCGGTGGTGGCCCGGCGCACGGTCCCGGGTGGAGGCGGCCATCGCCGACGGCACCTGGTCGGACGATCTCATCGCCGAGGTCAGTGGACGGGTGAAGGCGATCGACCGGGAGTTGGAGTGGGAGTTCGCCCAGGGCGCCCGCGCCGGCAACGCGCTCGTCGTCTCGGCCGCCGGCGCGCCCCGCCTGCGGGCGGTCGCCGAACGTTGGCGCCGGGCGGCGCCGGCCGCCGACGAGCGCTGGGAGTACCACTCGACCCGGCAGCCCGATCCGAACTCGCTGTCGGCCGCGCTGACCGTCTCCGGGCAGGAGATCAAGCTGCCCGAGTTGCGGTTCGCCTGCCGGATCGACCCCGACCGGTACGAGGTGGACGTGCTCGTACACCACCCGGCCTTCGCCCAGCTCGGTGAACCGGACCGGATGCGGGTCGCGTTCCTGGCCCTGGACTGGCTGCTCGGTGAGGTCGCGGTCGAGCTGTGGGTGGGCGTGGTCGAGGTGAGCGCGACGCTGCCGCCCCGGACCGAGTCGGGTGAGGCGCTCACCGAGGTGATCGCCCAGTTGGCCCGGCGGTTGCGGGAGACGAGCTGGCTGCTGCTCGAACGCGCCCCGGTCGCCGGCAAGGCACAGGTCGCCGCGGTGCGGCACCCGCTCAAGCCGATCCGCTGGCCGCACCTCGACACCCACCTGGCAGTGGCGGTGCCGTACCGGGCGGTGCCGGAGACCGGGCTGCCGACCGAGGCGGCGCTGGCCGCGCTGGAGCGGCTGGAGGAGCGGATCACGGCCGCCGCCGGGAGCGCGGTGCTGGTCGCCCATGAGAGCAGCGCCGGCCGCCGGACCTTCCACCTGTACGCCGAGGCGGGCGTGTCGCCGCTCGGGCCGCTACGGGAGGCCGTACAGGGCTGGGATCAGGGGCGGGTACGGCTGCGTTCCCGCTACGACCCGAACTGGCAGGCGGTCCGCCCACTGCGCCCGTGAGCGTTACCCGTCGGCCCGAGGGTACTTTCCGCCCCGCCGTGGGTAACGTCCGTTTCGACCGAGCGCGGCGTACGGGTTGCGCCCAACACGGAGGATGTAGCCATGGCTTCTCTTGGAAAGTGGTGGGCAAGGCTCAGTGCCGTCGTTCTCACGGCGAGCCTGGCGGTATTCGTGCCGGTGGCGGCCTGGGCGTCGTCGGGCACCGGCGAGTTGGTGCTGGAGGCCGCTCGCCGGCCCCGGCGCAGTGGTGTCGGTTTCGGCCTGTTCGGCCTGGTCTGCTGCGGCGTGGTCGTGGTGGCGATCGTGGTGGTTCTACTGCTGCTGGTCCGTCGCCGTTCCGGTCGCCGGTGACCCGCTCGCGGCGGTGTACGGGGTTGCTCAGCCGCCGGCCAGCGCGGCGTTGGCCTGGCTGACGAAGTCCCGCGCCGCCTCCCTGGAGGTGATCCGGCCGGCCTGGGCGCTCTCCCCGATGGTGATCAGGAGGGCCCGGACCTTCGCGTGTCCACGCGGTGGCGGCGTCGGGGCGGGCCCGAACCGGTCGATCATCGAGGTCTCGAAGGACGCGGTGAGTTTCATGCTCGGGTCGGTCAGCGTGCCGTCGACGTACGAGCGGACGCTGAGGTTGGCGCTCAGCCCGCGCTCGGTGCCGAGGATCTGCCCCGCCTCCACGTCGTTCACCAGGAAGTTGATCACGTCCGCCACGGTGTCCGGGTGGCGGGTGCCGCGAAACGCCGCCCAGTACATCGACGCCCGCGCCCACTGGGCCTTCGGCGCGCCGGGATAGCTGACCAGGCCGAGTTCGTCCTGGGTCAACTTCTGCAACTCGGGCAACTGGTTCGACCACATGAAGCTGGTCGCGGCCTTGCCGGTGGCGACCAGTTGGCGGGTGACGTCGCCGCTGTTCGCCTCCGCGACGACCGCCGGGGACGGGGTGGCCCGGCTGGCGCGCGCGTTGCGCCACAGCTCGAACCAGCGGGTCAGATCCGCCTCGGTGAAGCCGAGCTGCCGCCCCCGATACAGCTCCTTGCCCTGTTCCCGCAGCCACAACCAGAGGGCCTTGTAGTCGGCCGACGGATCCATGGTGCCGGCGATCTTGCCGTCGCTCTTCTCGGTGACCTGGGTCGCCCACTCGACGAACTCGTCGTACGGCATGCCGATGCGGGGTTCGGGCAGCCCGAGGCGGAGCAGCAGGCTCTTGTTGTAGATCAGTCCGGGCGTGTTCTCGGCCGCGGCGACGGCCATCGTCCGGCCGGCGACCTTGCCGTACTGGGCCAGGCTGGGGGGCAGACCGGTGAGGTCGAGCCGCTCGGAGCGTACGTAGTCGCTCAGGTCGAGCACGATCTCGCGTTCGGCGTACTCGGTCAGGTAGTTGTCGTCGATCTGGAACAGGTCGGGCGGGTTGCCGCCGGCGGCCTGGCTGGACAGGCGTTCGTAGTAGCCGGTGTTGCCCTGCCAGGTGACCTGGAAGGTCACCTCGGGGTGCCGGGACGAGTAGAGCTTGAGCGCCCGCTCGGTCAACTCGGCGCGCTTGTCACCGCCCCACCAGAAGATCGAGAGTCGGATCGGCTCCTCGGTCGCCGTGTCCGAGGAGCCGTCGCAGGCGGTCAGCGCGCTGCTCAGCAGCAGGCCGAGGGCCAGGGTGGCGGCGGCCAGCGCCCGCGCACCGGACCGCCCGCCGGTGCCGGTCGCCGGACCGGTGGCGGTGGCTCGGCGTCGACGTCCCCAACTCGCGGTGGCCCGGCGCCGGGAGGGGCGGGAGGCAGGGGGCACGTTATCTCCTGACGGCACCGGTCAGAGGGCTCGATCGGGAACATTTACACAGGTACGCCCACCGGGTGTCAACGGCCGTCCGGTCGAGATCCACAGCCCGGTGAGCAGGGCAGGCAACAACGCATTGACATGTGTGAAGCATCTGCGTAACGCGCTGTCGGCAGCGACCCGTACGCGATCAACGGGTCGCGTACGGCGGCCGGAACCCGTCCGGTCCCCGGCCCGCCCGGCGTCCAAGGTCCGACCGATCGCGGCCGGTGCCCGAATCCGGGCCGACCGGCCCGGTTCCTGCCCAGCTCAGGCATGGTGCGTCGGACTACGGATGGAGTCGCGTCACACCGGGGCGACGGCGCGTGGGAGGCCGACTTCCGGCGTGATGTACTTGCCGGCGTGGAACTGCTGCACTCTGGCAAGGTACGAGACGTCTACGCGGACGGTGACGACCTGATCCTGGTCGCCTCCGACCGGGTGTCGGTCTACGACGCGGTCCTGCCGACGCCGATTCCGGACAAGGGCAAGCTGCTCACCGCGCTCTCGCTGTGGTGGTTCGAGCAGCTCGCCGACATCGTGCCGAACCACATCATCTCCGCCACCGACGTCCCGGCTGAGTGGGCCGGGCGGGCGATCCGGGTCCGGCGGCTGGAGATGGTGCAGGTCGAGTGCATCGCTCGGGGCTACCTGACCGGCCTGGGCCTCAAGGAGTACGAGCGCGACGGCTCGGTCTCCGGGGTCGAGCTGCCGCGTGGGCTCGGCGAGGCGTCGATCCTGCCCGAGCCGATTTTCACGCCGACGACGAAGGCACCGCTCGGTGAGCACGACGAGTTCATGACCTTCGCCGACGTGGTCGACAAGGTCGGCGCGGAGACCGCCGAGCGGCTGCGGCAGATCACCGTGGACGTCTACTGCCGGGGCGCCGAGCTGGCCGCCGAGCGCGGCATCCTGGTGGCCGACACCAAGCTGGAGTTCGGCTGGGCGCCGGACGGCACCCTGATCCTCGCCGACGAGGTGCTCACCTCCGACTCGTCGCGGTTCTGGCCGGCGGAGTCGTACCAGCCGGGACGGGAGCAGTTCTCCCTCGGCAAGCAGTTCGTCCGGGACTGGGCGGTCAGCACCGGCTGGGACAAGAAGCCGCCCGCGCCGGAGCTGCCGGAGGAGATCGTCGCGGCCACCCGCGCCCGCTACGTCGACGTCTACGAACGGCTCACCGGCCGCCAGTGGTGACCCGCTGACCACCGCGCCCTGCCTCAGGATCTCGATTCGGCCACGCACACGTCAGGGTCGAAGATTCGCTCGGCTGACACCGAGAGGAGCCGCTTCGACGGCTGGTAGCCGGGGTTGACATGCCGGCCGAGCACTACGGTCGCCACCGAGAGCGCACCCGCGGACCTGAGGGGCGTACGCGAGGGACTGGGGGCGTGCGCCCGTTGTCCAGGTGTCGTCCAACAGCAGAATCCGGAGCGGGGAAGCCTGCGTCGGCAGGGTGGCCGCGAACCAGTCACGGTGGAACTCCCGGTCTCCGGTTCCGTACCTCGGATTGGTCTCCGCCGCGACGCTCGGCAGCCCCAGTCGTGCGCCGATGAGCTGCGCGAGCGGATGAGGGCCGGTACGACCGCTGGTGCTGGGCACGGTCACGGCGTGGGTCGGAGGACCACCGATGCTTGCTGTGATGCAGGCAAGGTGCGTGTGCAAGAAGTGCAACAGCAACGCGAGCAGATCCCGCCTGGCCCGATGAGACGGTGTTGGATCCTTGTACAGACGTAGGTTGTGATGGTGTTGCCCGGTCCGTGGTGAATAGGAGATCGGCAGCACGATGTCGGCGAGCGCGTCGCCGGCCTGGTCACGATGTGACTGGCAGGGGAAGCAGAGCGGGTAGCCCGTGGTTCGTACGCCCCGGCAGACCGGACAGATCCAGGGGACAGGGGATTGCGCAGGTAGTTGCGCTGAGGTTCGACGTAGTCCCGAATGAGCTTCCGGAGATCGTCAGAGGGTGGCGAGGTCAGGGAAGTTCTCCAGGTCAACGGCGGTGGGCGTACGGCGCAGGATCTCTTCGACCACGTCGAGCAGTTCGACCAGGCTTCGCACCACGTACACCCCGGGGTTGTCGGCAAACGCCTGCGCCCAGTCGTTCTGCATCACCTGGTTGGTGAGCACCACCGGTCGACCGTGTTGCAGCGCGAGCCGAGCCTGGATCCGGGCGCCGCTCTTCCAGCCTGCCTCGATGACAACCGTTGCGGCGGCATAGCCGCTCATCACCGCGTTACGCATCGGGAAGCTCTGTCTGGTGGGTGCCGCATCCGGCCAGAACTGGCTTATCACCAGACCAACGTCCGCGATGTGGGTCTGTAGCCGTCGGTTCGCGGCCGGGTAGTGCTGGCGGACTCCGGTGCCGATTACCGCGACGGTCCGGCCACCTGCCGTGAGCGCTGCCTCGTGTGCGATGGTGTCGATGCCCTTGGCCAGCCCGCTGACCACCGTAACCTGCCGCCTGGCCAGTGACGTCGAGACCGCAGCCGCGATCCGTAGCCCTTCGTCGGAGGCGCTGCGACTGCCGACCACCGCGACCGCGCGGCTGTCGGCATCGAGTGTTCCACGGGTGAACAGTATCGGCGGCATCTCGCGGATGTCGCGCAGTTGCCGCGGGTACGGGTCGTCAAAGAACGCGTGTACGCCGGTGCCCTCGGCTTCCCAGGCGCGCAGGTCGTCCGCTGCGGCGGCCATCATGCGATTGGCTGAGGTCTCGTCGGGGAGCAGCGATTCGCGCTGGCTCACCAATCGGTCGAGCAGGGCTTGGGCGCTGCCGGTCTCCTGGATGTCCAGAGCGATGTCCGACCAGCTCACCCCGGGCTGCCTGAGCAACGCCACGAGAGCGGCTCGTTCGGCGCTCGCCCTGTCCATGCACTCGATCGTAGGCCCTGAGTAGGGGTGAGGGTCAGCGTGCCGCTGTCGTGGCGGACCTGCTCGGCCCGGCAGCGCCGGGATTCGAAGCATCCCTGGAACATATGTTCCAACTGGTCCGCCGGCAAGCTCATCGAGGTCGGGTGGGCGGCGGACGCGGCGGCGTCGAGCAGTTGGACCTGTGTCAGTCGTCGGTCCAGTTGAGGGTGCGCTCGACCGCCTTGCGCCAGTTGCGTAGCTCCCGGTTGCGGTGATCCGGGTCCATCGCCGGCTGCCACTGCGCGTCCTGACGCCACTGGGCCCGTAACGTCTCCAGATCGGGCCAGAAGCCGACCGCCAGGCCGGCGGCGTACGCCGCGCCGAGGCAGGTCGTCTCGGTCACCGCCGGCCGGATCACGGGTACGTCCAGCACATCGGCGAGGAATTGCATGAGCAGCTCGTTGCCGGTCATCCCGCCGTCCACCCGGAGCCTGTGCAGCGGCACCGCCGAGTCGGCGTTCATCGCGTCCACCACCTCGCGGGTCTGCCAGGCGGACGCCTCCAGCACCGCTCGGGCCAGGTGCCCCTTGGTGATGTAACCGGTGAGGCCGGCGATCACCCCGCGCGCATCGCTGCGCCAGTGCGGGGCGAACAGACCCGAGAACGCCGGTACGACGTAGCAGCCGCCGTTGTCGTCGACGCTGCGGGCCAGCTCCTCCACCTCCGACGCGGCCGAGATCAATCCCAGGTTGTCCCGCAGCCACTGGACCAGCGAGCCGGTGACCGCGATCGCCCCCTCCAGCGCGTACGTCGCCGGCTGGGTGCCGATCTGGTAGCCGACCGTGGTCAGCAGGCCGTGGCCGGAGACGACCGGCTCGGTGCCGGTGTTGAGCAGCAGGAAGCTGCCGGTGCCGTAGGTGCACTTCGCCTCGCCGGGCTCGAAGCAGGTCTGGCCGAACAGGGCCGCCTGCTGGTCGCCGAGGGCGCTGGCCACCGGTACGCCGTCGAGCACGCCGGTGGCCGTACCGTAGATCTCGGCGGAGGAGCGGATCTGCGGCAGCATCGCCGAGGGGATCCCCATCAGGTCCAGGATCTGCGGGTCCCAGTCCAGCGTGCGCAGGTCCATCAGCAGCGTACGGCTGGCGTTTGTCACGTCGGTGACGTGTTCGCCGGTGAGTTTCCAGATCAGCCAGGTCTCCATGGTGCCGAAGAGCACCTCGCCCCGCTCGGCCCGTTCACGCAGCCCGTCGACCTCGGCCAGCAGCCACATCAGCTTCGGCCCGGCGAAGTACGTGGCCAGCGGCAGCCCGGTACGGGCCCGGAACCGGTGCTCGCCGTACGTCTGGTCGAGTCGACGCAGCAGTGGGACGGTACGGGTGTCCTGCCAGACGATGGCGTTCGCCACCGGTCGACCGGTGGCCCGGTCCCAGACCAGGGTGGTTTCGCGCTGGTTGGTGATGCCGATCGCGGCCAGCCGCTCGGGGCCGATCGCGGCGCCGGCCAGCGCCTCCCGGATCGTCCACTCGACGTTGTCCCAGATCTCCTCGGCGTCGTGCTCGACCCAGCCGGGCTGCGGGAAATACTGCCGGTGCTCGCGCTGCGCCACCGAGATCGGGGTGCCGGTGGCGTCGAAGACCATGCACCGGGAGGAGGTGGTGCCCTGGTCGATGGCGGCGACATACTGCTCGGTCACCGCCGCACCGTACCCGTAATCGGCCGACCGGCGCACCGGCCCGGTCACGCATCGGGCGCCGGGCCGGAAACCTAGGATGCGACCGTGCGCGACATCGCCGTCTTCAGCGGAAGTGCCCATCCCGAACTGGCCGCCGAGATCTGTGCCCACCTCGGCGTCCCCCTGCACCCGGTCCGGGTCTCCCGGTTCGCCAACGACTGCCTGGAGGTGCAGCTACAGGCCAACTGCCGGGAGCGGGACGTGTTCCTGATCCAGCCGTTGGTTCCGCCGGTGCAGGAGAACCTGGTCGAGCTGCTGCTCATGCTGGATGCGGCGCGGGGCGCCTCGGCCGGCCGGATCACGGTGGTCCTGCCGCACTACGCGTACGCCCGGTCGGACAAGAAGGACGCGCCACGGATCAGCATCGGTGCCCGGTTGGTGGCCGACCTGCTGGTGTCGGCCGGTGCCGACCGGGTGCTGGCGCTGACCCTGCACTCGCCGCAGGTGCACGGCTTCTTCAGTGTGCCGGTCGACCACCTGCACGCACTGCGTGAGTTGGCCGACCACTTCAAGCGCTACGACCTGTCCGAGACCGTGGTCGTCTCGCCTGACCTGGGCAACGCGAAGGAGGCGGCGGCCTTCGCCCGGATGCTCGGCACCCCGGTCGCGGCCGGGGCGAAGCAGCGGTTCAGCGACGACCGGGTGCAGATCAGTGCGGTGATCGGTGACGTGACGGACCGGGACGTGATCGTGCTCGACGACGAGATCGCCAAGGGCAGCACGATGATCGAGCTGATGGACCACCTGCGGGACCTGAAGGTGCGCTCGATCCGGCTCGCCTGCACGCACGGCCTGTTCTCCAGCGACGCGCTGGAGCGGCTGAGTCAGCAGGACGGCGTACTGGAGATCGTCTGCACCAACACGGTGCCGATTCCGCTGGCGAAGCGGGTGCCCAAGTTGCAGGTGCTCTCGGTGGCGCCGGCACTGGCGGAGGCGATGCGGCGGATCCACAACGGGGAGTCGGTCAGCGCCCTGTTCGCCTGACCACCGCCGGCGCGACCGGGGCCCGACCGCGTGCCCGGGGCCTGGTCAGCCCGCCGCCGGCTCGTCGGTGGTGAGGCTGGCGCTGATCCGTACGGTGGTGCCGGCCGGACCGGTCTGCACCACCAGTTCGTCGCTGAGCCGGCGGGCCAGCCACAGACCCCAGCCGCCGGTGGTGTCCGGTGCGGGTCGGCGCCGGTCGTCCAGCCGATCGGCGTCGATGCCGCTGCCGTGATCGGAGATCTCGCAGGTCACCGTCCCGCTCGCCCGCCAGAGCCGCAACCGGCCCCGGCCCCCGCCGTGCCGTACGGCGTTGGTGATCAGCTCGTTGACGACGAGCACGAAGTCGTCGAGGCGTTCGCCGGTGAGCCCCGATGCCTCGGCGAAGGCGGCAACGGAGTGCCGGAGCTCGGTCACCCGAGCACGGTCGAAGGTCTCGGTGAGCGGCGGGGGTGCGTCGATGGGCACCACCGTACGCGGAGTGCGGGGTGCGGTGCTGGTCATGGTCGGCTCGCCATCCATCGACAGGTGTTTTATGGCATTTCCACCCTACGTCAGGTTATGCCGTGACAGCCGGTTGGCCGGCCCGCGTCGCGACACCGGATCGGCCGCCCCTGCGGGCTCGTGCCGACCGCGCCGATGTGACATCGTCGGACCCGTGTCGGGACGTGACATCTTCGGACCCGTGCCGGAGAGGTCGATCGAGCAGCCGACCGGCGGCTTCCAGGTACCGCTCTGGCGGGCGATAGCGGTCTTCCGGTTCGCCTCCCTCGGTTACGTCTGCGCCCTGGTGCTGATCAACCTCGGCGAGTACGCCCACCCGATGGCGGCCGTACCGGTGCTGGTGACGATGACCGCCTGGACGGTCTTCGCCAGCTACGCGTACGCCCGACCCGCTCGGCGACACTGGCCGCTGCTCGTCGCCGACCTGCTGGTGGTCATGGCCGTACTGCTGGCCAGCGTCTGGGTGGCCGGGCAGTCCGCGCTCGCCTCCGGCGTACCGACGCTGGCCGTGGCCTGGCAGGGCGGGCCGGTGCTGGCCTGGGCGGTCACCGGCGGCCGGCGGCGGGGCGCGATCGCGGCGCTGGTCCTGGGCGGCACCGACCTGCTGATGCGGGATCAGGTCATCCAGGCCACGGTGAACGGCGTGATCCTCATGCTGCTGGCCGGGATAGCGGTCGGGCACGTGGCCCGGCTCGCCACGATCGCCGAGCAGCGCCTGCAACGCGCCACCGAGTTGGAGGCCGCGACCCGGGAGCGGGAACGGTTGGCCCGGGGCATCCACGACTCCGTGCTCCAGGTGCTCGCCCTGGTGCAGCGGCGGGGCGCCCGGCTCGACGGCGAGGCCGGTGAGCTGGCCCGGCTGGCCGGTGAGCAGGAGGCCGCGCTGCGGGCGCTGATCGCGACCCCGCCGCCGACCCGTACCGACGGGGTGACCGAGGGGCCGGAGGCGGACCTGCGTACGGTTCTCGGCGGTTACGCCTCGGCAACGGTCTCGGTCGCGATGCCGGCCACCCCCGTACGGCTGCCCGGTGCGATGGCCCGCGAGGTCGGCGCGGCGACGGCTGCCGCCCTGGACAACGCGGCCCGGCACGGCGGTGGCCGGGCCTGGGTGCTGGTCGAGGAGGAGGCCGGGGTGGTGACGGTGTCGATCCGCGACGACGGCCCCGGCATCCCCGCGCAGCGGTTGGCGGAAGCCGCCGAGCAGGGGCGGCTCGGCGTGGCGCAGTCGATTCGCGGCCGGATCGCCGCCCTGGGCGGCACCGTACGGATCACCACCGCCCCCGGCGAGGGCACCGAGATCGAACTGCGCGTCCCGATCGACTGACCGGTCGACGGCACGCCTGACAAAACTGGGGTGGGGAACATGGGTACGGAGACACCGATCCGGGTGATGGTGGTCGACGACCATCCGATGTGGCGGGAGGGGGTGGCCCGCGACCTGACCGAGGCCGGTTACGCCGTCGTGGCCACCACCGGTGAGGGCCGCCAGGCGGTCCGGATCGCCGCCGCCGCCCGGCCCGACGTGGTCGTACTCGATCTCCAGTTGCCGGACATCTCCGGGGTCGAGGTGATCGACGGGCTGGTCGGGCGGCTGCCGGGGGTGCGGGTGCTGATGCTCTCGGCCAGCGGCGAGCAGCAGAGCGTGCTGGACGCGGTCAAGGCCGGTGCCACCGGGTACCTGATCAAGTCGGCCGCCCCGGAGGAGTTCCTGGAGGCCGTGCGGCGTACCGCCGCCGGGGACACCGTGTTCACGCCGGGGCTGGCCGGACTGGTGCTCGGCGAGTACCGCCGGCTGGCCGCGGATCCCGATCCGGTCGAGGACGACGGCACGCCCCGGCTCACCGAGCGGGAGACCGAGGTGCTCCGGCTGGTCGCCAAGGGGCTGTCGTACAAGCAGATCGCCGAGCGGCTCGGCCTGTCGCACCGTACGGTGCAGAACCACGTGCAGAACACGCTCGGCAAGCTCCAGCTGCACAACCGGGTCGAGCTGACCCGGTACGCCATCGAGCGGGGCCTGGACGACTGACCCGGCCGATGGAACCGGGACCGGCCGGCGGAGAAACGTCGACCGGGCCGGGCCGTCAGGGCGGTGGTTGGGTCAGACCGGGTGCCCGGTCACCGGGCGGCTCGGTCTCGTGGATGGCGAGTTCCTCGGCGGTCGGCCCGCCGCCGGCCGAGCCCGCGTCGGCGGCGATCGCATTGGTCTCGGTGTCGTCGCGGCTGCCCTCGTCCGGCTCGACCAGCCGGCCCACGGTCGGCGAGGTCGGCCCGCCCAGGATGCCGTGATCGTAGATCGACACCGCGGAGGCGGGGTCCGAGGTGGGACCCGGATCGATCACGTCCGCGTCGAGTTGGGCCTGTGCGGCGGCCTCGTCGCTGTCCGCCTCGGCCGCTATCGCCGGGTCGACCGGCCCGGCGAGCGGGTCGTCGATCGCGGGTTCGGGCAGTTCACGCGCGATCTTGTAGTCGACCGACTCGCCGTCGAGCTGCTCCTGCGCGGTGTTGCCGAACCGGTCCACCGCCTGCGGCAGGTCGGCCGGTAGCGCGGCGGGCTCGGGGCCGTCCGCCTCCCGGCCCGTGGCGACGTCGTCCCCGGCGGTCGAGTCGTCGTCGGCGGTGCCGGGCAGGCCCTCGGCCTCCGGGTCGGACAGGGGTACGGGAAAGTCGTCATCGCGCATACCGAGGGAACTACCCGTTGCCCAACGGGCATAACCGGCCGGTGGCGTCCCGGTGTCCGGGCACCGTGACCGTCTGACTGGTTCGTCCCGGCGCACCCGCCCGGCCGGGTCGGTGTCCCATTCCATAATGGACCGCCGGGCCCGCCGTACCCGATCGGGATCAACCGGCGCGGTTGCCCGCGCGGCGTTCGTGCCGGTCCGGGGCCGGGCGCGCGGCCCGCGACCGACCGGGGTCGCCGACCGGTTCGGGTACGTCCCGGCCGATCGTCCGGTACGCCGGACGCCCCGGGGCGTCCGGGCGTCGGCGTCCGGGCGGCCCGAGTTGGAGGTTTCGGCTCCGCCGGGCCCGGTTAACGGGAGACTCTGATCGAAAGCCCGTTGGCCCAGTCACCCGCACGGCGCGCCAGCCACCGGGAGACCGCCCCCGGCCAGCCTGCCGCTGGCCCGGCCGCCCTCGATGGAGGTGACCCGATGCGTGTCGGCCTCGTCCGCGCCCACGCCGGCCCACCCGGCCCGTCCAGCACGGCGACCGGCACCCGGCAACACGTGGCGCGGGTAGCCGCCGAACTCAGCGGCAGAGGCCACGACGTACGGGTCTACGAGCGGCGGGACGACCCGGAGCTACCGGACACCACCGACGCCGACGGTTACCGGGTGGAACGGGTCCCGGTCGGCCCGTCGGCGCCCGCACCGACGGCCAGCCTGGTGCCGCACGTGTCCGAGTTCGGGCGCTGGCTGATCGAACACTGGTCCGGTGGCTGGGCCCCGGACGTGGTGCACGGGCACTTCTGGATCGGCGGCCTGGCGGCGGCGAGCGCCGTACGGGAGACCAGCATCCCGGTCGTGCAGACCTTCCACTCGCTCGGTGTCGAGCAACTGCGCCACCTCGGCCGGGCGTACGCCGGTCCGGGGGAGCGGATCGCGTTGGAGCGGGCCCTGACCCGGGTGGTCGACCTCGCGGTGGCCCAGTCGACCGACGAGGTGGACGAGTTGACCCGGATGGGGCTGGACCGGGCGGCGGTGACGGTGGTGCCCGCCGGCGTCGACATCGACCGGTTCACCCCGGACGGCGAGGCGGTCCCCCGCGACCGTCGGTCCCGGATCCTCTCCGTCGGCGGCCTGTCGCCCGGACACGGACAGGAGGACCTGATCCGGGCACTGCGCCTGGTCGGCGACGCCGAACTGATCATTCTCGGCGGCCCGCCCGCCGACGAGCTGGACGGGGATCCGGAGGCCGGCCGGATCCGCGAACTGGCCGCGCAGAACGGCGTCGGCGAGCAGGTACGCCTGGTCGGCGACGTGCCGCACGACCGGATGCCGGCCTGGTACCGCTCGGCCGACGTGGTCGCCTGCACCCAGCGCTACGCCGCCGCCGGGCGGGTGCCGCTGGAGGCGATGGCCTGCGGGGTGCCGGTCGTCGGCTACGCGCTGGGCGGCATCGCCGACACCGTGGTGGACGAGGTCACCGGGCGGCTGGTCCCGCCCGGTGACGTACGCGGGCTCGGCGTGACCCTGCGCCGGCTGCTCACCGACGACGCCCGACGATTCGCGTACGGGCACGCGGCGGTGGACCGGGTGCGGTGCAGTTACACCTGGGAACGGACCGCGGGTGCGCTCGAACGGGTCTACGAGAAGGTCGTCCGCCTGCGCAACCCCGACGCCGAACTCTGAGCCGCCGTCGCGCGGTGCACCTGATCGGGGTGGCCGCCGCCGGCAGCGACCGTGGTCCGGGCCCGCCGGCAGCGACCGTGGTCCGGGCCCGCGGGTCGGCTACACCGGGACGCGGGGCGTCTGCCGGGGCGCGCTCGTGGTGACCTGGTGCTGCGGCTGGGCGTACCGGGTCAGGCCGACCACGGTGGCGAGGGTGAGCAGGAAACCGAACCCGGCCAGCCACTCCCGTCCCGGCCAGATCTTGTCGCCCAGCACCAGCAGGCCGACCACCGCCGCCGGAAGCGCACCGGCGGCGTCCATCGCGGCGACCGCGGCGGTCGTCGAACCCCGCTGCATGGCCAGCCCGAGCAGCAGCTGCCCGACGATCGAGTGCACGATGAGCAGGTAGAGCAACGGGTTGCGGACGCAGGACCCGAACGACTCGACCGAGGCCAGTGGCCGGGCGGAGACCGCCGCCGCGGAGAAGGCCAACCCGGCCAGCGCGCCCAGGGCCACCGAACCCGGAGCACCGTGCAGACGTACGGCGAAGAAGCCCAACAGACCGATCAGGCCGAGGGTCGCGGCCAGCGCCACCACGACGGCCGGGCCGAGCGGCCGGGAGTGCGCCGGCCGCGCGGCCAGCACCAGCGCGGTGATGCCGACCAGGAGCAGCACCAGCAGCAGCACCTCGGTGACCGGCAGCCGCCAGTCGAGCAACAGCACGCCGAGCAGCGCGGTGACCCCGAGCCCGGCCGCCACCGCGGCCTGGACCAGGAACAGCGGCAGGTCCCGGCGGGCCAGGAAGGCGAGCACGAAACCGAGCGCCTGGCAGCCCACCCCCAGCAGGTACGTGCGCTGGCAGGCCAGGCGCAGCAGCAGGCCGGGATCGAAGCTGTGGTGGACCGTGGTCCGGGTGGCGGCCACCGACTGGAGCAGGTTGGCGACACCGTAGGCGACGATCATGCCCGCCAGGAAGCACCAGCCCGCAGAAGCCATCCGGCGAGGATAGAGGTTCCCGGACCGGCCCGCCGGGTTGGCCGGATACCTGTCCAGAAGGCCGTCCCGGCCGCCGATGCACCCGCGCAGCGCGCGTCCGAGCAGCCAAAACGGTGCGGGCGGGCGGCTAGCCGAGCCGTTGCAGCAGGTCGGAGTGCAGGAGTCCGTTGCTGGCCACGGCGCTGCCGCCGGCCGGACCGGGGCGACCGGCGAGGTCGGTGAAGGTGCCGCCGGCCTCGGTGACGATGGGAATCAGGGCGGCCAGGTCCCAGAGCGACAACTCCGGTTCGACCATGATGTCGACCGCCCCCTCGGCGACCAGCATGTAACCGTAGAAGTCGCCGAACGCGCGGCTGCGCCAACCGCCCTGGATGAGTTCCAGCATTGCCGGCAGCCGCCCGTTCTCGGCCCAGCCGTCGAGCGACGAGTAGCAGACGCTGGCGTCGGCGAGTCGCCGTACGCCGGAGACCTTGATCGGGGTGGCCGCGGCGGTGTGCTTCCCGGCGTACGCACCGTGGCCGGTGGCGGCCCACCAGCGGCGGCCCAGGGCCGGTGCGGAGACCAGACCGACCACCGGTTGGTCGTCCTCCATCAGGGCGATCAGGGTGGCCCAGATCGGCACCCCGCGGACGAAGTTCTTGGTGCCGTCGATCGGGTCGATCACCCACTGCCGGCTGCCCGCCCCGGCGGCCGCGGGCGAGGTGCCGTACTCCTCGCCGAGGACTCCGTCGCGGGGGCGGGTGCGGGCCAGGGTGGCCCGGATCGCGCGTTCGACCGCCTGGTCCGCGTCCGTCACCGGGGTCAGGTCCGGCTTCGACTCGACGTGCAGGTCGTGTGCCCGGAACCGGGCCGTCGAGATCGAGTCGGCGGTGTCGGCGAGCACGTGGGCGAGGGACAGATCATCCGCATACCGGGCCATGGCCGGAAAGGTAGCGGAGATCCGTGGTTCGTGCGATCAGGGACGCGCCGTCCGCGTGGCGCGGGCGCGTCGCCCGAAACCCGACCCCGTCCGGCCGGCGGTCGGTCCGGGTGGGCTATTCGGTCTCGCCCGCGCGGGACGCCAGCAACCGACGGTACGACGCCAGCCGGCGCGTGTCCGCGTGCCCGGCCGCAACCCAGGCCGGCAGCGCACACTCGGCCTCGGCGGCGGTGTGCTCGCAGTTGGGCGGGCAGTTCACCGTCCCCTCGACCAGGTCGGCGAAGCCGTGCAACAGGCTGTTGGCGGAGACGTGGGCGAGCCCGAAGCTCCGGATCCCCGGCGTGTCGATGATCCAGCCGGCGGCGACGTCCCGCCCCGCCTGCGGGGCGGCCCCGCCCGTCGGCAGCGGGGGCAGGTGCAGTGCCACGGCGCTGGTCGAGGTGTGCCGGCCCCGACCGATCGCGCTGACCACGCCGACCGCCCGGTCGGCGTCCGGCACCAGCCGGTTGACCAGGGTGGACTTGCCCACCCCGGAGTGGCCCACCATCACCGAGACCCGGTCGCCGAGCATCCGGCGCAGCTCCGCCAGGTCGGAGTCGGGCCGGACCAGCACGTGCCGGAGATCCAGCTCGGCGTAGTAGTCGAGCACCTCCTCCGGCCCGGCCAGGTCCGACTTGGTCAGGCAGAGCAGCGGCTCGACGTCCGCGTCGTACGCGGCCACCAGGCACCGGTCGATGAACCCGGTACGCGGTGGCGGGTCGGCCAGCGAACTGACGATCACGAGTTGGTCGGCGTTGGCCACCACCACCCGCTCCAGCCGGCCCTCGGGGGTGGTGTCGTCGTCGTCGGCGGTACGCCGCAGCACCGACCTGCGCTCGGCGATCCGGACGATCCGGGCCAGCGCACCGTCCCGGCCGGTGGTCTCCCCGACCAGGAACACCCGGTCGCCGACCACCACCGACTTGCGGCCCAGCTCGCGGGCCCGCATCGCGGTGACCATGGGTGCGGCGGCCGATCCGTCGTCCGGCCCGTGCCGCTCCCCGTCGTCCTCGGAGAGCACGCAGATGTAACGACCCCTGGCGACGGTGACCACGAACGCGGGTACGGCGTCCTCGTGTGCGGGCCGGTTGCGGGTACGGGGGCGCGACGAACGGCCCGGCCGGATCCGGATGTCCTCCTCGCGGTACTCCCGCCGTTTGCCGGTCAGCTCAGCCCCCTCGATGCGTGCCGTGTCCGCGTGGCGCGGGACGGAGCGGGGCTCGGCTGCTACGCGTTTCCGTCGCCGGCCACCATCGCTGACCATAGTGCCGGGAATTCCGGCAGGGTTTTCGAGGTACACCCCACGTCGTCCAGTTCGATCCCGGGGACGGTCAGCCCGATCACGGCGGCGGCGTGCGCCATCCGGTGGTCGGCGTAGGTGCGGAAGGTGCCGCCGTGCATCGGCCGGGGGTGGATCTCCAGCCCGTCCGGTGACTCGACCACGTGCGCCCCGAGGCTGGTCAGCTCGTGGGCCAGGGCGGCCAGCCGGTCGGTCTCGTGGCCCCGGATGTGCTTCACCCCGTACAGCCGGGACGGGCCGTCGGCCAGGGCCGCGAGGGCGGACAGCACCGGGGTCAGCTCGCTGACGTCGGAGAGATCCGCCTCGATGCCCCGGATCACCCCGGTGCCGCGTACGGTCAGCCCGTCGGTGTCCAGCGTCACCTCGCCGCCCAACCGGCGCAGCAGCGTACGCAGGGTGTCGACCGGTTGCAGGCTGTTGTGCGGCCAGTCGGCCAGAGTCACCGAGCCGCCGGTGACCAGGGCGGCGGCGAAGAACGGCACCGCACCGGAGAGGTCCGGCTCGATGTCCCAGCCGCGCCCGGAGAGGCGGCCCGGCTCGACCACCCAGACGTCGGGCGTGGTGTCGTCGATGCCGGCCCCGGCGGCGCGCAGCATCTGCACGGTCATCCGCAGGTGTGGGGCGGACGGGACCGGCGGGCCGACGTGCCGCACGGTGATGCCGTGGGTGAACCGGGGCGCGGCGAGCAGCAGCCCGGAGACGAACTGGCTGGAGGCCGAGGCGTCGATGACGACCTCGCCGCCGGTCACCTCGCCGGTGCCGTGCACGGTCAGCGGCAGCAGGTCCCCGGCGGCGGCGTCGATGCGTACGCCGACGCTGCGCAGCGCCGCGAGCAGCGGGCCGACCGGGCGGGTACGGGCGACCGGGTCGCCGTCGAAGGTGACCGGTCCGTGCGCCAGCCCGGCCACCGCCGGTGCGAACCGCATGATGGTGCCGGCCAGGCCGACGTCGATGTGGGCCGGGCCGCGCAGCGGGTTCGGCCGGACCAGCCAGCGTTCCTCGTCGACGGTCGACACCTGGGTGCCGAGGGCGCGCAGCCCGGCGGCCATCAGCTCGGTGTCGCGGGCCCGCAGCGGCCGGCGGAGGGTGGACGACCCGACCGCGACGGCGCTCAGGACGAGGGCGCGGGCGGTCATCGACTTGGAGCCGGGCAGGGTGAGCGTCGTCACCACCGGGTCGGTCGCGGTCGGCGCGCTCCACGGTTGGGCGGGACGGGTCGCGGTCAGGTTTGCCACGCCTTCATTCTGCCGCGCCGGACCGGAACGCCGGACTCGGCGGTCCGGCCGCTCCCGCTTGCCGGGACGGGCGGGTGCGCGGGTGATCTCCGCTGGTCGGTCGGTTGATCTCGGTGCGGCGACAGGTTGATCTCGGGGACGGCCGGTCCCGGATCGACGGGCTAGCGTTGACGGCATGTGTGGGAGGTACGCGACAACCCGCAGCGCCGCGGATCTGAGCCAGCTCTTCGAGTCGTACGACGAGACGGGCGGCCGGCTCGACGCCGACTACAACGTGGCGCCGACCGATCCGGTGCCGATCGTCCGGATGTCCGCCAGCGCCGGGCCGACCGCCACCGGTAACCGCAGCGACGCCACCGGCGAACCTCCGGTGCCCCGGCGGGCCCTCTCGGTCGCCCGGTGGGGCCTGGTGCCGAGCTGGGCGAAGGACGCCCGTGGCGGTGCGCGGATGATCAACGCGCGGGCCGAGACGGTCGCCACCACCAACGCGTACGCCCGGTCGTTCGCCCGGCGCCGCTGCCTCGTCCCGGCCGACGGTTGGTACGAGTGGGTACGCGGGGACGGCGGCACCAAACAGCCGTACTTCATGACGCCCGCCGATGGCGGAGTGCTCGCCCTCGCCGGCCTCTGGTCGGTCTGGAAGGGCCCGGACGGCCCACTGCTGAGCTGTAGCGTGATCACCACCCCGGCCGTCGGTGAGCTGGCCGACGTACATGATCGGATGCCGTTGCTGCTGGCTCCGGAGCGCTGGACCGACTGGCTCGACGGCGGCGATTCGTCGACGCATCTGCTGGCGCCGCCGTCCGCGCGAATGCTCGCCGGAATCGAGATCCGTCCGGTCGGCCGGGGCGTCGGCGACGTCCGCAACGACGGCCCGGAACTCGTCGCGCGGGTCGATGCGCCCCCATTGCGTACGGGCCCCGCGACGTCTGACGCATTGACGCTTTTTTGAGCGTTCAGTGCCACATTGGCGCGTACTGATTTGCCAGAGTTAGGGGTGAATCGTCGCCCCGGACTTCATGCAGGTTCCCGGCAAACCCTTGTCTCCGCCCGCAATAGTGCGATAGAACACAGCGCCGGCAGTGGGTACGGATTCGCACCGGGCGGGTGAGGCCCACCGATCATGCCGGTCCCACGGGGGAGGTGGGTGGATGACACGGGCGCGGATGCCACGCCCGCACGAGGTTGCCGCGGCACGACGGGACCCGCGATTGTTGCGGGCAGTGGCGGAGCGGCAACTTGACGATGCCTGGCGTACCAGGGGTGTGTGCCAGAGCGTGGACCCGGAAACATTTTTTCCGGCACCGAGTGAACCGGCGGATGCGGCGGTTGCGCTCTGTCGTGGCTGCGATGTCCAGGGCGCATGTCTGGCCTGGGCGTTGGAGGTGGGCGACTGTCACGGCGTCTGGGGCGGCACCACGCCCCGGGAACGCCGGGCCATGCTGGTCGCCTGGCGGGGCCAGGTGCAGCGTGATCCGGATGCGGTGGTCGACGACGGCGGACCGCCGGTACGCGATCGGCTGCTGACGCTGGTGCCATTGAGCCGCTGACCGGTGCCACCGAGCCGCTGACCCGACAACCGAGCGGGTGAGCCGGCAGCCGAGCCGCTGACCCGACAACCGGGCGGGTGGGCCGGCGAACCGGGCGGGTGAGTCGACGGCCGGACGGGCCGGCGCGCTTCCGGTGGGGGGCAGAATGGCCGGGTGCTCCACGGTGACCAGGTTGTCAATACCCCGAGAGGGCCCGCGCGGGTGGACGTCGACCCGCCGGACGCCGGCTCGCCCGTCAGTCTGCTGGTGCTGGGCCATGGTGCCGGCGGTGGCGTGGACGCACCCGACCTGATCGCCCTGCGCGATCAGGCGGGCGCGTCCGGCGTCACTGTGGCTCGAATCACACAGCCGTACCGGGTCGCCGGCCGGCGGGCACCGGCACCGGCGAACCACCTGGACGAGGCGTGGGCGGCCGTGGTCGCCGTACTGGTGGATCGGTATCCGGGGGTGCCGCTCGTGGTCGGCGGGCGGTCCAGCGGTGCCCGGGTGGCGTGCCGGACCTCGGTCACGACCGGTGCCGTCGGCATCGTGGCGCTCGCCTTCCCGCTCCACCCGCCGGGCCGGCCCGAGCGTTCCCGCGCGCCGGAACTGCTGACCGGGCTGCCCACCCTGGTGCTCAACGGCGACCGGGACCCGTTCGGCGTGCCGCCGTCGGCCGCCGGCGTAGACGTGATCGTCCGCCCCGGCGAAGGGCATGACCTGCGCCGGGATCCGGCCGGTACGGCGGCCCTCGCGGTGACCTGGCTACGGCAGCGGGGCTGGGCCCGGTAACGGCCAATCCGACGGTCATTCCGACCGGCTCCCGACCCGGAACCGGACCGTTTCCCCGACCGTTGGTGATCGTTGCTTTTCATGATGCCGGACACCCGAGGGGACTGCACCACATCAGGTAGGACGAGGGGCCGGCGTCATCCTCCCAGGCCCTTCCTGGTCCCAGCCGTGGACGGCCCCAGCCAAGGGTTGCCGGCCGGGACCAGGGATGGGGCCAGGATCACCGGAATGCCCCGCCGGTCGCCGAGCGTTACAACTCCCGGAAGCTACTCAGCGCGAGGGGGTTGACCGGTGCCGACCGAAACACGGAATCCGGAGCGCGCCGACCACGACACGGGTCCACGCCGCAGGGTGGGTGACCCACACGCGGTTCGGGCGACACGCGAACTGCGTACGGTGAGCACCGGCACGGCCGGAACCCAATCTACGAGGCCTCTTTTCCGCGTATCCTCGGCGGGAAAGTCGACTGGTTCCGTGGCGTCGCTGGCGCCGACGGGGCTGGTCCTGAGCACGCCCCGGCCGGCCGTTTCCGGCCGCTCCCGGGACGTGCAACCGAGGCGGGGGGATGTGCGGTTGACACGACCGGACAAGGCGACGGACGAGCGTCGGGCGCGGTTCGAGCGCGACGCCCTGCCCTTCGTCGATCAGCTCTACGCCGCCGGCCTGCGGATGACCCGCAATCCGGCCGACGCGGAGGATCTGGTCCAGGAGACCTTTTTGAAGGCTTATGCGGCTTTTCACCAGTTCGAAGAGGGCACCAACCTCAAGGCCTGGCTCTACCGCATCCTGACCAACACGTACATCAACTCGTACCGGCGTCGGCAGCGTCAGCCGATCCAGGCGCCGACCGAGGAGATCACCGACTGGCAGTTGGCCGAGGCGGAGTCACACACCTCCAGCGGCCTGCGGTCGGCCGAGACCGAGGCACTGGACCGGTTGCCGGACAGCGACGTCAAGCAGGCGTTGCAGCAGTTGCCGGAGGAATTCCGGCTGGCCGTCTATCTGGCTGATGTCGAGGGCTTCTCCTACAAGGAGGTCGCGGACATCATGGGAACCCCCATCGGTACGGTAATGTCCCGGCTGCACCGGGGTCGGCGCAATCTGCGCAAGCTGCTAGAGCGTTACGCCGCAGACCGGGGTTTCCACGCCGCGGCGACGTCCAAGGACTCTGCCGCAGCCGGCCGGGAGGTGTAGAACCGTGAGTTGCGGTGAACCACACGAGACCGATTGCCGTGAGGTGCTTGCCGAGGTCTATCTGTACCTCGACCTGGAATGCGCTGACGAGCGACGGAATCTGATTCGCGACCATCTCGACGATTGCACCGGATGCCTGCGCGAGTACGGCATCGAGCAGGAGGTGAAGGCGCTGGTCGCCCGCTGCTGCGGCAACGAGACCGCGCCGACGGAGTTGCGTGAGCGGCTCCGGATCCGCCTCACCGAGTTGGTCTTCGAAACCGATCAGTCCCAGTCGCGGGAGTACCTGCCGGACTGAGCCGGCGTGGGTGGCCGGGCCGAACATCGGCCGCGCTGCCGACGTACCTATCCGATCATGCGTGCCGACGTCGGTGCGTATCCGATCGTGCGCTCTTCGCTGTTGTGTCCCGCGCGGGCCCTGGTTCAGGGCCCGCGGCGGGACCGCCGAGCATCTCCGCCTGGCGGCGTCGAGCCTCGGTCAGGAGTTGGGGCGCTTGCCGTGGTTGGCGGCGCTCTTCTTGCGGGCCTTCTTCTTGCGAGACTTCTTCGCCATGCTGGTCTCCCGTCGGACAGGTTCTCCCGGGACCGGGAGTTGACCCGATGATGTTAGTCCGCCCCGCCGCGGCCCCGGCGCGGGCCGGCGCATGATTGGATACCGTTCGCATGGAACACCGCGCCGACGAGGGAGGGACCACACGATGGCCGAGGAGATTCGCGCCGAGATGGTGGCGAACGTCTGGAAGGTCGTCGCCACCGCGGGCGACACCGTTTCCGAGGGCGACACGCTGGTGATTCTCGAATCGATGAAGATGGAGATCCCGGTTGTCGCGGAGTCTGACGGAGTGCTCAGCCAGCTCGCGGTCAACGAGGGCGACGTGGTGCAGGACGGTGACCTGATCGCGGTCATCGAATGACCGACCTGCTCGTCCGGGCGGCGGTGCCCGCCGAGTTCGCCACGATCGCCGGACTGACCGTGGCGGCGTACCGGGCGAGTGGTCAGCTCAACAGCGAGCACGACTACACCAGTACGTTGAACGACGTCGCCGGGCGGGCGGCAGCGGGCGAGCTGCTGGTGGCCGTCGACACGCGTACCGACGAGGTGGTCGGGTCGGTGCTGTTCGTGCTGCCCGGCACCCCGTACGCGGAACTCTCCGGTCCCGGTGAGGCGGAGTTCCGGATGCTCGCGGTCGATCCGGCGGCGCAGGGCCGGGGCGTCGGCGAGACGCTGGCCCGGACCTGCGTGGCCCGAGCGGCGGAGTCGGGCGCGGACGCGGTGGTGATCTGCGTACGGGACTTCGTGACCGGCGCGCAGCGGCTGTACGCCCGGCTCGGTTTCGTCCGTACCCCGGAGCGGGACTGGTCCCCGGGTGTCGGGGTGGACCTGCTGGCGCTGCGCCTGGAGCTGGCTCCGGCCACCGCCCGTACGGGTGCCGCCGCCTGAAGTTGTCGTGCGCCCGGCGGGATCCCGCCGGGCCATGGACACCCCCGATCGGGGCCGCCCGGTCAGGGCGTGACGCTGATCCGGTCGAGCAGTTCGTGCGCGATTTCCAGCGCGATGTCGCGCCGCTGCACGTCGCTGATCTCCGGGCTGCGGATCGCGAACCAACTGCTGTGTACGGCGAACAGCGCGAGCGCGGCCCGCAGTTGCGCGGTCGGTGAGTCTTCGGGCGAGGCCAGCACGGTGGCGAGCTGGAGCAGCCGCTCGCGCATCATCTGCCCGGCCGGCAGGCTCTTGAGCACCGTCTGGTTCTGGTCGAAGAACCGCATCACCGAGTGCCCGGTGCTGCTGCTGCCGAAGAACTCGTCGGCGTAGCGGCTGAGCAGTTCCCGCCGCCGGGCCGCCACGTCGGTCGGCGGCTCCGCGCCCATCTTGATCAGCCCGTCGAGCCGGCCGAGCCGGTCCTCCACGAAGCTGTTGACGATGTCGTCCTTGCTCTTGAAGTGGTAGTAGAGGGCGGCCTTGGTCACGCCCAGCCGCTCCGCGATCTCGCGCAGCGAAGTCTTCTCGTAGCCCTGCTCGGTGAAGAGTTCGAGCGCGACCGCCTGGATGCGGGCTCTGGTGTTGCCTGTGTTGTCAGACACCTGAACCCCCCAAATGTCTAATTGGCTTGACTTGACCTGGTGCCCAGCTTACCGTACGGCTAGTAAGGGAACTAGCCGGCCGGCAAGTAAGTTGGTCACAGCTCAGGGGGAGCTTACCGATGACCCAGACCGAGCAGGCGGTGGCACGACCGAACATCCGGGTCGTGCTCGCCGGTCTCATGATCGCGATGATGCTCGCGATGCTCGACAACATGATCGTCAGCACCGCGCTACCCCGGATCGTGGGGGAGTTCGGCGGGCTGAACCACTTCACCTGGGTAGTGACGGCATACGTGCTGGGCACCACCGTCTCCACGCCCATCTGGGGAAAGCTCGGCGACCTGTACGGCCGCAAGGCGGTCTTCCTCACCTCGATCGTGATCTTCCTGATCGGTTCGGCGCTCTGCGGCATGGCCGGCTCGTCGGTCTTCGGCGGGACCAAGGACGGCATGATCCAGCTCATCGCGTTCCGGGCCGTACAGGGCCTCGGGGCCGGTGGCCTGATGGTCGGCGTGATGGCCATCATCGGTGACCTGGTGCCGCCCCGCGAGCGCGGCCGCTACCAGGGCCTGATGGCCGGCATCATGGCCATCGCCATGGTCGCCGGACCGCTGGTCGGCGGCTTCATCACCGACAACCTCTCCTGGCGCTGGGCGTTCTACGTGAACCTGCCGCTGGGCGGCCTCGCGCTGATCGTCCTGATCACCCGGATGCACCTGCCGAAGTACCGGACCGAACACCGGATCGACTGGCTCGGCGCGGCCCTGCTGTCGATCGGCATCACCGCGATCGTGCTGATCACCACCTGGGGCGGCAACGAGTACGACTGGGCGTCCGGGCAGATCCTCGGGCTGACCGCACTCGCGGTGCTGAGCCTGATCGCCTTCGCCCTCGTCGAACGGCGGGTGCCGGAGCCGATCCTGCCGCTGAACCTCTTCACCAACCGCAACTTCGCGGTCATCTCGGCGGTCGGCTTCCTGCTCGGCTTCGCCATGTTCGGCGCGATGAACTTCCTGCCGCTGTTCCAGCAGACCGTGCAGGGGGCGTCGGCGACCAACAGCGGCCTGCTGTTGCTCCCGCTGATGTTCGGCATGCTGGTCGTCTCGATCGTCGCCGGCCGGGTGATTACCAAGACCGGCAGGTACCGGATCTTCCCGATCATCGGCGGGGTGGCGATGACCGCCGGTATGGCGCTGCTGATGATGATCGACGTACACACGAGCAAGACCGTGCTCTCGCTCTACATGGTCGTACTCGGCGTCGGCATGGGCTTCCTGATGCAGACCTCGATGCTGATCGCACAGAACAGCGTCGAACAGAAGGACCTCGGTGCGGCCAGCGGCGCGGCGACCTTCTTCCGGTCGATCGGTGGCTCGTTCGGCATCTCGCTGTTCGGTGCGATCTTCGCCAACCGGCTGCACGACAGCCTCGCCGATCGGCTCGGTGCGCCGGCCGCGGAGCAGCTCACCACCGGTGGCGGGGGCGGCGTCGACCCGGCGAAGCTGGGCGAACTGCCGGCCAACGTACGCGACGCGGTGCTCGGCGGGCTGGCGGACTCGATCTCCGGCGTCTTCACCTGGGCGGTCTTCTTCGCCGCTGCGGTAGCGGTGCTGGCCTGGTTCATCAAGGAGATCCCGTTGCGCGACAGCAACGGCCCCGCCGACGGGACCCCGGAGGAGCAGGCCGAGACCGCCCTGGCCAACGCTCCGGTGCACTAGCGCTCTCCGTACCCCCGCACTCGCCGATCCTGCGGCTGTGGCACCCGGACCGTCCACCGGTCCGGGCCACCCACACCGCGGGGTCGGCGAGTTGTTTTAGCGGCTTGCCGCCAGCGGCGCGACAGCCGTCAGGAGCGGCGCAGGTGCCGCCAGAGGCGGGACAGCCAGCCGGGCGGCCTCGGCGCGGGTGAGTCGGCGGCCAGGACCGCACGGGCGGTGGCCCGCGTACCGGGGTCGATCTCGGGGGTGGCCAGCACCAACTGGGCCAGCGAGCGGGCGATCGAGACCGGCCGCTGCCGGGCCACGGCGACCGTGTCGGCGAGCCGCTCAGCGGCGATCGCGGCCACGTCGGCGCGGACCGTCGGATCGACCCAGGCCGCGGTGACCAGCGCACAGAGCGCCGCCTCGGTGACCCAGTCCTCGACGCCCCAGACCAGGTCCACCAGGACCCGGCGCCGGGTCGAGGAGTCCCACGGCTCGTCGGTGCGGTGGTGCAGCAGCCCGAGACAGGCCCACACCTGCACGCACCGGACCCAGAGGGTGGGGTCGTGTTCGGCCAGTGTGCGGCCCAGCGGGGTGGTCGGCGGCGCGGGCGGGTGCACCAGCAGCCCCAGCAGGTCGTCGACCTCCAGCGTGGCCAGCCCCACCGCGGCGTCGTACGCGGCCGGCGGGTGCGGCCAGGCCGGATGGGCGAGCTGCCGGATCCGGTCGACCGCGGTCGGCGACGGAGCCGGCAGCGCCGGTACGGCGATAGTGCCCTGGTAACTCCAGAGCCGTCGGGCCGACGACCGCCGGGGCTCCCGGATATCCGGCGCGGCCACCTCGGCCACCTCAACGGCCAACCCCGGTACGGCCGCCGCGACCGCCCGCATCGCGCTCGGCGGCTCCAGCCCGCTCAGCCGCAACTGCCCGCCCCGGACCGGGCCCTCGTCCGCCAGCACCTGCCGGAGCACGTTGGTGACCGCCTCGCCGGCCGCCGGGATCTGGCCCAGCCAGGGCTGGCCCTGGCAGCACTCGGCCAGGTCGCCGTGCTCGTGGGTGTCGTCCGGGTGGTCACGGCGGAAGTCGGCGAGCGCCACCAGGTGCTCCAACCGGCCGTCGCGCTGGTAACGCAACCGGTGGCCGGTGTGCACCGCGCAGTCGAAGGTGGGGTCCCGGACCAGCGCGCGGTCGATCCAGCCGAGTGCCTCGTCCAGGCGCCCGTGGTCGGCCAGGGTGCCGGCGATGTCGGCGTACACGGAAAGGTCTTCGGGGTCGTGCTCGACGGCCCGGTTCAGCGCGGCGAGCGCCTCGGCGGTGCGCCCGGCGCTGCGGTAGGCGTAACCGAGCCACACCTCGGCCAGCTTCGACGGTTTGCTCCGGGCCCCGGCCTCCGCCCAGCCCACCGCCTGATCGATCGCGCCGACCCGGCGGGCCAGCGCGGACGCGGCGCCCAGCAGCAGGCCATGGTCCGGGTACGTGTCGATCGCGTGCCGGGCCAGCAGCAGGTACGGCCGCAGCGGCTCCCGTTCGTCCTCGTCGACCGGGTCGGCGACGGCGGCGCAGATCTGCATCAGCAGTCGGGCGATCTGCTCCGGATCGAGCTGGGCCGGCAGTTCGGGGGTGCTGACCCAGGGCACCCCGGCCCAGTCCGCGCCGGGCGCGTGCGCGGTGGCGGCGGCGAGCAGTTCGAGGCCCTCGTCGGGTCTGCCGGTGGCGGCGAGCAGGTGGGCGCGGGCCACCACGGCACCGATGAACGGGTGGTGGTCGAGCGGGAAGAGGTCCACCCCGCCCTCGCTGCGGGCGGCCAGCCGGGCCAGCACCTCGTGCACCTCGGGCATGGTCGGCGCGTACGCGAGCGCGCCCGCGAGGTGGCCGGCGGCGTGCCTCAGGTCGCCCTCGTCCAGGGCCAGCCGGGCCAACGCCAGCTCACCCTCGGCCGACAGCCGCGGGTCGTCCATTCCCTCGGACACGGTTGTCGACCTCTCGTCGCGCGATCGTTCCCCCCTGGGTCGGGAAGCCTAAAGCATGATCGGGATGGGCGGTGATTGTCTGCGCAATACTGCTTGGTTGATTGCTCGGAAGCTTCCGATCGTGCAAGACTGAGCATGAAACGCGCGGCTATCGCGCATGATGGGGAGGTCCTCGTGGCACATCCGGGAGCCGGTATGGCGGCCGACATCGCCGAGCAGCCGGCCGGTTTCGCGCGACTGCTGGAGCCCGCACACGCCGAGGCGATCGCCCGGATCGCCGCCGTCATCGCGCAACGCCGCCCCCGGCACGTCGTGTTCACCGCCCGCGGCACCTCCGACCACGCCGCGCTCTACGCCGCGTACCTCACCGAGATCCGGCTCGGTCTGCCCGCCGGGCTCGCCTCGCCGAGCGCCGTCACCCTCTTCGGTGCCCGCCCCGACCTGTCCGACGCACTGGTCATCGGGGTCAGCCAGAGCGGCGGCTCATCCGACCTGGCCGAGGTGCTGCGACAGGCCCGCGCCTCCGGCGCCCTCACCCTCGCCGTCACCAACAACCCCGACTCGCCGCTGACCGGGGTCGCCGAACTCTCCGTCGACGTCGCCGCCGGACACGAACGGGCGGTCGCCGCCACCAAGACGTACACCGCCGAGCTGTTCGCCCTGCTGATGCTCATCGAAGGGATACGCGCCGGCAACGGCGTACTGCCCGAGGAGGAACGGGCCGCGCTCGCCGGACTGCCCGAACTGGCGGAACGTACGCTCGCCGACCCGACCGCCGGCCAGCTCGCCAGCCGCTACCGGTTCGCCGCCCGGGTCGTCACCACCGGCCGGGGCTACGCCTACCCGACCGCCCGCGAGGCGGCGCTGAAACTGATGGAAACCTCGTACCTGCCGGCACTCGCCTTCTCCGGCGCCGACCTGCTGCACGGGCCGCTCGCCATGACCGACCCGGACGTACCGGTGCTCGCGGTCGTCGGCGCCGGCCCCGGCGGCACGGCCATGCGCGAGGTGCTCGCCCGGGTCGGCGAGCGCGGGGCCGACGTGGTCGCGATCGGGCCGTCGGACGTGCCCGGAGCCACCGCCCGGCTGGTCGTGCCACAGGTCGACGAGCGGTACGCCCCACTGCTGGACATCCTGCCGTTGCAGCAGCTGGCACTGTCGCTCGCGCTGGCCCGGGGCGAGGATCCGGACGCCCCGCGGGGTCTGCACAAGGTCACCTCCACCCTCTGAACGGTTGCCGTGGCGACCCGGGAGCCCGGACGTGGCAGGCTTGCCTGATGTCCACGCTGCGCGACCTAGCCGAGGAGCACACGCTGCTCCGCCCGGCCGACATCGACCACCTGCACCGGGTCGCCGGCGACTGGCAACTCCTGTCCGACCTCTCCTTCGCCGACCTACTGCTCTGGGTGCCGGTCGACGGCGACAACGACGCGTTCCTCTGCGTGGCCCAGGTACGCCCGACCACCGCCCCGACCGCGTACCAGGACGACCAGGTGGGGCGGATCGTCGGCGGGCCGGAGGTGGCCCACCTGACGATCGCGTACACCCAGGGGCGGATCTGGCGCGAGGGTGACCCGGTCTGGTACGGCGACACCCCGGCCCGGCACGAGGCGATCCCGGTCCGGCTGCGTAGCGCCGACGGCGAGTCGGGCGAGGTGATCGCGGTGGTCGGACGGGACACCAACCTCTCCACCGCCCGCACCCCGAGCCAACTGGAGCTGAACTACCTCACCACCGCCGACGACCTGGCCCAGATGCTCGCCGACGGCACCTTCCCACCGCCCCGGCACCCGGGCGAGACCACCTCGGCCCCCCGGGTCGGGGACGGGCTGGTCCGGCTCGACGCCAGCGGCAAGGTCACCTACGCCAGCCCCAACGCGCAGTCGGCGTACCGCCGGCTCGGGTTCGCCTCCCACCTGGTGGGGGAGGACCTGGCCGCGCTCAACACCCGGCTCGCCGCCGACCCGCTCGACGGCACCGAGGCGGGCAACCGGGTGCTGGCCGCGTTGCGCGGCGAGGCGCCGGCCCGCCGGGAGATCGAGGCGCGCGGGGCGACCGTCTTGACCAGGGCGTTGCCGCTGATGCCCGCCGGGGTGCCGATCGGCGCGCTGGTCCTGGTCCGCGACATGACCGAGGTACGCCGCCGCGACCGCGCCCTGATCACCAAGGACGCCACCATCCGGGAGATCCACCACCGGGTGAAGAACAACCTCCAGACGGTCGCGGCGCTGCTGCGCCTACAGGCCCGCCGGGTCGACATACCGGCAGCCAAGGCGGCACTGGAGGAATCCGTACGCCGGGTCGCCTCGATCGCGCTCGTACACGAGACCCTCGCCATGTCCAGCGACGAGGCGGTCGAGTTCGACGGGATCGTCGACCGGGTCGCCTCCGCCGCCACCGAGGTCGCCGCGACCGAGGTGGCGGTACGGATGCGCCGGGAGGGGACGTTCGGCGTACTGCCGGCGGAGATCGCCACCTCGCTGGTGATGGTCCTCAACGAGCTGCTGCTCAACGCCGTCGAACATGGCTTCCCCCCGCCCGAGGAAGAGGGGGGCGTGGAGGAGGGCACCGCCGAGGTCGTCGTGTCGGCGCACCGCTTCCGCAAGCAGTTGCACGTGACCGTCGCCGACAACGGCCGGGGCCTGCCCGCCGACTTCGACGCCGCCAAGGGCAGCCGCCTCGGTCTCCAGATCGTCCGCGCCCTCGCCACCGGCGAACTAGCCGGCACCATCGAGCTCCGCAACCGCACCGAAGGCGGCACCGAAGCCGTCCTAGTAGTCCCCCTGGGCAAACGCTAACCCCCTCCCTCCCTCCTCCCCTCCCTGCGTGCCCCGCCGATACGCCCCGTCGATCTAGGGCATATACGTGCTAGTGAATCTCTAATCACCACCATTTGCCCTAGATCGACGGCGAGAAGGGCGGGGGCACGAGGGGGCGGGGGCAGGGGGCAGGGGGGCTAGGGGCGGGTTAGGAGGGTGAGGGTTAGGCCGGGGAGGGGCCAGGTCTTGGTGATCTGGAAGGTGTGGCGGAGGGCGGTTTCCTTGGCGGGGGTGGCGGCGGACAGGGGGTCGGCGGGGTGGTTGCCGAGGGTGAGGAGCCAGACGCGGGTGACGGTGGTCAGGCAGGTGGCCGGTTGGGGGCACTCGGGGGTGTCCAGGGTGGCGGCGGCGACCGGGCCCTCGGTTGCCAGCACGTCACGCGGGTGGTGCTCGCGTAGGTGGTAGAGGACGGCGATGTCGAGGGAGGCCCGCATGTCGCGGGGGGAGTAGACGATGCCGTCGCCGGGCTGCTGGTGGGCGCCGATGATGCGGGTGGCGGCCGGGTAGTCGATCGGCGCCGAGCGTGGCGTCTCGTGCGTACGGCGGAGGCTGGCCTGGGCCGGGGCGCCGAGCAGCCCGGCGAGGGCGACCACCGGCAGCGCCCAGCGCAGCCGCAGCGGCGCGAGCGGGCCGGCGGCGAGCAGGCAGGCGAACGGCACCGTGAAGAGCAGGTAGCGGGGCACCCAGAGCGGGGTGAGCAGGCCGCCGACGTACAGCAGGGCGACCGGGAGCAGCCCGCAGGCGCCGAGCACCACACCCCGGCGTCCCCGGCTGACCAGGCCGATCGCGGCCAGCCCGACCAGCAGGCCGCCGACGGTGCCGCTCTGCAACAGCTCACCCGGCAGGTCGGGCAGGTCGGTGAGGGTCGGCGAGCGGACCCAGCCCAGTTGCCGGGCCTGCTGGTCGCGGCCGAGCCGGGCCAACGGTGCCAGGACAAGGATCGGCGGTACGAGGGCGAGCAGCCAACGGCCGAGTCGGCGGTCGTGGTGCTGGCGCCAGGCGAGCAGCACCGCCACGGCGTGCCCGAGGACCAGACTCGTCGCCAGCAGGTGCGACAGGCCCAGGCCGACCAGTGCGGCGGCGTAGCCGGTCCAGCGCCACCAGCCGGGGCGGTCCAGCGCCCGTACCAGGAGCAGGGTGGCGAGTACGGCGAACAGGGTGGCCAGGGCGTACGGGCGGGCCTCCTGGGCGTACCGGGAGGTGCTCGGCAGGACGGCGAAGAGCAGCCCGGCGATCAACCCGATCCGCCCGCCGAACAGCCGCCGGCCGAGTACCGCGATCAGCGCCGCCGCGCCGGCCAGGCTCAGGGTGGCGGGCAGCCGCAGGGCGGTCACCGAGTCGCCGAAGAGTTCGATCCAGCCGTGCATCAGCAGGTAGTACGCGACCGCGACGCCGTCGATGTTGGCGGCCAGCCGGAACAGGTCGCCGGTGGGTCGGGAGGCGGCGCTCCAGGTGGCGAGTTCGTCCCGCCACAGCGGGGCGTGGTCGATCTGCACCAGGGCGATCGCCAGGGTCAGCAGGGCGGGCCAGAGTGGTGCGGTTCGGGCCAGCCAGCGGGGAAGTCCGGGGTCGGAGCCGGTGCCGGGGCGGGCGGATCGCTCATCGGTGTCGATCGGTACCGATGGCGGCACAGCCCGGTGATGACCACCCACGGTCGCCGCCTTATGACGTCATGCGACAAAAATGCGGTTCGCGGTATTAGCCGGAATATTGGTCATATTAACGTGAAGCAAGCCACAGTGTGGTCCGGGATGCGGGATCGGGGCATCGGCTCGGTGGTTCGGGGCCCGGTGGTGTGGCAGCATGGCCGGTATGACCGCCGTCGAGGGCCGCGTCGTGACGCTGGGGCTGACCTGCCGCCGTCACGTCGACTACGGCCGCGTACGTAGCGCGATCTGTCCGGCTTACTGACGCCACCTGGACCATTCCAGTCTCGGGTGCGCTCCGCGCCGGCCTGCTGACACCGTTGTCTCCGCCCCGCCGATCCGACCGGGGTGCCGTCGCTTCCGCGTACTGGAGCAACTCGTCTCAGCAGACAAACGGAGGACGCCGCGATGGCGGTCACCAGGACCCCCGCCCCACTCGACAGCGCCGACGCTCCGGCGGCAGCCGTGGCCCGGCCGGCACGGGCGCCCCGCCGTCCGCGCGGCGAGGGCCAGTGGGCGCTCGGCCACCGCGAGCCGCTCAACCCGAACGAGCGGTCGAAGAAGGACGACAACCCGCTCAACGTACGGGCCCGGATCGAGAACATCTACGCGCACCGGGGCTTCGCCTCGATCGACCCCGCTGATCTGCGCGGCCGGTTCCGCTGGTGGGGGCTCTACACCCAGCGCAAGGCCGGCATCGACGGTGGTCGTACCGCCGTGCTCGAACCGCACGAGCTCGAAGACGAGCACTTCATGCTCCGGGTACGGATCGACGGCGGCCAGCTCAGCCTGGCCCAGCTGCGCACCATCGCCGACATCTCCACCACCTTCGCCCGCGACAGCGCCGACATCACCGACCGGCAGAACATCCAGCTGCACTGGATCCGGGTCGAGGACATGCCGGAGATCTGGCGCCGGCTGGAGGCGGTCGGGCTGGAAACCACCGAGGCGTGCGGCGACTGCCCGCGGATCGTGCTCGGCAGCCCGGTCGCCGGGGTGTCCGAGGCCGAGCGGATCGACCCGACCCCGGCGATCGACGAGATCGTCGCCCGATACGTCGGCGACCCCGCCTACTCCAACCTGCCGCGCAAGTTCAAGTCGTCGATCTCCTGGCTGGCGGACACCCCGTACGAGGTCAATGACATCTCCTTCCTCGGCGTCGACCACCCCGAGCACGGCCCCGGCTTCGACCTCTGGGTCGGCGGCGGCCTGAGCACCAACCCGATGCTGGCCCAGCGCCTCGGCGTCTGGGTGCCGCTGGCCGAGGTGCCGGACATCTGGGAGGGCGTCGTCTCGATCTTCCGGGACTACGGCTACCGCCGGCTGCGGCACCGCGCCCGGCTGAAGTTCCTGGTCGCCGACTGGGGCGTGGAGAAGTTCCGCGAGATCCTGGAGAAGGAATACCTCGGCCGTACGCTGCTCGACGGTCCGGCGCCGGAGCTGCCGGAGAAGCCGATCGACCACATCGGCGTACAGCGGCAACGGGACGGGAAGTTCTACGTCGGGGCCGCCCCGGTGGTCGGGCGGGTGTCCGGCACCCAGCTCACCGCCCTGGCCGACCTCGCCGCCGAGCACGGCAGCGACCGGGTGCGGCTCACCCCGTACCAGAAGTTGTTGGTCCTCGACGTCGCCGAAGCGCGGACCGAATCGCTGGTCACGGCCCTGCGCGGGATCGGCCTGGAAGCCCGGCCGTCGGTCTGGCGGCGCAGCACGATGGCCTGCACCGGGATCGAGTTCTGCAAGCTCGCCATCGTCGAGACCAAGGCCCGCGGCCAGGAACTCGTCGCCCGGCTGGAGGACCGGCTGCGCGACTTCGACGCCGACCTGTCCATCCACATCAACGGCTGCCCGAACGCCTGCGCCCGGACCCAGATCGCCGACATCGGCCTCAAGGGGCAGATAGTGGTCGGACCCGACGGGCGTCAGGTCGAGGGCTACCAGATCCACCTCGGCGGCGGCCTGGGCATGGCCCAGGGCCAGACCGCCGGATTCGGCCGCAAGCTGCGCGGCCTCAAGACCACGGCGGAGGAACTTCCGGAGTACGTCGAACGGGTGGCCCGCCGTTACCTGGCCGGGCGCCAGCAGGGCGAGGCGTTCGCCCAGTGGGTGCTCCGGGCCGACGAGGAGGAGCTGAGATGAGCGACACCCGCGCGGCGCCGATGTACTGCCCGTACTGCGGCGAGGAGGACCTTCGGCCCAACGAGGAGTCGCACGGCGCCTGGGAGTGTCACGCCTGCGCGCGGGTTTTCACGGTCAAGTTCAGCGGACTACTCGGACGGGCGGTGGCGCGATGAAGGTGCTCTCGGTAACCAACCTCGGACTGGTCACCCTCGGCCCGGCACCCACCGTGGCGGACCCCGCCCGACGGTCCGCCGCCGAGCTCAAGGCGCTGGCCGACGAGGCCGCCCGCGAGTTGGAGGGCGCCCCGGCGGACGAGATCGCCCGCTGGGCGGTGGACACCTTCGCCGACCGGTTCTGCGTCACCAGCTCGATGGCCGACGCCGTGCTCGCCCACCTCGTTTCGCGGGTGGCACCTGGCGTCGACGTGGTCTTCCTCGACACCGGGCTGCACTTCCCGGAGACGCTGCGGGTCCGCGACACGGTCGCCCGTACGCTGCCGGTCACCATCCGGTCGATCCGGCCCCGGCTGACCGTCGGCCAGCAGGACGGCGAGTACGGACCGCGCCTGTTCGCCAAGGCACCGGACGAGTGCTGCGCCCTGCGCAAGGTCGAGCCGCTGGAACGGGCGCTCGGCGACTACGACGCCTGGGCCGCCGGGCTGCGCCGGGACGAGTCACCGACCCGGGCCAACACGCCGGTGGTGACCTTCGACGCCCGGAAGGGCAAGGTCAAGGTCAACCCGATCGCGGCGTGGAGCCAGGCCGACGTGGACGCGTACATCTCCCGCTGGAACGTGCCGGTCAACGAGCTGTTCCGGGCCGGCTACACCTCGGTCGGCTGCTGGCCGTGCACCCGGCGGACCAAGGCCGGCGAGGACCCCCGAGCCGGCCGGTGGGCGATGTTCGAGAAGACCGAGTGCGGTCTGCACGTATGAATCGCCGGGCCGGATCCGGTGGGCCCGTGACCGCCGGACCGGATCCGGTGGGGCTCGTTACCGCCGGGCCGGATCCGGTGGGGCTCGTGACCGCCGGGCCGGATCCGGTGGGGCTCGTTACCGCCGGGCCGGATCCGGTGGTCCTGGTTGCCCATGGCAGCCGGGACCGCCGGGCGGCGGTGGCCACCCGGGCCCTGGTCCGGGCGGTCGAGCTGGCCCGTCCGGGCCTGCCGGTCCGGGCCGCCTACCTCGACCACACCGCCCCGGATCCGCCGACCGTGCTGCGGGAACTGGAGGCGGCCGGTCACCGGGGAGCCACGCTGGTGCCGCTGCTGCTGACCGCCGCGTACCACGGTCGGGTCGACATCCCCGGTGCGGTCGCCGCCGCGCGGGCCCGGGGCCTGCGGCTGCCCGTACGCGTCACCGCCGTGCTCGGCCCGCCGGAGGTGTCCGTCGCCCCCGACGAACTGCTGCTGGCCGGGCTCCGCCAGCGCCTGGCCGAGGCCCTCGCCGCCGGGGCGGCCGGTGCGGGGCTGGCCGGTGCTGGGCTGGCCGGCTTCGGGCGGGGCGGCGGATCGGTCGAGGCGGGTTCGGGTCGGCTGGACGGGTTGGTGCTGGCGGCGGCCGGGACCCGGGACGCGCCGGCTCGCCGTACGGTCGAGGCGGTCGCCGGGGCGCTGGGGGAGGCGCTGGGCGTGCCGAGCCTGGCCGCGTACGCCTCGGCCGCCCCGCCCACCGCGGGCGCGGCGGTGGACCTGCTCCGGGCCGGTGGAGCCCGCCGGATAGCGGTCGCCACCTACTTCCTCGCCCCGGGTCGGCTCTACGAGAGCGCGTTGGCTTCGGCACGTACCGCCGGGGCGGTGGCGGTCGCGGCACCGCTGACCGACTCGCCGGAGATCGCCCGCCTGGTGCTGGACCGGGTCGACGCCGCGACCGCGGCGGTCCACCAACTCGCCGCCTGACGTTCCGGGGCTGCGTCCCGTCTCGGGCGTTGGCCCGCGCCCCGTCTCGGAGCGTTGGCCCGCGCCCCGTCTCGGAGCGTTGGCCCGCGCCCCGTCTCGGAGCGTTGGCCCGTCCCGTCACGGGGCATCGGCGGCGCTTACCGGTGGCTAGGGTGACCGATCATGAGGCATCGTCACCTTGGCCGCGGCGGTCTGCGGGTCAGTGAGATTACTTACGGTAATTGGCTCACCCACGGGGAACTGGTGGCGCGGGAGGCTGCGCTGGTCTGCGTACGGGCGGCGGTCGAGGCGGGTATCACCACATTCGACACCGCCGACGTCTACGCCATGGGGGCCGCGGAGGAGTTGCTGGGCGAGGCGCTGCGCGGCGTACGGCGCGAGTCGGTGGAGATCGCGACGAAGGTGTGCCTGCCGACCGGCGCCGGACCCAACGACCGGGGTCTGTCCCGCAAGCACGTCCTGGAGTCCTGCCACGCGTCGCTGCGCCGGTTGGGCACCGACTACGTCGACCTCTACCAGGCCCACCGGTACGACGACCGGACCCCGCTGGAAGAGACGCTGATCGCCTTCGACGACCTGGTACGCCAGGGCAAGGTCCGTTACCTGGGTGTCTCGGAGTGGACCGCTCCGCAGATCCGGAGCGCGCTCGACCTCGCCGACCAGCTCGGCCTGCGTAGCCGGATCGTGTCCAACCAGCCGCAGTACAACATGCTCTGGCGGGTGATCGAGCCCGAGGTGCTGCCGCTGTGCGAGCGGGCGGGGCTCGGCCAGATCGTCTTCCAGCCGCTGGCCCAGGGGGTGCTGACCGGCAAGTACCGGCCGGGGCAGCCGCCGCCGGCCGGCTCCCGTGCGGCCAGTGGGGGCAGGGCGCCGACGTTCATCCGGCGGGTGCTCGGCGATCGGTTGCTCCGGCAGGTGCAGGCGCTGCGTCCGGTCGCCGACGAGGCGGGCCTGTCCATGGCCCAACTGGCGGTCGCCTGGACCCTGCAACACCCCGGCGTCAGTACGGCGATCATCGGCGCGACCCGGCCGGAGCAGGTGACCGAGAACGCGGCGGCGGCCGGGGTCCGGCTGGACGCCGATGTGATGCTGCGCATAGACGAGACACTGGCGGATCTGATCGAGAATGACGCAGCGAAGACCGCGCGGATGATGGCGGTCAAAGCCGACTGGGAGCGGGACAAGTCGAGCCGCTAAGTGTGGATCCACAGTGATCCCGTTATGACGGGCGGTGTTGATCCATTCGCTTTAGGACAACAACAGAACGCGCCGGGGGAGTAACTCCCCCGGCGCGTTCAGCGTTTGTGGTTGGTCAGGCGGTGTGAGCGCGCAGGACCCGGAGTCCGCCACGGCGCTTGACCGCGCGCCGTTCTTCTTCGCTCATTCCGCCCCAGACGCCCGCGTCCTGACCGGATTCGAGTGCCCACTGGAGGCAATCTTCGGTCACGGAGCAGCGCCGGCAGACGGCCTTGGCCTGCTCGACCTGAAGGAGAGCCGGGCCAGACGTCCCGATCGGGAAGAACAGCTCCGGGTCTTCGTCGCGGCAGACAGCATGGTGACGCCAGTCCATGGCGGCAACACTCCTCAATCTGGGTGGGTGGCAGTGGATAGCGTGGATCTTTTCCTATATGCATCCGTGGCGCCGATCCCGACGGTGTACACCCATCGATTCGACAAGCACGTGCGCAGGCTGTTGTGCGCTTGGGAGCGCCGCGTGAACAACTCGCTTAGCGGGTAGTTCGAGGCAACGTCCCGGTAACTCAAGTTCGCTTGTGAATACTTTCACGAACTCCCGTGATGTCAAGGGGACCGCTCAGAAAAACTCTGGACGGGTGAGCAAGCCCACAACCCTTTTGTCCGAATTCCGGCGCTTGCCGGGACCCGGCGTGCCACAGCCAAGGATCAATATAGTACAGTCCACGCGACATTGCTGGCATTTCCGACACTCGTCCCCTCGTCCGGCTCGCTTTCAGGGGGCCATGGAGGAGGCTGTACCCCAGCGCTAGCAGATTACTCTTAGTGCGGCGCTTACGGAGGCGAATCGAACTTTTTCTCGTTCGCCGAGGTAGTCCCCGTCGAGCTGGAACGCCTGCGGACGACCCGCGACCAGGGAGAACTCCTCCAGGTCGTGCATCCGAAGAATTTGGCGGCCGTGCGGCTGAGTTTTCCGCGAGAGCAGCTGCGTCACCGTACGTGCGGTACTCGGCACTCGGAGCCGGCGTACGGCCATCACGTCGAGCCCGAGGTCGAAGGACGCGTCCGGGTTCGGGTTCACCTCACGGTCGCCGATGTACGTCCACGGGGCGGTGTTCTGGATCGCGACGGTGGCCAGTTCGTTCGCCACCACGCCGTCCGGCAACTCCAGCGTGATGTCCGGGTGCCGGCGCTCGGAACCGACGGCGTACTGCGTGAGCATCGCGCGCAGGTAGAGCGACGGGGTGGAGACCCGACCCCGTCGCCGGGCCTGCTCCACCCGGTGGATCACTGCGGCGTCCAAGCCGAAGCCGGCACAGAACGTGAAGTAGCGGTCATCGGCCCGGCCCAGCCCCACCGACCGGAACCGCCCCAGCCGTACGCCGTCGAGGATCACGCTGGTCGCCTCCGGCCACTCCCGGGGCAGACCCAGTGCACGTGCGAAGACGTTCGTCGAACCACCCGGTACCACCGCCAGTGCCGGCAGCCGCTCGGCCGGGGGACGGTCCGGGTCGGCCGTCGACGGCTCGGCCGTCATCAACCCGTTGACCACCTCGTTGACCGTGCCGTCGCCACCCAGGGTGACGACCAGGTCCATCGCATCCCGTACGGCCTCGCGGGCCAGGGTGACCGCGTGGTCCCGCCGCCGGGTGTACTCGACGGTGAGGTCGACCTCGCTGCGCAGGGCCCGGACGAGCACGTCCCGGCTGCGCTGGCTGGTGGCGGTGGCCTTGGGATTGACCACCAGAAGGGCCCGCATGGGCGGCACTGTACCGCGACAAAGCGCGGGTATCGTTTCGCGCGTGACCACCGACTCACCCGTGACCAGCGAATCTGTCCTGGTGCCCGGTCCGCTGCGCTGGGCCGTGTGGCTGCTGCGCGGCGAGGCGACCGGCCTCGGGTTGCTGGCCGCCTACCTGATCTACGCGGACCTGACCGCGGACGCCACCGACCTGGTGAACGCACTGTTCGTGACCGCTTTCACGGTCGGCGGCGCGCTCGTCCTGTGGCTGCTCGCCGGGGCGCTCGTACGGCGTCGAGCCGGTGCCCGCGCACCCGCGATCGTGCTCCAGTTGATGTTGCTGCCGGTCGGCTACTACATGATCCAGGGCGGGCTGGCCTGGCTCGGCCTCCCGCTGATGGCGCTCGGCGTGTTGGTCATCGGCCTGCTGGTCTGCGCCCCCACCGCCCGCGCCCTCGGCGTCGGCTGACCGCACACGGCTCGCTTTCCGGCCCGGCTCGTGTTCCGGCCGGCTCGTGTTCCGGCCGGGTTCGTCGTGCGCCCGGCCCGGCTCGTGTTCCAGTCGGGTTCAGAACTCGGCGGCGCGACGGGTGAGCAGGGTGATCGTCGCCTGCCGCCCATCGGCGGTGGCGTTGGCGGACGTGGTCAGCGCGGTCAGCACCTTCCAGGCGAACGACGACTCGGCCGGCAGTCGGGCACCCGAGGTGGTCGGCACGGTCACCTCGACGGTGAGGGCGTCGTCGGTGACCGAGAACCGGCACTCAAGCTCGGCGTCGCGGGTGGCGATGGCGAGCAGCATCGCGCACGCCTCGTCCACCGCGATCCGCAGATCCTCGATCTCGTCCAGCGCGAAGTGCAGCCGGGCGGCCAGACCGGCGGTCGCCGTACGCAGCACCCCCAGATACCCGCCGTCGGCGGGCACCGTGAGCATCACGATGTCGTCGTCGACCGTCGGCTGGGTATTTGATCGAGTCACCGGTGCCCATCTCCCTCGGCTGCGTACGCTCGGCGATCACACCGGTCCCCTGAACGGGACCCGCCCCGGCCCGTCGAGCACCCTCACCGTACCGCCCGCCCTCTCCCCTCGCCCCCGCCACCGCCCCACCCCGCACCAACTACTCGTTGATCATGAAGTTAGCGCACCGCCAAGGGCGAAAATCGGTCATTAACTTCATGATCAACGGCTGTTGGGCTCGGGTGGGGAGGGTGGGGTGCAGGGGCAGGGGCAGGGGCAGGGGCAGGGGCAGGGGTGGGGGTGGGGGCGGTGCGGTGCTCGGGGGTCTCGACCGCTCGGCGGTCGTCGCCCAGCTCGGCCGCCGTCGTTGGCCGCCTGTCGCGTCGTGGAGCGGGTGCGGCAAAAACCCGAGGAGTACGTCGTACGTCCGTGCTGGTACGCCAGTCGGGTGTAGTCGGCTGCCTTGGCCATGTCGCTGAGTGGTGGTGGTCGGGCCTGCCCGAGTTGGGCGTGCCCTGATGCAATGTGGAGCGGTTCGGGTTGGCGGTGGTTGGTGTGAGGTCTTTACTGAGAAATAGTTCGACGTTGATTAGTAGTGCGTCGGTGATCTCATTCAGCACCGAGAGCCTGTCGAGTCGGCGGACACTCCGCTCGACCTTCTCCATCCAACTCGTCGGCGTCGGCGGTGGTGGGTATTGGCTGGTGGGCGGCGGGTTGGCGGTCGGTTCGCGGGGTGGCGAGGGCGGGGAGTTGGCAGTCTGGGGCTGCGGAAACGCCTTCCGGGTTGGATTCTGGGTCGGGCATGACGGGGCTCCCGGAGAGCGTCGTGGCAGGGGCCGCCGCGGGGATCGGTGGGGAAGTCGGGGTGGCCCCGTAGTTACGCCCGTACGGGTTCAGTTGAATTTGAGCGTTTTCGCCAGTGACACTCTATTGTGGTCGTAATAGCAATCGATGCACGAGTACGCCCCAAGGCGCTGATCGCGTACTGCGAATCGGCGGCTTCTATGAGCGCCTGGCCATGACGGGGTTGTTGAAGATCGAGGCGTACGCCCACGCGGTCTTCGCCAACGGCGGCCCGCCGCCGCCGGACGAGGCTGAGCGACGGGGTGACCGTCGGGTTGGAGCGACAGGCGGTGCTCAGCCGGGAGAAGCCGCCCGCAGATCGTGGCCATGCTCGACGAGGGGATGCTGCACCGGTCGGTGGGCGGGACCGAGGTGATCCGGCAGCAGTCGCTCCACCTGGTGAAACTCGGCGCCGATCCGCCACGCCTCCGCTTGCGCGTCATACCACCGTCGGTTGGTGGGTACGCTGGTTTGAGCGGCCCCTTCGTGCTTGCCACCATGCCCGACGGGGAAGAGGTCGTGTATCTCGACACCCAGTTGCAGGGTCAGGTGGTGAACGAAACGTTCGGTCTGATGTGGATCCGCAAGGCTTGGGATTCCATCCCGGGCTGGGCGTCGCCCCCCAACAGTCCACCGAGTTGATAAGTGGCGGAGAAATGGATCTGACCAGCGCAAAGTCGCGTGGGAGCACCCGGAGCAGCCGGAGCAGCCAGAACGGCGGCGACTGCGTCGAGGTGGCGGACAACCTGCCGGGCGTGGTCGCCGTACGGGATACGAAGAACCCTGGCGGTGGCGTGCCGACCCTCGCGCCGGCCGCGTGGCGCGCGTTCGTCGGCGCCGTCCCGGCGAAGCGAGGTGGGTGATCGTGTCGGAAGAGTGGCTGGTGGTGATGGCGATGATCGGCATCCCGATCGTCGGAATCGCCGTGCTGTTGTCCGTTCTCGTGCTGCTCGGGCGCCGCGCACGAGCCGGCGTACGTTCCGGCCGTAACACCGCGCGGCCGGGGAACTCGTGGAACAACTTCTGATCCGGCGATGAGCCGATCGGCTGTCAGTCCCGTGCGGGCTGAATCAGGACGTGATGGAAGCGGACCTGGAAAGACTTGATGCCCGCCATCTCGGAGCTTCCTCGTCGAAGTCGGCGTAGCCAGGTCAGCACCGCGGTGATCAGGGCGCGCCGCTGTGTGCGGCCGCGCCTGGGGTCACCCCGACGTCGTACGCGAACTTCTCGCCCACGGTGCGGACGCTGACCTGCACGAGGACCGGGGGAGCGGCGACTCACCACTCGGCTGGGCACTACGCGGCAGCCACCCGGAGACGGTGGAGTTGCTTCGGGTCGCAGGCAGAGAATCTGATGGGTCGAGTTCTCGGTGATGGCTGCCGGCGTACCGGCAAAATCGCTTGCAACCCGTTCACGGTGGCACAACTCTGGTCGAATGGACCGGGACGAAATAGATCAGGTGGATGCCGACGCCTTCCCGACGATCGATGTGGCGCTGGTGCGGCGGCTGGTCCGGGCACAGTTTCCACGCTGGGCCCAGCTTTCGATCCGGCCCGTCGAATCCGGTGGCTGGGACAACCGGACCTTCCACCTCGGCGACGAGATGACCGTCCGGCTGCCCAGCGGACCGGGGTACGAGCCACAGGTCGCCAAGGAACACCGGTACCTGCACAAACTCGCCCCACACCTGCCGCTACCCATCCCGACCCCGCTGGCGTTGGGCGTGCCGGGCGAGGGGTACCCACTGAACTGGTCCGTCTACGGGTGGATCGAGGGTGAGATCGCGGGTCTCGACCGAATCCGTGACCTGACCGAGTTCGCCACCGACCTGGCCGGCTTCCTCAACACCCTGCAACGGGTCGACGCGAGCGACGGGCCGCCGCCGGGACTGCACAGTGCGTTCCGGGGCGGGCCGTTGGAGACGTACGACGACGACACCCGGCGGGCGATCGCCGAGCTGGGCGACAGGATTCCCGGCGATAGGGCCACGGCACTGTGGGAGGCGGCCCTCAGGACGAAGTGGGAACGTACGCCGGTCTGGTTCCACGGTGATGTCGCCCTCGGGAACCTGCTGGTCCGCGACGGCCGGTTGGCGGCCGTCATCGATTTCGGCTGTTCGGGCGTTGGCGACCCGGCCTGCGATGTGACGGTCGCCTGGACCCTGCTCTCCGGGCCGAGCCGCGAGGCGTTCCGGGCCGCGCTCGACGTCGATCCCGACACCTGGACCCGGGGACGTGCCTGGGCCCTGTGGAAGGCGCTGATCGTCGTCGCCGGTTTCGGAGGACTCCACCCCGCCCGCCAGGCAGCAGAAAAGCTGGTCCTCAACGACATCCTCACCGATTACACCCAAACCCCCCGCTAAAACACCCCCGCGTCCCCGCGTACGCGCGCAAGTCGCCCGCGATCTAGGGCAGATGGTTGTTGATAGAGATCAACTAGCACGTATTTGCCCTAGGCCGTGTTTCATAAGCCTGGTCGGAGCCACTCGTTGATCGTGGCGATGTGCACGGTGGCCTGATAGCGGACGGCGAGTTTGTCATAGCGGGTGCCCAGGGCTCGGTTGCGTTTGAGCTGGTTGATGCCGCATTCGACGGCGTGGCGTTGCCGGTAGGTGATGGGGTCGAAGGCTGGTGGCCTTCCGCCCTTCGAGCCCTTCCTCTGTCTGCTCGCGGCCTGGTCGATCTTGATCGGAATGGTCGCGGCGATCCCTCGACGGGCCAGATACAGGCGGTTGGCGCGGGAGCTGTATGCCTTGTCGGCCAAGACCCGGTCCGGTCGCGTACGGGGGCGGCCGGCGCCGGGGCGAGGAACCCGGATACCGGCCAGGACTGGGACGAACTGCGGGCTGTCCCCACGCTGTCCGGCGGTCAACACCGTCGACAGCGGCTTGCGTCCCTGCTCACAGGCGAGATGCAGCTTCGTGGTCAGCCCACCCCGGGACCGTCCCAGGGCGTGATCGTCGGGTTCGTCATCGACACCACCGGGGGACTCGACCTGTAACTCCGGGCGGGTACGGGCGCCGGCGGCGTGCTGGTGGGCGCGGGCACTGGTGGAGTCGACACTGACGTCCCAAGTGATCAACCCAGCCGCGTCCGCCCTCGCCTGCAACCCGGTGACGACGTCCCGCCAGACCCCGGCACGCTGCCACCGACGGAACAGTCCGTAGATGGTCTGCCAGGGCCCATACAGTGCGGGCACGTCCCGCCACGGCGAGCCGACCCGTGTCCGCCACCGGATCCCGTCGATCAACTGCCGTCTGCTCCACTTCGGCGGACGTCCTGACCCACGTGGCCTGGGCAGCAACGGCACCAGCGCCGCCCACTGGGCGTCGGTCAGGTCGTGTCGCCTCGTCACCGCTAAGGTGGCCACGAGGTCTCCGGTTATGGGTTCTTCTTCGTCGTTGAACCACCTACCGGAGACCTCACCGTCTATCGATCACCGACACGCCGAGCTTCGGATCCGACGATCTCCCCTTCTATGCACCGCCAGGCGGCGAAGCTGCCATGCCGCAAGAAGGTCTGCCCAGGCATCATGGTCACCATGAACGCTGATTGGGTCACTATCGCAGCCTACGAGAACACCCCTGGCTGTCCGCGGCCGTTGGCTGCGGCCCGCGCTTGACTGCGTGACCGGGGCATCGATTGGATGCCCTTCGAGTCGAGCGAGGTCTACTGGGGTCTGGCCTGCGGTATTGGCCCTGATGGTCACTGGCACGGCTGGTTCGACGTCCGTATCCAGGCTGCCGCTCTGCGCCGCCTCGGGCTGCATCCCGACCAGCCGACCGCGACGGTCACCGGGCCGACCCCGCCCGGCTGGTGGCATGCCGCCGCAGAACGCAACGCTCAGGGAAACAGCAATCACTTTTGAAACACGGCCTAGATCGCGAGTGGGGTGGGGTGGGGGGAGGGGAGGGGGGGGAGGGGGAGGAGGCCGGTTAGGAGGTGGGTTAGGGCGGTCATGGTGGTGTTGGGGGCGGTTGGGTCGGGGGAGGTGGCCAGCCAGAGGGCGGCCTCGTTCATTGCGCCGGAGAGTAGGCGGGTCAGTGGCTCGACGGGCTGCGGGGCGATTATTCCGGCGGTGATCAGTGCCTTCAACGCCTCGGTCAGGTGGTGGGCGGAGGAGGAGTCGTCCATCGACCGCCACTCGTTCCAGCCCAGCACGGTCGGCGCGTCGATCAGCACGATCCGCCGGATCGCCGGATCCGACCCGGCGGTCAGGAAGGCCCGGCAGCCGGCGAGCAGTTGCTGCCACGGGTCGTCGTACGCGTCTGCGGCGGCCGCCACGCTGTCCGCCAGTTCCTGTTGCGCCTGTTCGACCACGGCGCGGAACAGCCCGGCCTTGCTGCCGAAGTGGTGGTACGCCGCACCCTTCGTCACGCCGACGGCGTGCGCGACCTCCTCCAGCACCACCGCGTGGAAGCCGTCGCGGGCGAACCGTTGCCGGCCCTCCGCCAGCAGCGCGCGCCGGGTCTCGGCCCACTGTTCCGCCCGTCTCACCATGCCCGTCTCACCATGCCCGTCCCACCATCCCCGGCTCCATGCTCGGCTGACCTGACTGACTCACCATGCTCGGCTCACATGACTGACTCGCCATGACTGACTCGCCATGACTGACTCGCCATGACTGACTCGCCATCGGCTGTCCCGTCCGTCGACCACGGTTGACATACCGAGAGTATGTTACTAGCGTCCGTTCGCATACCCAAGGTATGTGACCGGACGACGGAGGTTCCATGGAAACCAGGCTGACCAGTTTCTACCCGGTGATCTGTACCCGCGACGTGGCCGCGTCCCGCGACTTCTACACCCGGCACTTCGGCTTCGAGACCACCTTCGAAGCCGACTGGTACGTCAGCCTCCGCCGCCCCGAGTCACCGCACTACGAACTGGCGCTGCTCGACCACACCCACGAGACGCTGCCCGACGGCTACCGGCGGCCGGTCCAGGGGCTGATCCTCAACTTCGAGGTGACCGATGTGGACGCCGAGCACCGGCGGCTGGTGCACGAGGCCGGGCTAACCGAGCAGCTCTCCCTGCGCAGCGAGGACTTCGGTCAGCGGCACTTCATCGTCGGCGCGCCCGACGGGGTGCTGGTCGACGTGATCACCCCGATCGCCCCCACCGCCGCGTACGCCGCCCAGTTCGCTCCGGCGGCCGACCACTGAAAACCGTACGGCCGGGGCCCCGCACCGTTTTGTGATCAACAAATTTTCGCTTCGGCGGATCCGTGCCGCCGCCCGCACCGTCGAAAGCTTCGCGGCCCACCCGCGCGCCATCCCGGGCAACGGCGGGTTCGTAGAGTTCGACCTGGTGACGGGGTGCAGGGGAGGCACGATGTTCGACGACACCGGGCTGCTGGGGGCCGGGGAGGAAAGGGCGTACCGGCTGCTGCTGCGGCTCTCGGCGGCCAGTCCCGCCGACCTGGCGGGGCTGGCCGCGCTGCCGGTGACCGAGGCGGCGGCACTGCTGGAAGCGTTACGGAGCAAGGGACTCGCGGTGGCCCGACCCGGCCCCGATCCGGTGTTCGAACCACTGCCGCCGGACGTCGCCCTCGGCAACACCCTGTTGCGCCGGCAGGAGTCGCTCGAAACCGCCCGGCAGGCGGTCGCCGCGCTGACCGAGGAGTACCGGGCCAGCGCCCGCCGCCGCGACGCCGACCACCTGGTGGAGGTGGTCGTCGGCGCGGCCGCCTTACGCGACCAGCTTCGGGACCTGCAAAACTCGGCCCGCGAGGAGATCCTCTGGTTCTGCCGGGCCAACCCGCTGGCCATGTCCGGGCCGGAGAACGTCGAGGAATCACCCGCCCTGACCAGGGGAGTGCGGTACCGGGCGATCTACGAACGGGCGCTGCTGGAGATGCCCGGCGAGATGGAGAGCGTCGCCGAAAGCGTACGCGGCGGCGAGGAGGCCCGGACCCTGCCGGCGCTACCGGTCCGGCTCGCCATCGCCGACCGCTCCACCGCTATCTGCCCGCTCGTACCCGACGACAACCAGGGGATTGGCGAACCGACCGCCGCCCTGATCCGGCGCAGTGAACTGCTGGACGCGCTGCTCGCGCTCTTCGAGAGCCACTGGGACCGGGCCAGCCCGATCCGCTGGGACGGCGAGTTCGGCAACCCGGGCGGCGGACTCGGCGCCATTCCCGGCACCGGACCGGGTGTCGTCACCACCGAGACCGGCGACGACAAACTGGACGAGAGCGAACGGTTCCTGCTGTCGCTGTTCGTCGCCGGCTTCCCGGACAAGTCGATCGCGTCGCAACTCGGCATCAGCCGCCGTACGGTGCAACGCCGGCTGGAGCGGCTGATGCTGCTGGCCGGGGTGGACACCCGTACCGGCCTGGCGTTCCAGGCCGCCCGGCGGGGCTGGCTCTGACTCCGGGCGGCGCCCTCGGGCGGGACGACCGGTCGGCCGCCCCGCCCGACGGGACTCAGACCAGGCCGTACGCCCGGATCACGGTCTGGGTGATCGCGTTGCCGGACCGGTCGGTGGCCCTGACCCGCAGCGACACGGTGCCCCGGCCGGCCGGAACGGTCGCCCGGTAGTCCGTACCGCCCCCGGTCACCCTGACCCTCTTCCAGGTGCGGCCCTCGTCGAAGGACACCTCGGCGGTCAGCTCGGTGCCCCGGGGCGCCGACAGCCCGTCCTGGCCGCGCAGGGTCAGACCGAGCGTGTGCTGCCGGTCGGACGCCCGACCGGACAGGTCCACCGGTACGGCGTAGTCCACCTGCAACAGCGGCAGCGGCCTGGCCCGGTCACCCGACTGCTGACCGGAGCGGAAGTCCCACACTGTCTCGGTACGCGTACCCCAGCGCCACTCGTCGTCCACGCGTTCGGTGCTCAGCGCCAACCGGTACCGGGCCTGCGCCGAGGTGGTGCTGACATCCCGGCGCGCGTCCGGCAGCTCGGCCAGCAGCTTCCCGTCCCGCCACAGCTTCGCCTCGACCCGGCTCGCCTCACCGATGGTGAAGTGGCCGTCGGCGTCGACAAACTCGGGCACCCGCAGCGCGAGCGTGTTCCCGGTCCGGGTGGAGACCAGCTCCGGCACCCCGGTCGGCGACGCCGGCCGGACCACCGGGGCGAGCCAGCTCTCCCGCGCGCTACCGGCACGGTAGGCGGTGGGTGCCTCGGTCATGCCGACGGCCAACGCGCCGAAGTCGTTCCACGGCCAGTTGTGCACCACCCGGTGCTGCCACAGTGAGTCCCCGCTCGTCACCCACTCCTCGCGGACCAACGGGGTCGCGACGAAGCGGGACGAGTCGTTCCACGAAAACGTCTGCCAGGGGCGCCATCCGAATCGTTGCTCCTTCTGCCATGAGAGTCCGCCGTTGTCGGCGTAACTGGAGGTGATGCGTACCGAGTTGGCCGGGGTGACCCGGTAGACGATCCGGTCCGGGACCCGGCCGGTTTCGACGTGCTGCACGTCGTACAGGTAGGGGCTGGAGGTGGTCAGGGTCAGGTCCAACCTGGCCCGGCCCCCGGCCGCGCGGGCGATCAGCCTCTCCCCGGCGTCGGCCGCCACGGCCAGCATCGGGATCGGCTCCCGCTCACCGGTCGGCTTCCACACCGTCCACGCCGACCAGTCCGCCGGCCGGACCATCAGGGTCAGCGCCGCACCGGCTGCGGCTGCGGCGGCGGTCACCTCACCCTCGCTCGGCGCGTCCTCACCGCCCGGTTCGTTGCCGGAGCGGATGAGCACGGCGGCACCGCGTACCCTCACCGCCGCCAGCTCGGCTGGCGTCCCCCGACCGGCGAAGACCAGCGGAAACTCGCGCTTGCCGGCGTACGCCGGAGACTGCCCGGTCAGATTGATGTCGAGCGGGCCGGACACCCCGTCCACCTTCGCCTGCACCATCGGCGCGACGAGCTGCCAGCGGGAGGAGAACTCGAACGTCCCGCTCGCCACCTTCCTCGTCGGGGTGACGTTGACCTGCTTGACGGTGCTGTAGTGCATGGTCCCGTGGTCGATCCGCCGACCGGTGCCGGTGACCCGGTGCACGTAGTAGCTCAACACCGCCTGCTGCTCGGCCGGCTTCGGCGTCTCGATCCGGATCGGGGTGCCCTTGCGGGCGTCGAGCAGCACCTCGATGTCCCGGTCGACCCGCAACTCCGGGTCGAGGATCGCCGTCGCCTGCTCGTTCTGTACGCCACCGTCGGAGATCAGCGCGTCCAGCAGGTAGGTGCCCTGCTCGACCTGCACCGTCTGGGTGGTGCCCGCCCACAGGAAGCCGAGGAAGTCAGAGCGGCTGCTGTCGCCCTGGAGGGAGACGAACGGCACCGCCACCGGCCCACCGGCCCGGTCGACCGCGCGCAGGGTCACTGTGTGCCGGGGACCCTCCGAGGTGACCGCCAGCGCCGTCGTGACCAGCACCCCACCGGGACCGGTCGCGGTGATCCAGCCGCCGTACCGGCCGGGGGCGAGCTTCGCCAGGTCGACGGTGACCGGTACGTCCACCGAGCCGCCGGCCGCAACGGTCACCGATCCGGTGCCGGCCGTGATGGCACCGGTCTGCGGGGCACGGGTGCCGAGATTCGACACGTCCACGGCCAGCGTCAGCGTCACCGGCGCGGTTCCGTCGTTGGCGTACGTCACCGTCCGGCTCACCGGCGCGGTGTCCGGCCCGGCGCCGGTGACCAGGCCGAAGTCGGCCACCCCGGTGGCGAACACCCGCTGGCCCACCGCGCGGGCCAGGTCCACCCGACCGGCCCCCTCGGCGAACACCGACAGCTCCCTGTTCGTACGGGCGGTGCTGACCAGGGCGTTCTTCAGTCGTGCCGGTGACCAGTCGGGGTGCTGCTGGGCCAGGAGTACGGCCGCGCCGGCCACGTGCGGGGTGGCCATCGAGGTGCCGGACGCGGCCGTGTAGAGGTCGTCGACCGGCGTACCCATGGTGGTGCCGGCGGCGCGGGCGGCGACGATGTCCACGCCCGGAGCGGTGATCTCCGGCTTGAGGCCCTCGTCGCCGAGGCGCGGGCCCCGGCTGGAGAAGTCGGCCAGCGACTCGTCCCGGTCCACCGCGCCGACGGTCAGCGCCGACGGGGCGACGCCGGGCGTACCGACGCTGTAGTCGGCGCCGTCGTTGCCGGCGGCGATCACGAACAGCGTGCCGTCCTCGGCGGTGATCCGGTCGACCGCCTGGCTGAGCGGGTCACTGCCGTCGGTCGGGCCACCGCCGAGGCTCATGTTGACCACCGCCGCGCCCTCGTCGGCGGCCCACTCCATGCCGGAGATGATCCACGACTCGTAGCCGCTGCCGTCGTCGCCGAGCACCTTGCCGACCAGCAGACTCGCGCCCGGAGCGACCCCCTTGCGGGTGCCGCCGGACCCGGCGCCGGTGCCGGCCACGGTCGCCGCGACGTGGGTACCGTGACCGAAGTGGTCGGTGGTGTCGGCGCTGTCGGTGAAGTTCTGCGCCAACGCCACCCGGCCGGTGAGGTCGGGGTGGGTCGGGTCGATGCCGGTGTCGAGCACGGCCACCCTGACCCCGGTGCCGTCGAAGCCGGCCTGCCAGGCGGCGGGCGCGCCGATCTGGGCGGTGCTCCGGTCGAGCACCGGGTGGATCTTCCCGTCCAGCCAGATTTGGCTGATCCCGGCGCCGAACGCGGGCGTACCGACGGGCGTACCTGAGTTCGCGCCCGGTTTCGCCGAGCGGACGGCCGGGTTCGGCGGTGCGGCGGTTTGCCAGAACCCGGCCAGCGAGTCTTTGCGGGCGGCCAGGGCGGCACCGCCGATGCTGGCCAGCGGGCGGGTGGCGGTCGTACCGGCGAGGGCGGCGCGGGCGGTGGCGCCGGGGTCCCGGTAGCGGACGATGAGCGGCAGGCTGGTCGCCGTACCGTCGCCGTATCCGTCGGCGATCAGCTCCTGGACGTCGAACAGGTCCGCGTCCAGGGTGCCGGCCGAGACGTACGGGACGACGTCGCTGGGCAGCACCCGCAGTCCGCCGTCGACCTCGACGGTGTGGAAGGTGATCCGCTCCCGGCCTGCGGCGGGGTGGACCGACGCGGCGTACCGGCCGTCACCGGCCGGGGCGACCTCGACCACGTCACCGGTGATCAGGGTGATCCTGGACGAGGTGCCGGTCAGCGGGTTCGGTGCCGTTCCCGGTGGTGCGGCCGTCGGTGGTGCGGCCGATGCCGGGGGCGTGCCGGCGGCGGTGATCGCGAGTACGGCCACCAGGCCGGCGGCCGTACGACGCAGGGGGGTGGACATTGCCCAGACTCCTCGGGTTCAGCGGGCGCCATCAAAATGGCGACAGCTCGGAGTCTGTGGCTGGAACATTTCTCTGGTCCCGCATCGGCGGTGCCGCAGAGGCGACATGGCGCTAAGTGGACATCGCGCCGCAGCACGGCGTGAAGCATCGATCAACGGTTGGTGACCGGCCATGAGCAGGCGGAAGTGTCGGCGACGCCGAACGGTTCAGGTGCCCGCGGCCGATCTCAGGCGGTGTGCCGGGCGAGGTCGGTGAGGGCGGCACCGGTGAGGCGGTACGGCAGCCACCCGTCCATCGCGGTGGCACCGATCGCGTGGTAGAACTCGCGGGCCGGGTTCCAGCTCAGCACCGACCAGTCCAGCCGCTCGTAGCCGCGCTCGACGCAGACGGCGGCCAGGGTGGCGAGCAGTCGGCGCCCGGTGCCGGTGCCACGGGCCGCCGGACGGACGTAGAGGTCCTCCAGATAGATCCCGTGTACGCCACGCCAGGTGGAGAAGTTGAGGAACCAGAGGGCGAGCCCGATCGGGTTGCCGTCGGTGTCGACCGCCACGTGCCCGAACAACGCCGGCTGCTCGGCGAAGAGGGCGGCGTGCAACTGCTGCTCGGTGAGGTGGCACTCGTCCGGGGCTCGCTCGTACTCGGCGAGCTCGTGGACCATCGCGACGATGGCCGGCACGTCCGAGGGACGCGCCGGCCGAATCGCGGGTACGGGACTGACGTCCCCCTGGTCGGCGGGAAGCCGGCCGGTGGAAACGGTGGAACTCACGCCTGCTTGGTCTCCCAGAAGATCTTCGAAATCTCGTCGATCTTCTGCAACAGCTCGTCGGCCTTGGCCGGGTCGGTCGACGCCTTGGCGCCGCCACCGCCACCGGCCAGCTTGGTGGCCTCGTTGAACAGCGAGTGCAGGTTCGGGTACTTCTCGAAGTGCAGCGGCTTGAAGTAGTCGGTCCAGAGCACCCACAGGTGGTGCTTGACCAGCTCAGCGCGCTGTTCCTTGATAATCAGGGCCCGGGTCCGGAACTCCGGGTCCGAGTTTGCCTGGTACTTCTCGCAGATCGCCTTGACGGACTCGGCCTCAATCCGAGCCTGGGCCGGGTCGTAGACCCCGCAGGGCAGATCGCAGTGGGCATGCGCGACGAAACGTGGTGTGAGGATGCGTGGAAGTCGCATCAAGGCCCTCCGTGGGATGTTTGCGATGATCCGAGACGACATTACTCCTGACTTACGTCCCCAGGGGCGGGGAGGTGAAACCTGGTGCGGATGGGACCAGCGGTAGACCCGGCGACTCCGCCCGACCGTCCCGTGCCGCCGGGGCGCGGGCTGTTCGCCGTACTCGTGATCGGTCCGTCCATGGTGCCGACGCTGCGTCACGGCGACGCGGTGCTGGTCCGGCGCGGTGGTCGCGCGGTCCGGCCCGGTGACGTGGTGGTCGCGGTCTTCCGCAGCCGCCCCGACCTGGTTGTGGTCAAACGGGTGGTCCGCGCCGAGGACGGCGGCTGGTGGCTGCGTGGTGACAATCCGCTGATCACCGACGACTCCCGAGCGTACGGGGTGGCCGATGTGCTCGGTCGGGTGGTGCTGCGCTACTGGCCGAGCCCCCGGAGGTTCGGTTACCCCTCGGTATGACCCTGCTCACAGGTACGGTAAACAGACGACAGTATGCTCATTGGCCGTGCCCGGGTGATCCCCCCGCACCGCACCGCCGGTCATTCGCCGACCTCGCGTCGAGCCGGTTGGGTCCAACAACTGCTCGACGAATCCTGGAGTTCCCATGTCATCCACTTCTGTGGATCATTCTGATCCGGTCTTCGAACTGCATCGCGGGGGCAAGTTGGCGGTTGCCTCGACCGTACCGCTGACCAGCCGGGAAGACCTTTCGCTCGCGTACACCCCGGGGGTTGCCCGGGTCTGCGAGGCGATCGCCGCCGACCCCGCGCTCGTCGACGACTACACCTGGGTCTCGCACACCGTCGCCGTGGTGACCGACGGGTCGGCCGTGCTCGGGCTGGGCAACATCGGCCCGCGCGCGGCGATGCCGGTGATGGAGGGCAAGGCGGTGCTCTTCAAGCAGTTCGGCGGGATCGACGCGGTGCCGATCTGCCTGGACACGCAGGACGTGGAAGAGATCATCTCGGTGGTGACCGCGCTGGCCCCGTCGTTCGGTGGGATCAACCTGGAGGACATCAGCGCGCCCCGCTGCTTCGAGATCGAGCGCCGGCTGGAGGAGGCGTTGCCGATCCCGGTCTTCCACGACGACCAGCACGGCACCGCGATCGTCGTGCTCGCCGCCCTGCGCAACGCCGCCACGCTGCTCAACCGCAAGCTCGGTGACCTGCGCGTGGTGGTCAGCGGCGCGGGCGCGGCCGGCGTCGCGGTGACCAGGATGCTGGCCGCCGGCGGGGTCAACCCGGACGACATGGTGGTCTGCGACTCGCGCGGCATCCTGCACCGGGACCGGGACGGGCTCACCGAGGTCAAGGCGGAGCTGGCCGAGTTCACCAACGCGGACCGGCGACAGGGCGACATCACCGCCGCGCTGCGCGACGCCGACGTGCTGATCGGTGTCTCCGGCGGGCAGATCCCGGAGCAGGCGATCGCCGGCATGGCTCCCGGTGGCATCGTCTTCGCCCTGGCCAACCCCACGCCCGAGGTGCACCCGGACGTCGCGGCCCGGCACGTCGCCGTGGTCGCCACCGGCCGCAGCGACTTCCCGAACCAGATCAACAACGTGCTCGCGTTCCCGGGCATCTTCCGGGGCGCGCTCGACGCGCGGGCCACCCGGATCACCGACGGCATGAAGGTGGCCGCCGCCGACGCGATCGCCGCGGTGGTCGCCGATAATCTGACCGCCGACGCCATCGTCCCGTCGCCGCTCGACCCTCGGGTCGCCCCGGCGGTGGCCGAGGCGGTCCTCGAAGCCGCCCGCCGCGACGGCGTCGCCCGCGCCTGAGGTCGAGGGCAGGGGCGCCTCCCCGCCGTTCCCGGCCGGGGAACCGCCCCTGCCCGTTCCCCTGCGCGGCGGCGGTTGTGGTGATGGAGGCGGTTCCGGTGGCGGACCGACGCTGTTAGCGTGCGGATCATGCGTGCCGCCTTCGCCTCGACGTTCGATGCCGACAATCCGCTCGCCGCGCTCTCCGTCGGCGACCGGCCGGAGCCGGTCCACCCGGCCGACGACTGGGTGACGGTCGAGGTCAGGGCCACTTCGCTCAACCGGCACGACCTGTGGTCACTGGCCGGGGTCGGGCTCGTCGCGGAGCAGTTGCCGATGATCCTCGGTTGCGACGCCGCCGGAGTCGACCCGGACGGCAACGAGGTGGTCGTCTACCCGGTGGTGGTGGATCCGGCCGACCCGCGCGGGGTGTCGATCCTGTCGGAGCGGTTCCCGGGCACGCTCGCCGACCGGGTCGCGGTGCCGAGGGCGAACCTGGTGCCCGTACCGGTGGGGCTCTCGCTCACCGATGTGGCCTGCCTGCCGACGGCCTGGCTGACCGCGTACCGGATGCTCACCGGCCCGGGGCGCGTCGCCGAGGGCGACGCGGTGCTGGTGCAGGGCGCCGGGGGCGGGGTGGCGACCGCCGCCGTCGTGCTCGCGGTGGCGATGGGCAAACGGGTGTACGCGACCAGCCGCGACGCCGCCAAGCGGGACCGGATAGGCGCGCTCGGTGCGACCGCGCTGGCACCCGGTGCCCGGCTGCCGGAACGCGTCGACGTGGTCATCGAGACCGTCGGCGCGGCGACGTTCGACCACTCGATGAAGTCGGCCGCACCGGGCGCCCGGATAGTGGTGTCCGGCGCGACCTCCGGGTACGAGCCGAAGGTGAACCTGCGCCGGGTGTTCGCCATGCAGTTGGCGATCCTCGGTACCTCGATGGGGACCCCGGCCGAGCTGGCCGAGTTGCTCGCCCTCTGTGTCGAGCGGGGGATCCGCCCGGTGGTCGACTCGGTGTACGGGTTCTCCGAGGCGGCCGACGCGTTCGCCCGGCTCCAGTCCGGCGAGGTGTTCGGCAAGGTGGTGCTGGACCACTCACGGTGAGCGCCCCCGTCCGTTCCGTACGGCGGCACGGGCGTCTCGCGTACGGTAGCGAGTTGAACACGCGCGACCACGCGATTTGAAAATCCGGACCTTTCCCCCTGGGCAAAGCGGGGCAAACGAGCGGGATAAGGCCCTTGAAAAGCGGAGATAAGGCTTGGGAAAGCCACACTTCAGGAAAACTAAAGGTTCGGTTTCCGATCTCCTTGTGATACCTCATGGTCACCTTGTGTGCGCGGTACAGTCAGGCGGCTCTGCTCTGCTGATTGCGGACTATATGTAGGTCGAAGGGGTTAGATCTTGAGGTTCTCGGCGGCGCACAAAGATATTGAACAAGAATCACGATCCTCGCGAGGCGGGCATAAGTTATTTAGCCGACGCCCGCGTTCATTATTGGTAATTCTGACAACCCTCGCTATTGCCGTTGCCGGAATCGGGGTCGCCGTCGCCGGCAACCGCGACGGTTCGATGGCGGTCTACAAGGACGGCACCGTGATCGACGGCGCCGTGATCAACGGCTACCTGCACGTACGGGCGAACAACGTCACGATCAAGAATTCGACCATCCGGTACGGCGGCGCCTCGCACGCGCTGCGCGTCTTCGACGGTTTCTCCGGGACCGTGGTCGAGGACACCAAGATTCATTGTGGTTCGGCCCGGACCAATGGCCTGGTCTTCGGTAACTACACCGCCCGGCGGGTGCAGATCTTCGGCTGCCGCAACGGCTTCATGTACTCCGACTCGTCGCCGGCGACGATTGTCGACTCGACCTGGAACGGCAAGGCGATCACCGCGGGAGCGGAACTCGGGCCGGCGCCCGAGCGACCCCCGGCGGAGGCGACTGCGACCCCCAGCGCCAGCCCCAGCCCCAGCCGTACCACCGCGCCGCCGGCCAGCAACGCCCCGCCGCCCGAGGCGATCGGCCGGATCCCGGACTCGTTCCCCGGCCCGAACACGACCGGCGTACCGGCCGGCGTCACGCTCAAGGCATCCGGCTCGATCAACGCGACCAAGGACGGCCAGGTCTTCACCGGGCTCGACATCAAGGGGTGCGTGACCGTCACCGCGAAGAACGTGGTCCTGCGGAAGTCGCGGATCAGCTGCGGCGGGCTCTACTCGATCAAGACCACCGGCGCGGTCAACCTGGTGGTCGAGGACGTCGAGATCAACGGGCAGGGCAAGAACTCGGCGGCCGTCTGCTGCGGCGACTACACCCTGCGCCGAGTCGAGATCACCAACACCATCGACGGCCCGCGCCTGGGCAGCAACACGGTGATCGAGAACTCCTGGATCCACCATCTCGCCCGGGCCAGCGGCTCGCACAACGACGCACTCCAGACCACCGGTGCCTCGAACATCGTCGTACGCGGCAATTCCCTGGAGGCGTACAACCCGACGACGAAGGATCCGTTCAACGCCTGCATCATGATCGGCTCGACCACCGGCCCGGTCGTGTCGAACCTGACGTTCGAGCAGAACTACTGCAACGGCGGCAACTATTCGATCGGGGTCCGCGAAGACCTCAACGCCTCGAACATCAGGTTCCGGCAGAACGTGTTCGGCCGGGACTACCGGTTCGGTGTGGTCGCCCGACCCGGCCAGGCCGGAATCAGCTGGGACAGGCCGAGCAACGTCTGGGCGGACGACCGCAAGCCGGTTGTCCCGTAACCAGGTCGCACGCTCCGGTAGCCCGGAGCCCGATGCTCTCGTAGCTCCACCCGAGCCACCCCCCGTCGCGGGCCCGTGCACACGCACGGGCCCGCGACGCGCGTTCGAGGCAAAGGGGGTACGGGCGGGCGGTACCGCGACCGGAGATCGAGCGTACGCACGCCGACCGCGTACGTTCTCTCTCCGGCGCTCGACGGGGCGGCGTGTGCACTCGCCCCGGGGCGGCGACCGCCCGCCCGTGACCGGTGTGCGGGCTCGACCGGGCAGGATGACGGACCCGATCGCGGTCGTTTCCGCGCACCACATTGACCGTAAGCGTGCGCTGTGCGTTACGCGGCCACCCGTCCGGCTCTCGTACGGCGGCCAGCCGGTCGATGTTGACCGGCCACCTTGGTGGCCCGAGCGCCGCCGGACGGGTCGGCGCAGGGGTCAGGGGATTGGTCTCGCGGCCCCCGGACCCGGACCGGCCGGCGGGACCCGGCCGACCCGAGGCGGCTGTTCGCTATGGTCTTCGGCATGCCTGACAGTTACCAGGACCCCAGTGGCAACACCGAGGCGTTCCGTGCCTTCGCACACCCGTCCACCGAATCGCCCGCCGAATCGCCCGCCGAATCGCCCGCCGCCGTCAAACCGTCGACCAACCTCCCGTTGATCGTCGGCGGAATCGTCGCCGCCCTGGCAGTCATAGCCCTAATCACCTGGCTGGCCCTCTAACCCCCACCCACCCCACCACCCCACCCCCGCCTCCCACCCCACTCACCTCGTTGATCATGAAGTTAGCGCGACGACACGCCGGTGCCGGGCGCGCTAACTTCATGATCAACCGGGTTGGTGGGTGAGTAGGGCGGCGGTTTGGCGGGCGATCTCCAGTTCCTCGTTGGTGGGGATGACCGCTACTGCGGTGGGGGAGGTGGGGGAGGAGATCAGGCGGTCGCCGGTGGCGTTGGCGGTGTTGCGGGTTGGGTCGACGGTGATACCCAGGTGGTGCAGGTCGGCCAGGGCGGCGGCACGGACGGGGGCGGCGTGCTCGCCGACACCGGCGGTGAAGGTGACCGCGTCGAGCCGGCCGAGCATCGCGAAATACCCACCCACATAAAACTTGATCCGCTGGCAGTAGACCTGGAACGCCAGCTCCGCGGCCGGGTCACCGGCCACCCGACGGCTCAGCACCTCGCGCATGTCGTTCGCCCCGGTCAGCCCGAGCAGGCCGCTGCGGTGGTTGAGTAGGTCGTCGATCTGATCCACCGACATTCCGGCGACCCGCCGGAGCTGGAAGACGACCGTCGGATCCAGGTCACCGCTGCGAGTCCCCATCACCAGGCCGGCTAGCGGCGACATCCCCATCGAGGTGGCGACGCTCCGGCCACCGGCGACCGCACACGCGCTCGCCCCGTTGCCCAGGTGCAACGTGATCGTGTTGACCTGCTCGTACGGCCGTCCGAGCAGCGCCGCCGTACGCCGGGAGACGTACGCGTGCGAGGTGCCGTGGAAGCCGTAGCGGCGGATGCCGTACTTGTGGGCGGTTTCGGCGTCGATGGCGTACGTGGCGGCGGCCTCGGGCATGGTGCGGTGGAACGCGGTGTCGAAGACCGCGACCTGCGGTACGCCGGGCAGCAGTTGCCGGGTGACCGCGATCCCGGTCAGGTTGGCCGGATTGTGCAGCGGGGCGAGCGGCACCAGGTCGGTGATCTCCCCGAACACCTCGTCGCTCACCAGGGTCGGCTCGGCGAACCGCTGCCCGCCGTGCACCACCCGGTGCCCGACCCCGGTCAGCCCGGTGAGGTCGATCCGGTCCAGCACCTGCCGGATCGCATTCTCGTGGTTCGCCGGCCCGCCGCCGGGCTCGCCGATCCGCTCGATTACACCCTGCCCGAGCACCACCGGCCCGCCGCCGGCCCCGGGTGCCCTGTCACCGGCATCGTCGCCATCGGCCACGGCTATCTGGTTCCCGTCCGTCACCGGTCTGTCGTCAGCGGCGTCGACACCGTCATAGAGGCGATACTTCAGCGACGACGAACCGCAGTTCACCACCAGGATCCGGCTCACGACACTGCCCCGTCCCGCACCAGGATCCGGCTCACGACACTGCCTCGTCCCGACGGCCGGGCCGGTCGCTCGTCGAACGGTCCCGGTGGCTCGGCGCATCCCTTTCGGCGGGACCGGTCGCCGCCGCCTGGATCGCGGTGATCGCGACCGTGTTCACGATGTCCTTCACCGTCGCCCCCCGGGACAGGTCGTTCACCGGACGGCGCAGCCCCTGCATCACCGGGCCGACCGCCACCGCCCCGGCCGAGCGCTGCACGGCCTTGTACGTGTTGTTGCCGGTGTTCAGATCCGGGAACACGAACACGGTGGCCCGGCCGGCGACCGTACTGCCGGGCAGTTTCGCCGCCGCGACAGCGGGATCGATCGCGGCGTCGTACTGAATTGGTCCCTCGACCAGCAGGTCCGGCCGGCGGGCCCGGACCAGTTCGGTGGCGGCCGCGACCTTCTCCACGTCGGCGCCCGCACCGGACGCTCCGGTCGAGTACGACAGCATCGCCAGCCGGGGCTCGACACCGAACCGGGCGGCGGTGTCGGCCGAGGAGAGCGCGATGTCGGCGAGCTGGGCCGCGTCCGGGTCCGGGTTGACCGCGCAGTCGCCGTACACCAGCACCCGGTCGGTGAGCAGCATGAAGAAGACGCTGGACGCCACCGAAACCCCGGGCACGGTACGGATGATCTCGAAAGCCGGGCGGATCGTGGCGGCGGTGGTGTGGGTGGCGCCGGAGACCATGCCGTCGGCGTGACCCAGGTGCACCATCATCGTGCCGAAGTAGTTGGGACTGGCCACCACGTCGTGGGCCAGGTCCAGGGTGGCGCCCCGGTGGGCGCGCAGCCGGGCGTACTCGGCGGCGAAGTCGTCCCGCCACGCGTTGGCGGCGGGGTCGACCAGGTCGGCCTGCTCGATGTCGACGCCCAACTCGCGCGCCTTGCGGCGGATCTCGCCCGGATCACCGAGCAGGGTCAGATCGGCCACCCGGCGGCGGAGCAGGATCTCGGTCGCCCGCAGGATCCGCTCGTCCGTACCCTCGGGCAGCACCAACCGGCGGCGGGCCGCGCGGGCCCGGTCGATCAGGTCGTATTCGAACATCAGCGGGGTGACCCGCGCGGACCGGGCGACCCGCAGCCGTCGGGACAACTCCGGGGTGTCGACCGCGGCCTCGAAGGCGCCGAGCGCGGCCTCCACCTTGCGCGGATGAGCGGCGCTCGGCCGACCCTCGATCCGGCTGGACGCGGCGACCGTGTGGTAACTGTCACCCGGCACCGAGAGCACCGCCAGCCCGGTACGCAGCCGTTCCACCAGCCGCATCACCCGAGGATCGGGCTGCTCGCCGAGGGTGAGTACCAGCCCGGCCACCGAGACCTGCCCGGCGACGTGCGCCGCGGCGGCGGCCACCAGCAGGTCGGCCCGGTCCCCCGGAGTGATCATCAGGGCGCCGTCGGTCAGGTGGTCGAGCAGGGTCGGCACATGCGCCGCCCCGACCACGAAGTCGAGCACGTCCCGGTCGAGCGCGGCCCGGTCACCGGCGAGCAGGGTGGCGCCGAGCGCCGCCGCCACCTCGGCCACCGTCGGCGCCGACACCGCCGCCACCTCGGGAATCGCGTACGCGGGCACCGGTAGTTCCGGCAGTCTCATCGGCCCCGGCACCCGGTTGGCGACCACCGCCAGTACGGTCGTACCCAGGTCCTCCAGGTCGTGGTACGCGCTGCGCGCCGCCGCCGCGATCGTCTCCGGCTCCTGGCCGAACCCGTCCACGACCGCAACCACCACGCTGCCGAACTCGTTGGCCAGCCGGGCGTTGAAGGCGAGTTCGCGGGAGAGCCCGCCGGTGCCGCTCTCGACCGCGTCGTCGAAGTCGCTGCCGACCACGACCACGGCCGGACAGCCCCGCTCGACCGCCCGGTAGCGCTCCACGATCCGGGAGATCAGCTCTTCCCGTTGACCGTCGGCGACCAGCGCGGACGCCTCCGCGTAGGTGGTGCCGTACAGGTCGCCGGCCGGGGTGTCGATCCGGTAGCGGTCGCGCAGCAGGGCCAGGATCGGATCCTCGTCGGTCCCGCCGACCAGTGGCCGGAACACGCCGATCCGCTCGACCTGCCGGGAGAGCAGTTCGGCGAACCCAAGCGCGATCGTCGACTTACCCCCGCCATGCCCCAGCCCAGCAACATAGACACTCCGCGCCACGCCCCCAACCTACAAGATCGAGCCCCCCTCCCCCTCCCTTCCCCTCCCCCCCCTCTCCTCCCCCCTCTCCTCCCCCCGCCCCTCTCCCCGTCGATCTAGGGCAAATGGTGGTGATCGGAGATCAACAAGCACGTATATGCCCTAGATCGACGAGGAGAGTGGCGGGGGGGGGAGGGGAGGGGGTTATTCGTCGTGGTCGTCGTCGAGGCGGGCTAGCCAGGTGGCGAAGCGTTCTATGGGGGTTTCGAAGTCGGGGTTGAGGTCTACGAAGTCGCGGAGGCGTTCGGCCAGCCACTCCAGGGTGACGGTCTCGTCGCCTCGGCGCTCGACCAGTTCCTCGATGCCCCGGTCGGTGAAGTACATGGTGGTCCCTTCGGACGACGGGGCGGATCGAGGTGTGCACCTCGATCCGCCCCGGTCTCAACTGCGGCGATACTGATTGATCAGGGGCGGGGAAGTGCCGCCTCGATCAGTGCGGTCTGCTCGACCTCGTGCATCTTGGCCGAGCCCACGGCGGGAGCGGCGGCGGCCGGGCGGGAGATCCGCCGAAGCCGTACGCCCTCCAGGTGCTCCAGCAGGTTGAGCGCCACGAACGACCAGGCACCCTGGTTGGCCGGCTCCTCCTGGACCCAGGCGAAGTCCTCCGCGTTCGGGTACTCGGCCAGGGCCGCCCGGATCTCCTCCACCGGCAGCGGGTAGAGCTGCTCCATCCGTACGATCGCGGTGTCCGTGATCTTGCGCTCGTCGCGGGCCTGGAGCAGGTCGTAGTAGATCTTGCCGGTGCAGAGCAGCACCCGCTTGACCGACTCCGGCTTGGCGATGGTCCGGTCGCCCAGCACCGGCTGGAAACCGCCGGTGGTGAAGTCCGCGACGCTGGAGACACAGAGCTTGTGCCGCAGCAGGGACTTCGGCGTGAAGACCACCAGCGGCTTGCGCTTCTCCGACAGCGCCTGGCGGCGCAGCAGGTGGAAGTGGTTCGCCGGGGTGGTCGGGATGGCCACCCGCATGTTGTCCTCGGCGCACATCTGTAGGAAGCGCTCCGGCCGGCCGGAGGTGTGGTCCGGCCCCTGACCCTCGTGGCCGTGCGGCAGCAGCAGCGTCACCGCCGACTGCTGGCCCCACTTGACCTCGCTGGAGGAGATGAACTCGTCCACCACCGACTGGGCGCCGTTGGCGAAGTCACCGAACTGCGCCTCCCAGAGCACCAGCGCCTCGGTGTTCTCCACCGAGTAGCCGTACTCGAAGCCCATCGCGGCGTACTCGCTGAGCAGCGAGTCGTGGACGAAGAACCGGGACCGGTCGTTGGTCAGCGCGGACAGCGGCAGGTGCTCCCTGCCGGTCTTGGAGTCCACGATGACCGCGTGCCGCTGCACGAAGGTGCCCCGGCGCGAGTCCTGACCGGCGAGCCGTACGGTCACCCCGTCGTGCAGCAGCGAACCGAACGCGATGATCTCGCCGAAGCCCCAGTCGATGTTGCCGTCGGTGGCCATCTTGGCCCGCCGGTCGAGCAACTGCTGGATCCGCTTGTGCGGGGTGAAGCCCTCGGGCAGCGTCGTGTGCGCCGTACCGATGGCATGCACCACGTCCGCGCTGATCGCGGTCTGGACCTGCGGCTCCGGCTCGGCCTGGCGGCGCGGGCGGGCCGGCTGCCGGCCCGGCGTCGCGGCGTCGCGGGTGGCCTTGAAGACCCGTTCGAGCTGGGCCTGGAAGTCGCGCAGCAACTCCTCGGCGTCCTCGACGGTGATGTCCCCGCGCCCGATCAGCTCCTCGGTGTAGAGCTTGCGGACCGACCGCTTTGAATCGATGATCTGGTACATCTGCGGGTTGGACATCGAGGGGTCGTCGCCCTCGTTGTGGCCACGCCGCCGGTAGCAGACCAGGTCGATCACGACGTCCTTGTTGAACGCCTGGCGGTACTCGAAGGCCAGCCGGCCGACCCGGACCACGGCCTCCGGGTCGTCCCCGTTGACGTGGAAGATCGGCGCCTGGATCATCCGGGCGACGTCGGTGCTGTAGAGGCTGGAGCGCGAGTATTCCGGGGCGGTGGTGAAGCCGACCTGGTTGTTCACGACCACGTGTACGGTCCCGCCGGTGCGGTAGCCGCGCAGCTGGGACAGGTTGAGCGTCTCGGCCACCACGCCCTGCCCGGCGAACGCGGCGTCGCCGTGCACCGCCACCGGCAGCACGGTGTAGCCCTCCAGGCGCAGGTCGATCCGGTCCTGCTTGGCCCGGACGATGCCCTCCAGCACCGGGTCGACCGCCTCCAGGTGCGAGGGGTTGGCGGTCACCGAGACCTTGATCGCGTGCTCGCCGTCCGGGGTGCTGAACTTGCCGGCCTGGCCCAGGTGGTACTTCACGTCACCCGAGCCCTGGGTCGACCGCGGGTCGAGGTGCCCCTCGAACTCGGAGAAGATCTTCTCGTACGGCTTGCCGACGATGTTGGCCAGCACGTTCAGCCGACCCCGGTGGGCCATGCCGATGACGATCTCGTCCAGCCCACCCTCGGCCGCCGCCTCCAGCACCTCGCCGAGCAGCGGGATCAGCGACTCGCCGCCCTCCAGCGAGAAGCGCTTCTGGCCGACGTACTTGGTCTGGAGGAAGGTCTCGAACGCCTCGGCCGCGTTCAGCCGGTTGAGTACGTGCTTCTGCTCGTCGGCGGACGGCTTCTCGTACTTGCGCTCGATCCGGTCCTGGATCCAGCGCCGCTCCTCCGGGTCCTGGATGTGCATGTACTCCACGCCGACCCGCCGGCAGTAGGAGTCACGCAGCACCCCGAGGACCTCGCGGAGCTTCATCTTCTGCTTGCCGTTGAAGCCGCCGACCGGGAAGTAGCGGTCCAGGTCCCAGAGGGTCAGGCCGTGCTGGAGCACGTCCAGGTCCGGGTGCTTGCGGATCTTGAATTCGAGCGGGTCGGTGTCGGCCATCAGGTGACCGCGCACCCGGTACGCGTGGATGATCTCGATGACCCGGGCGGTCTTGTCGATCTGACCCTCGGAGGTCACCGCCACGTCGCGCATCCAGCGCACCGGCTCGTACGGGATCCGCAGCGACGTGAAGATCTGGTCGAAGAAGCCGCGCTCGCCGAGGATCAGCTCGTGCATCACCTTCAGGAACTCGCCGGACTGGGCGCCCTGGATGATCCGGTGGTCGTACGTGCTGGTCAGCGTGATGATCTTGCTGACCGCGAGGTCGGCCAGAGTCTCCTCGGACATGCCCTGGTACGGGGCCGGGTACTCCATCGCACCGACACCGATGATCGTGCCCTGCCCGACCATCAGTCGGGGCTGCGAGTGCACCGTGCCGATCCCGCCCGGGTTGGTCAGCGAGACCGTCGTGCCGCCGTAGTCCTCCATGGTCAGCTCGTTGCGCCGGGCCCGCCGGACCACGTCCTCGTACGCCTGCCAGAACTGGCGGAAGTCCATCTGCTCGCACGCCTTGATCGACGGCACCACCAGGTTGCGTGAACCGTCGGGCTTGGCCAGGTCGATCGCGATGCCCAGGTTGACGTGCTCCGGCCGGACCATCACCGGCTTGCCGTCCACCTCGGCGTACGAGTTGTTCATCTCGGGATGTTCGGCCAGCGCCCGGACCAGCGCCCACCCGATCAGGTGGGTGAAGCTGACCTTGCCGCCCCGACCCCGCGCAAGGTGATTGTTGATCACGATGCGGTTGTCCACCAGCAGCTTCGCCGGGACCGCGCGGACGCTGGTCGCGGTCGGCACCGACAGCGACGCGTCCATGTTCTGCACGATCTTCGCCGCGACACCGCGCAGCGCCGTGGTGCTGCTGCCCGCGGCCAGCGGCTGGGCCGGCGCGGCCTTCGGCTTGGCCTGGGGTGCGGCGACCGGAGCACCGGTCTTCGCCGCCGCCTCGGTCTTCGGCGTGGCCCCGGTCTTCGGGGCGGCCTCGGTCGGCTGCGCCGCGGCCGGCTTGGGGGCTGCGGGCTTCGCGTCGGTGGCCGGTACGGTCGCCGGTCGGGTCTGCGCGGCCGGCGGGGGCGGGCTGGCCGCTTCCTTCTTCACCCCCGGCGCAGGCTTGGCCGCTGCTACTGTTTTCGGACCCGACCCGTTGCCGTCAGCCGCGGCCGGAGCCGAGTCGGTTGCCGGTCGGTAGTCGGCAAAAAAGTCGTGCCAGGCTGAATCGACGCTGGTGGGGTCGGCGAGGTAACGCTGGTACATCTCCTCGACGACCCACTCGTTCGGGCCGAAACCCGCCAGTGGGTTGTCCTGCGAAGTCTGCTGGGTCGACACGGCCAGTGATCGCCTCTTTCACGCGGGTTCTGCGGTTCACGCGGGTTCTGGCCGCCGCCCTGGGCCGGGGTCAGAAATCAGTGTCCAGGCTACGCCGTACGCTATCGGCCGGCATTGCCGCATCCGGCCCGTGTCGTGATTCACACCGTGAAAGTGCTGTTCACCTGGTATTCAGTCGGCTGTCGTCGCCCGGTCGGCGGAGACCGGGCCGGTACCGGCCGCCGCGGACCGATCCGTAGCCGCGCGGCGCCCCGCGCCGTCTGCCCTGAACAGGGCCGTTCATCCGATCGACACCCACGCATCCGGTGCGCGACACGCCGACGGTAGGCAGTGACCTTACACATACCCCATGGCTGTTCTGCTTACCGCTCCCGCACCCACCGGGACCAGCGGTTACACCCTGCTGATCGCCGACGACGCGGCCCAGCTCGCCGCCGCGCAGCGGCTGCGCCACGACGTCTTCGCCGAGGAACTCGGCGCCAACCTCCACTCGGACGTCCAGGGACTCGACACCGACGAGTTCGACGCGCACTGCGACCACCTGCTCGTCCGGGACGACAACACCGGCGCGGTCGTCGGGACGTACCGGATGCTGCCGCCGGACCGCGCCGCGCGGGCCGGCCGACGGTACGCCGAGGGCGAGTTTGACCTGTCCGCGTACGCCCCGCTGCGCGACGAGCTGGTGGAGATCGGGCGATCCTGCGTGCACCCGGATCACCGCACCGGCGCGGTGATCAACCTGATGTGGGCCGGCATCGCCCGCTACCTGCACCTGCGCGGGCTGCGCTGGCTGGGTGGCTGCGCCTCGCTGCCGCTGGACGACGGCGGCGCGAACGCGGTCGCGGTCTGGCAGCAGGTCGCCGCCCGCAACCTCGCCCCGCCGCCGCTTCGGGTCCGCCCGCACCGGCCCTGGCTGGCCGAACCCGCCGCGGTGGCGGCGCTCGCCGCCCGTGCCGAGCGGGCCGACAACCCTCCCGCCGCCATGCCCGCCCTGCTCAAGGGCTACCTGCGGCTCGGCGCCTGGGTCTGCGGCGAGCCCGCGTACGACCCCGACTTCCAGGTCGCCGACCTCTACGTACTGCTCTCGATGGACCGGATGCACCCCCGCTACCGGCGGCACTTCCTCGGACTCGGAGACGAAGGATGAACCAGCTCTGGCAGCCCCGTTCGGCCTGCGGGCCGCACTGCCTGCCCCGTCCCGGGGAGACCCCCACGGTGTCCTCGCTCCGGCAGGCCGGCCGGATGACCGCCCTGTTCGGCGCGCTGCTGTTCGGGGCGCTGCTGGTCGGCGTACTCCCGGTGTTGCCGCCGGCGGGCCGGCAGGCCGCCGGGCGCTGGTGGGCCCGGCTGGTGCTCGGCTCGCTGGGGGTGACCCTGCACGTACGTGGCCGGCTGCCCCGGCGGCGGGCGCTGCTCGCCGCGAACCACATCTCCTGGCTGGACATCATGGCCACGCTCGCCGTCTCACCGGCCCGGATGCTGGCCAAGCAGGAGGTACGGCAGTGGCCGCTGATCGGGTCGCTGGCCGCCTCGGGCGGCACCATCTTCGTGAACCGGACCCGGCCGCGGGCGCTGCCGCAGACGGTGGCCAAGGTGGCCGAGGCGCTGCGGGCCGACCGGGTGGTCGCGGTCTTCCCGGAGGGTACGACCTGGTGCGGCAAACCCCGAGCGGCCGACGCCTGCCCGGCGGCGGGACGGTTCCGGCCGGCGATGTTCCAGGCGGCGATCGACGCCGGGGCACCGGTGGTGCCACTCACCATCGGCTACCGCACCGGCCCGGGACGCGACGGTACGACCGCCGCCGCCTTCCTGGGCGAGGACAGCCTCTGGGTGTCGCTGCGACGGGTCCTGGCCGTACGCGGACTCTGTGTCACGGTCACCGCCGCGCCGGCGCTGCACCCGGAGCGGTCCGCGTCCCGCCGCCGCCTGGCCCAGGCCGCCGAGTCAGCAGTCCGCTTCGCCGTCCCCCACCCCGCCACCCCCACCCCTCTCCCCACCCCAACCTCCCTCTCCCTTGCCGCGTAACCCCTCCCCCCTCCCTCCCCCTCCCCCTCCCTCCCCCTCCCCCTCCCTCCCCTGGGCTCGTCGATCTAGGGCAAATGGTGGTGGCTAGTGATCAACTAGCACGTATTTGCCCTAGATCGACGAGGAGAGGGGCGGGGAGGGGGAGGGGGGCGGGGTGGGGAGGGGTGGTGTGTCGCGATGTATCGCGTTAGGGTGGGGTGGATGGTAAGGGGTTTTGTGGGGACGGGGTGGGTGGGATGGGGAGATGGACGGTTGAGGGGCCGCGGCGGCTCACGATCGACGGATTGGTTACGCGGTTGGAGGTCAGCCTGATCGGGGGGCGGCTCAACGTGGTGGCCACCGACGGTCCCGCCCGGGTCGAGATCACCAGGGCCAGTTCCCGGCCGGTGATCACCGTGGAGCACCACGACGGTCGGCTCTCCGTACGTCAGGACTGGACCCGGAACTGGCATCGCCTGTTCTGGTGGTTCGGCCGGCGGTTCCGGGTCGACGTGTCGATCGCGGTGCCGGCGCACGTGCTCGCCGACCTGCGACTGGTCGACGGTTCCGTGATCGTTTCCGGCCTGCGCGAGGACACCAGCGTCAACGTCACCTCGGGGCAGGTCACTCTGATGGGGCTGGCCGGACGGACCAGCGCCAAGGTGGTCTCCGGCCCGGTCGAGGCGCTCGGCGTCTCCGGCGAACTGACCATGGAGACGGTCTCCGGTGAACTGGTCCTCGCGGACGGCTCCGCCACCCGGGTACGGGCCACCACCATCTCCGGCGCGATCACCTGCGACCTTGACAATCCACGGCGCAGCGAGATCCGGCTCAGCACCACCTCCGGCAGCGTCACCGTACGGGTGCGGGCGGACAGCGACCTGGCGGTGCACCTGCACACCACCTCCGGCCGGATCACGAGCGCGTTCCCGCAGCTCAAGACGAGTGCGATGAGCTGGTCGAAGGAGAGTCACGGCCGGTTGGGCGCCGGTGAGGGCAAGCTCTGGGCCAACTCCACCTCGGGCAGCATCGCCCTGCTGGCCCGACCGGCGGACGCGGACGACGACTTCGCGGACGACGACTTCGCCGACGACGAGCGGCGGGAGACGGCATGACCGGGGTGTTCAGCCACGGGCGGCTCCGGCTCTACCTGCTCAAGCTGCTCGCCGACGGGCCCAAGCACGGCTACGAGTTGATTCGGCTGCTGGAGAACAGGTTCCTCGGCCACTACGCGCCGAGTGCCGGCACGATCTACCCACGGTTGCAGCGGCTTGAGGTGGAGGGTCTGGTCACCCACACCGCCGCCGGCGGGCGCAAGGTGTACGAGATAACCGACGCCGGCCGGACCGAGCTGGGTCAGCGGGACAGTGAACTCGCCGATCTCGAATCGGACATCCGCGCCTCCGTGGCGGATCTCTCCAGCCTGGCGGGGGAGATCCAGACCGAGGTACGCGGCTCGGTGCGGGACCTGAAGCGGGAACTGCGCGCGGCCACCCGGGAAACCCGGCACGGCGGCTGGACGGTTCCGGGTGCCACCCGACCCGCCCCGCCGCCCGACGCAGATCTCGGGGCGGAGTTCGACCGTCGGCTCACCGACTTCACCACCGACGTACGCGCGCTGGTGCACAACCGCCGGCTCACCGACAGTCAACTGCGTACCCTGATCCGGATCCTGGACGGCGCGCTCGACGGGCTGCGTCGACTGCTGCGCTGAGAGGTCCGGGGCGAGGCGCCTGTGGGGCCGGGCCGGTCGGGCCTCCCAGCCAACTCCGGGGTGTTCCCAGGCAGTTTTCAGGCTACCTCCAGCCCGCGCGCAGCGGGGCGGCGGATGATGACGACATGGCTGCGCAGACCGAGGCACGACTACTCGTCGTAGAAGACGACCCCAACATCCTGGAGTTGCTCTCCGCCAGCCTGCGGTTTGCCGGGTTCGACGTGGCCACGGCGACGAGTGGCAGTGCCGCCGTCACCGCGGCCAAGGACCGTCGCCCCGATCTGGTCGTGCTCGACGTCATGCTGCCCGACCTGGACGGTTTCGAGGTCATCCGGCTGATGCGGGAGAGCGGTACGCGTACTCCGGTGGTGTTCCTGACCGCGCGGGACGCCACCGACGACAAGATCCGTGGGCTGACCCTCGGCGGTGACGACTACGTCACCAAGCCGTTCAGCCTGGAGGAGTTGACCGCCCGGATCCGGGCGGTGCTGCGGCGTACGGCGACCGGGGAGCAGGCGCCGTCCCGGCTCAGCTTCGCCGACCTGGAGCTGGACGAGGAGACGCACGAGGTGCACCGGGCCGGGCAGCGGGTGCAGCTCTCGCCGACCGAGTTCAAGCTGCTCCGCTACCTGATGCTCAACGCGAACCGGGTGCTCTCCAAGGCGCAGATCCTCGACCATGTCTGGAACTACGACTTCCGTGGTGACGACAACATCGTCGAGTCGTACATCTCCTACCTGCGGCGCAAGGTCGACACCGGTCAGCCCCGGCTGATCCACACCCTGCGGGGCGTCGGCTACGTGCTGCGTAAGCCCGCGGCGTGACCACACCCGTATCGTCGCTGAAGAGCCGGCTGCGCAGTACCCCGCTGCGGTTCAAGCTGGTCACCGCGGTGCTCGCCCTGGTCGCCGCCGCACTGCTGGTGATCAGCGTGATGACCACCGTGTTCCTGCGCAGCTATCTGGTCAGCCAGGTGGACGCGGAGCTGCACACGTCGGAGAGCAGTCTTCAGTCGCTGTCCACCTCGCCGCGCGGCGGGACTTTCTCGCTGCCGCTGGCCGACTACATAGTGGTGCTGACCACCGACGACCCCCAGCAGCCCGACCTGAAGTACGACACCGACCGGTTCCGCCCGGCCGACCTGCCGCCGTGGCCGTCGGACCCGGACGGCTTCGCGAAGTTGAAGGGCGACCCGTTCACGGTCAAGTCGCACGACGGTACGGTGCGCTGGCGGATGCTGTACACCCAGTTGCCCAGCGGTCAGATGGCCGCGGTGGGGCAGCACCTGACCGACATCGACGAGGCGGTGCAGCAGCTCGTCTGGATCGACCTGCTGGTCGGCGGCGCGGTGCTGATCCTGCTCGCCTCGTTGGGCGCGGCGATCGTCCGGACCAGCCTCCGACCCCTGATCAAGATCGAGCAGACGGCGGCGGCGATCGCCGACGGTGACCTGACCCGACGGGTGCCCGATCCCGAGCCGGGGGAGGCGGAGCCGAAGACCGAGCTGGGCCGGCTGTCCCGCGCTTTGAACGCCATGCTCACCCAGATCGAGGCGGCGTTCACCGCTCGGGCCGCGTCCGAGACCGCCGCCCGTAACGCCGAGTTGGGGGCGCGGGACGCGGCGTTCGCCGCCCAGGCGTCCGAGACCCGGGCCCGTCGTTCCGAGGAGCGGATGCGGCAGTTCGTCGCGGACGCCTCGCACGAGCTGCGTACGCCGCTGACCACCATCCGCGGCTTCGCGGAGCTGTACCGGCAGGGTGCGGCCGGCTCGCCCGAGGGCACCGCCCGCCTGGTCCGCCGGATCGAGGACGAGGCGGCCCGGATGGGTTTGCTGGTCGAGGACCTGCTGCTGCTCGCCCGGCTGGACCGGGAACGGCCGCTGGTGCTGGGGCCGGTGGAACTGCCGGTGCTGGCCACCGAGGCGGTGCAGGCGGCGCAGGCCATCGCGCCGCAGCGGCGCATCACGCTGGAGACCACGCCGGGTGCGGGGGACCTGGTCGTCCTCGCCGACGACGCGCGGCTGCGGCAGGTGCTCGGCAACCTGGTGACCAACGCGCTCACGCACACGCCACCGGATGCCTCGGTGACCCTGCGGCTGCGTACCGAGGCCGGCAACCTGGCCGTGGTCGAGGTGGCCGACACCGGTCCGGGTCTTCCACCGGAGCAGGCCGAACGTGTTTTCGAACGGTTCTACCGGGCCGACGCGGCCCGGACCCGGCGGGCCGGTGGCGCCGCCGGTACGGGTCTCGGGCTGGCCATCGTGGCCGCGTTGGTGGCGGCGCACCACGGCAGCGTGGAGGTGTTCGAGACACCGGGCGGCGGCGCGACCTTCCGGGTCAGGTTGCCGCTCGCCCCGACCGTCGCCGACGCGGCCGAGAGCGAGTAGCGGCGGTGTGTCGCGGCGGCGCGCGTGATTCACAGCCAACGTCCAGTGCGATTCCAGGTGGGTCGCAGAGCTACCGGGCAAGGTAGGTGCCATGAGCGAGTACGAGACCGACCCGCAGCGGCCTTCGGCCAACGCCGACGCCGACGCCAAGCCGTCGTATCCCACCGCGGAGTTGTCGCCCGTCGAGCGCGGGCCGGCCGACTCCACCGCCGCGGCCACCGGCCCGGCCACCGGCCCGGCCACCGCCGGCACCGAGCCGTCCACCGTCGCCGACGGGCAGCCGTACCCGGCCCCGACCGGCGCCTCCGAGCAGCAGCCCGGTTCCTATGCCACCACCGGCACGAACGCGGGTGCCGACGCGGGCACCGAGCCGACGACCGGTGGACCGGCCGGGCCGACCGGAGCGACGACCGACCACCCGTACGGCGGCCCGTACGCCGGGCCCGGTGTCCCCGCGCCGCAGCCGGCCGGGCCGTACGCCGGTTATCCGAGGCCGACCGACCCCTACGCCGGCCAGTACGGCGGCGCCCAGCCCGGTCCCGCGGCGCCGGCCGGCTATCCGCCGAGCCCGTGGCACCCGGCCGCCCAGAACCAGCCGACCTGGACCGGCAACCCCAGCTATGCCGGGCAGCACGCGTCCGGTGCCCCGATGCCGCCGCAGCCGCCGCACCTCGGTGGCAACCCGCCGCCGATCTGGGCCCAGGGCCCGGGTGGGCCGGGCCACCCGCAGCGGCCGAGCCGGCTGGGCCGGTTCGCGGCGATCGGTGCCGCCGCGCTGGTGCTGATGGCCGGTTCCGGCATCGCCGGCGGGGCCGTGGCGCTGGCACTGGACGGAGGTTCGTCCGGCACCACCCGGACCTACACCGCCGCGCCGATCATCAACAGCGCCGACCTGCCGAAGATCGCCGCGTCGGTGGAGAACAGCGTCGTCTCGATCACCACCGGCAGCGGTGAGGGCTCGGGTGTGGTGCTCAGCGCCGACGGTTACGTGCTGACCAACAACCACGTGGTGGCCAGCGCCAGCGGTGACACGGTCCGGGTGGTCTTCGCCGACGGCAAGACCGCCCAGGCGAAGATCGTCGGTACCGACCCGAAGACCGATCTCGCGGTGGTCAAGGCGCAGGGGGTCAGCGACCTGAGCCCGGCGAAGTTCGGTGACAGCGACGCGATGCAGGTCGGCGACACGGTGCTCGCCCTGGGGAGCCCGCTGGGTCTTCAGGGCTCGGTGACCGCCGGCATCCTCAGCGCCAAGGACCGGACCATCCAGGCCGGCGGCGAGGAAGAGTCCCAGCCGCAGAACCCGTTCCAGCAGCAACAGCCGCCGCAGGCGGCCAGCTCGATCTCCGGGCTGCTCCAGACCGACGCACCGATCAATCCGGGTAACTCCGGCGGCGCCCTGATCAACACCAAGGGCGAGGTGATCGGCATCAACACGGCCATCGCCACCGCCGGCAGCAACGGCAACATCGGCGTCGGCTTCGCGATCCCGAGCAACAAGGCCAAGGACGTGGCCGGCAAGCTCCAACAGGGCCAGAAGGTCAGCCACCCGTTCCTCGGGGTGAGCGTGACCGAGTCGGACAACGGCGGTGCCGTGGTCAACGGGGTGACCGAGGGCAGCCCGGCCGCCCAGGCCGGCCTCCAGCAGGGCGATGTCATCAGCCGGCTCGGCGACAAGGCGATCAACGACTCCAACGATCTGGTCGGGGCCGTGCAGACGGGCAAGGTGGGCGACCGGTTGCAGGTGACCTTCACCCGAAATGGTGTTGAGAAGACGGCAACCGTGACGCTCGCCGAGACGTCATAGCAGGAGTACCCGTTCGTACCTGAGGGCGATTTCTTCCGTAACCCGGAAGTGCGCCTCCTCCCCAAGCGGCGGGCGATGTGACCAAGGGGGTTGGTCACATCGCCCGCCGCGCCCCTTTTCAGACCCGTACCCGGTTCACCTCGGCGGGGTGACGGGCGGTCACCCCGATCGGCGCGATCCTGGCCGGGACGGGATGTGCAGGGACTCCATCGGGGGTGCGACGGCGATGACCACGGCGACCACGACCCGCGACGACACCGCCATCCGCGGTGATCTGTTGGCGGAGCTGGAGTGGGAGGCGCGGGTGCAGCCCAACGAGGTCGGGGTGATCGTGCGGGCGGGCGTGGTGACGCTGACCGGCCGGGTGGACAGCCACGCGCGGAAATGGGCCGCCGGGCGCACGGCACACCGCATCCGCGGCGTCCGTGCCCTGGCCAACGAGATCGAGGTACGTCCGGCGGACGTGGCCGGGCGTACGGACACCGTACGGGCGGGCGAGCGGGTCAGTCCGGAGGTGCGTAAACGGGACATCCGGCGCGCCCTGGCACGGGTGATCGAGGACAACGCCGATCACATCGTCGTCGACATCGAGGCGGACACCGTCATCCTCGCCGGGACCGTCCGCTCGTGGATGGAACGCGAGGAGGCACGTCGGGCGGCCTGGTCCGCGCCGGGGGTCCGGGAGGTCGACGACCGGCTGGGCATGGGGGTCTGACCCGGTTATCCCCGGCCGAGCAGGGAAACCCGAACTATCCGGCGGGTCAGCCGGAGCGGTGGGGAGGGCTCGACGTCGTGAACCACATGCCGATCGACCGGTTCGACCAGACCGTACCGTTGCGGATCGCGATGGTCGTGCCGCCCTGGTACGAGCTGCCGCCCTCCGGGTACGGCGGGGTGGAACAGGTCTGCGCGGCACTGGTGGACGCGTTGGCCGCTCGGGGGCACGAGGTGACCCTGTTCGGAGCGGGTACGGGTTCCGGCACCGCCGCCCGATTCGTCGGCACGATGCCGGAACTCCAGCACGAGCGCCTCGGGCAGTCGCTGCCGGAACTGGCCCACCTGGCCCGAGCCGACCAGATGATCAACCCGGACGTCTTCGACGTGGTGCACGACCACACCACCATCGGCCCGTTCGTCGCGCCCCGGCGCTCGGTGCCGACGGTGGCCACGGTGCACAACCGGCCCACCGGGGAACTCGGCGACATCCTGGCCGATGTCGACCGTTCGGTCGGACTGGTGGCGATCTCGCACGCCCAGCGACGGCTGCGGCCGTACCTGCCGTGGGCGGCGACGGTGCACAACGGGCTGGCGCTGGACGACGTACCGCACAAGTCGCAGCCCGGCACCGGGCCGGTGCTCTGGCTGGCCCGGTTCAGCCCGGACAAGGGCCCGGACCTGGCCGTACGGGCGTGCCGGGCGGCCGGACTGTCGCTGGTGCTGGCGGGCAAGTGCGACGAGCCGGAGGAGCGGCGTTACCTGGCCGACGTGATCGAGCCGTTGCAGGGCCCGGATCTGACCGTGCTGCGCAACCCGGATCGGGAGACCTGCTTCGAGCTGATGCTCTCGGCCCGTTGCCTGATCATGCCGATCCGGTGGGAGGAGCCGTTCGGCATGGTGATGGTCGAGGCGATGGCCACCGGTACGCCGGTGGTGGCGCTCGACCGTGGCGCCGTACCGGAACTGGTCCGGCCGGGTGAGACGGGCCTGGTCTGCGTCGACCCGGACGACCTGCCGCAGGCGCTGCGCGACGCGGGCGGGCTGGACCCGGCCGCGTGCGTTGCCCACGTGCGCCGCGCGTTCTCGGCCGAGGGCATGGCCGAGGGCTACGAGCGGGTCTACCGGCAGTGGGCCACCACCGCCCGGCACCGCGTCGCCGACTCCGCCCTCGCCCCCACCGGCGCCTGGTAGAGCGGTCGATCGCCTCGGTGGGGTGGCCGAGCACTCCCGGCCGTACACCGACGGCGGTTCGGGGCTGGCGCGGGTGCCGTACCGGCCCGGACGATGGGGGTAGGAGGTGGTCGCCGTGGTCACCATCACCATCGACCGGCTGACGAAGGTCTTCGACGGCGGGGTCGTGGCGGTCGAAGACCTGAGCCTGGAGATCGGGTCCGGGGAGTTCGTCGCGTTGCTCGGGCCGACCGGTTGCGGCAAGTCGACAATCCTGCGGCTGGTCGCCGGGCTGGAGGAGCCGACCACGGGCCGGGTCCTGTTCGACGGTGAGGCGCCGGACGAGCGGGCCGCGACCCGGCAGCGGGTCGCCATGGTCTTCCAGGACCATGCGCTCTACCCGAACCTGACCGTGGCCCAGAACATCGGTTTCCCGCTGCGGCTCGGGGCGGAGCCGGTCGGGGCGCTCGCCGACCGGGTCGCCGAGGCGGCCGCGCAACTCGGCATCACCGACCTGTTGCACCGCCGGCCCGGTCGGCTGTCCGGCGGGCAGCGCCAGCGGGTGGCGCTGGCGCGGGCGATCGTCCGCCGGCCGCACGCCTTCCTGCTCGACGAGCCACTGTCCAACTTGGACGCAGGCGTCCGGGCCGAGCTGCGTACGGAGCTGAGCGGCCTGTCCCGCCGACTCGGCGTGACCACCGTGTACGTCACCCACGACCAGGTCGAGGCGATGACGATGGCGGACCGGGTGGCGGTGCTGCGCCGGGGCCGGCTGCAACAGCTCGGCACCCCGGCGCAGGTGTACAGCGACCCGACCAGCCTGTTCGTCGCCGCCTTCCTCGGCACCCCGCGCCCCGGCCTGTTCCAGGGCGCGGTCCACGTCGAGTCGGCGCGGGTCCTGATCGACCTCGGCTCGCAACTGCTGGAACTGTCCCGGGACGACCCGCGCACCCGTGAACTGGTCGGCCGGCACACCGAGCGGGTGACCCTGGCAATACGCCCGGACGCGCTCACCCCGGTGGTCGGCGACACCGACTCCGGTGCGGTGTTGCGGGGCACCGTACGGTCGGTGGAGCATCTCGGGCACGAGGCGCTGGTGCACGTGGACATCGGTGGGGTGCCGACCTCGGTCGCCGAGTCCCGGCTGGAGCATCCGGACACCGGTACGCACCTGGCCGACGTACTCGCCGAGGAGCCGCCGAGCGGGCACCCGTTCCGGCACACCCTCGGCCGGCTGATCCCGCACCAGCGTACGAGCGAACCGCCCGCGACCGCCCGGACCGAGTACGGCTTCTACCCGGTGTACGACCCCGGCCCCGACGGCGGGCAGCCGCCCCCCGGGGACCTCGTGGTACGGGTGCCCGCCCCGGTCCCGCCCCGCCCCGGTGCCCCGATGATGCTCGCCGTCGACCTGGACCGACTGCTGCTGTTCGACCGGGCCGGCGACCGGATCAGACTCGACTGACCGCCCTCGCACCGGCCCGCCACCGCCGAGGCGCGCTGACTCAGTACGCCGAGGCGGTTCCGCTCAGTACGCCGAGGCAGATCGGCTCAGTACGCCGAGGCGGTTCCGCTCAGTACGCCGAGGCGCGTACCGCGAAGACCGAGCGGCTGCCGGCGTACTCGGTCAGGGACCAGAGCTGGTCCTTCGCCGGCCAGTAGGAGAGGTCCTCGGGGCCGATCGGCAGCGCGTCGGTGTGCATGACCACCGAGCCGCCGGGGCTGAACGTGGCGAGGTCGCCCTTGTTGCCGCTGCCGTCGCTGGTCGACAGGTAGAACCTGCCGTTGATCGCGGTCGCGCCCTGCATGCTGGTGACCGAGACGTCGTACGCCTCGGAACCGTGTGCGTAACCGTCGCTGCCGGTGGTCAGCATCCGGGTGGTGTAGTCGATCGGGAAGCGGACCAGTCGGGTGCCGGTGCCGGGGTTGGCGTACTCGCCGATCACCACGCTGTCCGGGGTGCTGGTGCGGTCCAGCGCGACGAACGAGTGGGTCAGGTTGGCGTACCCGCCGGTGGTCGAGCGGGTGTACGTCAGCGCCTGCGGCAGCACGTACTTGTAGCCGTACGCCTGGTAGCTGCCGTCGGACTGGAGACCGATGACGGCGTCGTTGCCGGTGGCGGTCTGCCAGAGGTGCCGCATGTCGAAGACCCGGAAGCCGGCGCTGGTGGAGGCGACGTAGAGGTAGTGGCCGTACCAGAACATGCCGCCGGCGTGCACGTTCACCGGGCGGAACGAGGCTTGCCCGTCGCTGCGCGCGTACGGCTCGACCAGCAGCACGTGCCGGTAGGTCGGCGCGCTCGGCGTGGAGTAGTCCACGAAGGACACCCGTACGCCCCGGTCGGTTCCGTCGGAGGCGTCGTCGTACCAGCTGACCAGGATGGCAGTGGCGCCCTCGTAGGTGCCGACCTCGTACGCGTCCGCGGTGGTGGTGATGGCCTGCGGGATCCAGTAGGTGACGTTGTTGTCGCCGCTGTTCCAGCAGAACGAGGCGACCCGGTTGGCGGCGGCGGGGGAGCAGGCGGTCGCCGCCCGGTTTCCGTCGCCGACGACGGTCGGCACGCTCACGTTCGGCAGGGCGGCGTCCAGGTCGTCGATCAGGCTGCCGTAGGAGCTGGCCAGGAGCCGGAAGTTGGCCGCGTTCAGGGTGACCGCGGTGGTGGTGGTGGTGCCGGTCGGGTCGCCGGTCGGGCGCGCGGTGGCCGGTCCGGCGGTGGTGACGAGCAGGGTCGCGGCCAGCGCCGTGATGAGCGTTGTCCGAGCTTTCACGAGGATCCTCCTTGGACGGTCGGAAGTGCCCGTTTGGTACGTGACTCTGGCCATGCCCGTACCCGCTGTCAACGTACGTCGATGATCTTTCTCGGTCGCCGGGGCTTTACAGAAACAGTTAACAGTCCTAATAATTAGCCAACTGTCGATGGCCGCGTGAGCCATGACCGGTCGGGAGGACTGGATGAGACGCTCCAGATCGTTGATTGTCGGTGTGGTGGCCGCGTTGGCCGCCGGGGTGGGCGCGATCTCGGTGGCGATGCCGGCGTTCGCCGCCGGCCCGACCGCGACCTTCGTCAAGGTCTCCGACTGGGGCTCCGGTTGGGAGGGGAAGTACACCGTCACCAACGGCGGGACGACGACCCTCTCGTCCTGGACGGTGGCGTTCGACCTGCCGGCGGGCAGCAGCGTCGGGACGTTCTGGGACGCCACGATGACCTCGTCGGGCCAGCGGTTCACCTTCACCAACCGGTCCTGGAACGGGAATCTGGCACCGGGCGCGTCGGCGTCGTTCGGGTTCAACGGCACCGGCGCGGGCAGCCCGGCCAACTGCACCCTGAACGGCGCGGCCTGCGGCGGTGGCACCACCCCCACCACCCCGCCGGCCACCACGGCCCCGCCGACCACCCGCCCGCCGACGACCCCGCCGCCGACCACCCGCCCGCCGACCACGCCACCGCCGCCGAGCACCCCGCCGCCCACCACCCCGCCGCCCACCACCGGCCCGCCGCCGAACACCGGCCTGCCGAAGCACGCGCTGATCGGCTACCTGCACAGCAGCTTCGCCAACGGCTCCGGCTACCTGCGGATGGCCGACGTGCCGGCCGACTGGGACATCATCAACCTGGCCTTCGGCGAACCGACCTCGGTCACCTCCGGCGACATCCGGTTCCAGCTCTGCCCGGTGGCCGAGTGTCCCGGTGTCGAGACCGAGGCGCAGTTCATCGCCGCCATCCGGGCCAAGCAGCAGCAGGGCAAGAAGGTGCTCATCTCGATCGGCGGCCAGAACGGGCAGGTGCAGCTCACCACCACCGCCGCCCGGGACAAATTCGTCAGCTCGGTCGCCGCCATCATCGACCGGTACGGCCTCAACGGGCTCGACATCGACTTCGAGGGGCACTCGCTCTCGCTCAACACCGGCGACACCGACTTCAAGAATCCGACCACGCCGGTGATCGTCAACCTGATCTCGGCGATCCGTACGCTCAAGGCCCGCTACGGTGCCGGCTTCGTCCTCACGATGGCGCCGGAGACGTTCTTCGTGCAGCTCGGCTACCAGTACTACGGCTCGGGGCCGTGGGGCGGACAGGATCCGCGCGCGGGGTCGTACCTGCCGGTGATCCACGCGCTGCGCAACGACATCACGGTGCTGCACGTGCAGGACTACAACTCGGGTCCGATCATGGGGCTGGACAACCAGTACCACACCATGGGCGGGGCGGACTTCCACATCGCCATGACCGACATGCTGCTCGCCGGCTTCCCGGTCGCGGGCAACACCGCCAACGTCTTCCCCGCCCTGCGCGAGGACCAGATCGCCTTCGGGACGCCCGCAGGCAGCAGCGCCGGCAACGGGTACGTCGCACCGGCCGGCGTACAGCAGGCGGTCAACTGCCTGGTCCGGGGCACCAACTGTGGCGGCTACACCCCCCGCAGCGGCACCAATCCCAACTTCCGTGGACTGATGACCTGGTCCATCAACTGGGACCGGTTCTACAACTGGGAGTTCAGGAACAGTCACGAGCCGTTCCTGAACGCCCTACCCTGACCCGACGACCCAGACCAGATAGGAGGAAGGGCCCCGGCATCGCGCCGGGGCCCTTCCTCAATCGAACCAGGGCTTCTGGTTGAGGACGCCCACCGCCGAGCCTGACCCGCGCAGCCGGCTCTGATCGTCCAATGGGCGTGGCCGTCCACGTTCGACTCCGGGTGCGCGACGTGGTGCTGGCTCGACCCTCGTCGGCTGGCTGGCCGCGATTTTGAAGGTTGCCGAAGCTCCGCATTGGGTAGGGGTTCGCTGGTTCACCACTGTCCATCACCAAGCCCGGAGGCCCGCCGTGACCCTCTCGCTATTCCTCTACATTCTCGGCACCATCGCCCTCGCGCTCGAAGCGATCGGCGTCCGGGCCCCCCGGGTCTCGCTCGGCTGGCTCGGCCTGACCCTCATCGCCTTCACCGCGTTGATCCTGCCCGAAATCGATTGACGCTCAGGGCACGTAGAGAGCGCAAGCCCCTCGGCATCGTCTTGAGCCGCCGAGCGTGCCCTGTCGCGGCTGGTGCCGTGACCACCAACGTTCGCCGGGCTGTTCAGGCGGCTCGCGCCCGCTGCGCGGGGCCACCCCGGATTCCCCGCCGGGGTGGCCCCGCCTCCGACGTCGAGGAGGTGCAGACATGTTTGCCTGGCCTCGCTCAGCCGGCGGCGGCGAGCCGGGTCAGGGCGGCGTCGAGCTGTTCGGCGTAGCCGACCGTGATGCCGCCCTCGCGTACTCGGAGGGTGACGGCCCCGCGCATCCGGTCGACCGGCCCCGTCAGGTCGACCGGTCCGTCGATCGTCGACGCCTCCAGATTGCGCACCTGGTTGCGCAGGTCGAGCCCGATGTCCTCGCGGATCGCACCAGTGGCCAGACCGCGACCGACGAGTTGGTCGAACTGGTCCACCGCCTCGCCGACCGAGTCGGGCGGGGCGCCGAGGTCGGGGACGGGCGTGCCCCGGCCGGTCGACGGGTTGCCGGCCGGTGGCGGTGCGGCGGCGGACGTTCGGGACTCGGCACCTGTCGGGGTCGGCGCGCTGGGCAGGCCGACCTGACGGGCCGGCGGTGACTCGTTGAGGAAGACACCGACGAGGACGGCCAGCCCGAGCACGGCCACCGCGCCGAAGGCCAGGCCGATCGTCTCGATCCTGGGCCGCCCGCCACTGCGGCCCGGCCGTCCGGCCGGTGCGTCGGTGCCGGGCGCGAACGCCCTGGGCGCCGGGGCGGGGACCTGCGAGGACAACGGCCCGGCCTGGTCGGGGCGCGGCGGCAGCACCCGTACGCCGGTGGTTGCCCTTTCCCATGCCTGCGCCACCGCGGCCGGTGCCAGCGGTGGCAGGGTGATCATGGCCGGTCGTGCCACCGGCGGGGCGGGCGCCTCGGCGGTGAGCAACTCGTCCCGGAGCAGTTCGCCGACCTCGTACGCGGTCGGCCGGTCGGCCGGGGCGCGGACCAGGCAGCGTAGGCAGGCGTCGGCCACCCTCGGCGGCAGATCGGGTACGCCGGTCAGCGGTGGCACCGGGCCGCCGGTGCGCAGCGCCTCGGTCAGGTCGTCCCAGGTCTCGGCCGGATAGGGCACCCGCCCGGTGAGCGTCTCGTAGAGCAGCACCCCCAGCGAGTACGTGTCCGTCGCGGGCTGGGCCGGGGTGCCGTCGAGCCGTTCCGGCGCCACGTACGCGGGAGTGCCGAACGTCTCGCCGTCCTCGTCCTCGTCCGGGGCGCCGATGTGGGTGGCGATCCCGAAGTCGAGCACCTTCGCCCCGACCGAGGTCATCATGATGTTCGACGGGGTGATGTCCCGGTGCACGATGCCGAGTTCGTGCGCCGCTGCGAGCGCCTCGGCCACCTGGGCGCAGATCTCCACCGCCTCGGCCCACGGCAGCGGCCCGTCCAGCAGCAGGGTTTCCAGCTCCTCGCCGGTGAGCAGTTCCATCACCACGAAGGCGGTGACCGTACCGTTCGGGGCGATCTCCTCGCCGTAGTCGTGCACCGCCGTGACGTGCGGGTGGACGAGTTGGGCGGCGGCACGTGCCTCCTCGCGCACCATGTCGCGGAACCGCGCGTCGGCGGCCAGGGACGCGGCGAGCACCTTGATCGCGATCACCCGGTCCAGCACCTCGTCGCGGGCACGCCAGATGACGGACATGCCGCCGGCGCCGATCTGGTCGATGAGACGGTACCTGCGGGCGAGCAGGCCGCCCGCGTACAGCGCAGACATGGTTCGCAGCACCTGCCTGGGGAGGGGGTCGTATCAGGTTGCGCGAATGTAACCATTATGTCAACGATCAATGGCCCGACCCGGCATTTGCCGCCAACCGCTGGTCGAACCCCTATCCCCGTGCGCTCCGGCGGGTCATTTCGCCGTGCCGGTCTGCCAGACGGTCCGACCGTTCGCCGAGATCACCACGTTGCCGTCGGCCCGCAGGACGAGGACCGCCGCGTTGTTGCGGGGCGTGTGCGAGGACCAGACCGTGGCGCCGACCCGGGAGTAGAGGACCAGGTTCCCGTCGGCCTGGAAGACCAGGAGCTCGCCGCCCCGGCCGCCGGTGTTCGACTTCCACACCGTACGTCCCTGGTCCTTCAGCACGATGTCGCCGCCGTCGGCGAGGGTGAGCTGCAACCGGTTCGAGGTCCACGACTGGCCGACGCGCAGGACCGTGGTCGACCGGACCACCCGCTCCTGCCACACCGGTGTCGGCGGCGCGGCGGTTGTCGGTGCCGGCGAGGCGTTCGTGGCGTTCGACCCGGGCGCGGTCGGGTTGGGGCTCGGCGGCCGGCTGCCGCCCGGCGTCGGGCTCGGCGACGAGGGACCCCGGCGGGTCGGGGTGGCGGACCGGGGCGCCAGCCGATCGTCCCGTTCGTAGTACGCGGTGTAGTCCGACACCATCTCGGCGAACGTACGCAGGCTCGGGGCGTCCGGCACCCCGCCGGCCTCGCGTACGGCCTCGGTCCCCCACTGGAACGCGGCCAGCGCGACCGGATAGGGCTCCCCGTCGAGCTGCTCGAAGTCCTGGACCAGGGCGCACATCGCCACGCCGAGCGCGGGTACGGCCGTGTTCGGATCGGTCGGTGAGGCGGTGGCCGACGGCCCGTACGCCCGCCACAGCTCGGGCCGGAACTGCGCGACGCCCTCCGCGCCGTCCTCGCCGAGCACCTCCGGGTCGAAGCCGGAGGCGGCCATCAACTGCGCCGCGATCCGGGCCGCCGGCACCGCCGGACACACCTTCCCGGCGGCCAGTACGAGCGGGACGTAGCCGTCCGGCAGCGGCTTCGGTGGGGTGCCGGGGCTCGGCGCCACCCCGAGCGGTGCCGCCGCGATGCCCCGGTTGCCGCCGTCGCCGTCGGTTGACCGGGCGTCCACCACCGGTACGCCGCCGAGCCTGGTGCTGACCACGACCCCGACCAGCACCAGGATCCCGACCAGTCCGATCAGCGTGCCGATGGCGACCCAGCGCAGTGGACCGGGAGCACGGAAGATCGTGCGCCGGAGTCGGGTGAGGGCGTCAGAACCGGGCGGTAGGGGCACTTCCTGGTCTCCTCGGCCACCGTTTTCGGGGTTACCCCGAAGGGGCGTTTCGCGATCGGTCCCGCCGGTCGACTGGTCCGGCCGGTGTGGTCCGGAATCGACGCGTCGGTCGAACCGGTCGCGGCGGTCAGTATGGGTGGGCACATGTTACCGAAGCGCGGGGACGGCCGAAACGCCGTCGGTCCGCTGCGCAGTCACGTTAGATTTGGCCTGCTCGGGGGCATCCGCCCGGTCGGGGAAAGGGCAGCGACGTGGCTGAGGAACTGTACGGTCGGTGCGCGCTGGTCACCGGCGGTTCCGGTGGGATCGGCGGGGCGATCTCGCTCAGCCTGGCCGCGGCCGGCGCCGACGTCGTCCTGACCTACTCCGACCACCGGGCCCCGGCCGAGGGGATCGCCGACCAGATCCGGGCCCTGGGCCAGCGGGCCCTCGTCCTCGCCGCCGACCTCCGGATGCCGGATGCGGCGGCGGCCACCGTCGACGCCGCCCGCGCCGAGTTCGGCCAGGTCGACGTGCTGGTGGCGAACGCCGGGGTCGGCCACCAACTCTCCTGGGAGCAGGTCGAGCTGGACCTGTGGGACGAGACGATGGCGGTCAACCTGCGCGCACCCTGGCTGATGACCCGGGCCGTACTGCCGGAGATGATCTCCCGCCGGTACGGCCGGATCCTGTTCCTGTCGTCGATCGCGGCACTCAACGGCGGCGTCATCGGGCCGCACTACGCGGCCAGCAAGGCCGGTCTGCACGGACTGATGCACCACCTCGCCGCCCGGGTGGCCGGTGCCGGGGTGACGGTCAACACCATCGCCCCGGCGCTGATCGCCGGTACCGGGTTCACCGCCGTCAACCCGGACAATCCGGCGATGCCGGTGCCGGTCGGGCGCCTCGGCTCCGCCGACGACGTCGCCGCGATGGTGCTGGCGATGCTGACCAACTCGTATCTCACCAACAAGGTGATCACCCTGGACGGCGGCATCTACCCCGACTGACCGCGCCCGTCCGCCCCCACCCGCGGTGGTCGGGGAACCGATCGGGGCGACCACGGGCCGCGCCGAGTGCGACCGTGACCGGTCGTGCCACGATGAAAGGCATGGTCAAAGGTCCGGTCGCGTTCGTGCTCGGCGGCGGAGGCGTACTCGGCGCGGTCGAGGTCGGCATGCTCCGGGCGCTGTTCCGCGCCGGCATCCGCCCCGACCTCGTCATCGGTACGTCGATCGGCGCGGTGAACGGTGCCCTGGTCGCCGCCGACCCGACCGAGGCGGTGACCGACCGGCTGGTGCGGCTCTGGGCGTCGCCGGAGGCGAGCGAGGTGTACGGCGACTCGGTCGCCCGGCAGCTGCGCCGCTTCGCCGCCCGTACGCACCTGCACTCGCCGCGCCCGCTGCGTCGGCTGCTGGAGGCGGAGCTGGGGGAGCAGACCACCTTCGCCGACCTCAAGGTGCCGTTCCGGTGCTGCGCGGCGAGCATCGAGCGGGCCGCCGAGCACTGGTTCTCCAGCGGGCCGCTGGTCGACGCGGTGCTCGCCTCCGCCTCGGTGCCCGGCCTGCTGCCGCCGGCCCAGATCGACGGGGAGCACTTCGTCGACGGCGGGATCGTCAACTCGATCCCGATCGGCGAGGCGGTGGAGAGCGGCGCCAAGCAGATCTTCGTACTCCAGGTCGGTCGGATCGAACGGCCGCTGACGCCGCCGCGACGGCCCTGGGAGATCGCCCAGGTCGCGTTCGAGATCGCCCGCCGGCACCGGTTCGCCCGCGAGATGGCGGCGCTGCCGGACGACGTGGACGTGCACGTGCTGCCGACCGGCGGGTCGCAGCCGCGCGACGACACCCCGTGGGCCTACCGGGACATGGCGGCGGTCGGGCGACGGATCAGCCGGGCGTACACCGCCTCCCGGCGCTACCTGCACTCGCACGTCGAAGGCGTCTGATGCGGCTGCCGCCCCGGTGGCTGCGGCGGGTGCTGTTCGGTCCGGCCGTGGTGCTGCTCGCGTTCGTACTGGTCAGTGCGATGCCGGTCTGGTTGCTGCTGGCGGCGGCGGCCTCGCCGCTGGTGCCGGGATACCTGCGCCCGCTGCGCGTGCTCTGGATGACGATCATCTACCTGGCCTGGGACGCCAGCGCGCTGATCGCACTCTTCGGCCTCTGGGTCGCCTCCGGCTTCGGCTGGAAGAAACGCTCACCCTGGTTCCAGCGCGCCCACTACGTGTTGACCGGCTGGTTCCTCGACTTCCTCTTCTGGCAGGCCCAGTGGGCGCTGCGGTTGACCATCGAGGTGGTCGGCGCCGACCCGAACAGCGCCCTGCCGGGACGTCCGCAGCTGGTGCTCTGCCGGCACGCCGGTCCGGGTGACTCGTTCATCCTGATCCACGCGCTGGTCAACTGGTTCGACCGGGAGCCGCGGATCGTCCTGAAGGAGACCCTCCAGTGGGACCCGGCGGTGGACGTGCTGCTCAACCGGCTGCCGAACCGGTTCATCGCGCCCGGTCGGGCGCAGGACCCGGCGGTCGGCGCCGACAGTCGGCAGCCGGGCCGGACCCTCACCGAGCAGATCGGGCATCTGGCCGTCGGTCTGGACAGCAACGACGCCCTCGTGATCTTTCCGGAGGGCGGCAACTTCACCCCGCGTCGCCGGATCCGGGCCATCGCCCGGCTGCGGGCCCGCGGGTTGGAGAAGATGGCCGTACGGGCGGAGGGGATGCGGCACGTGCTGGCGCCGCAACCGGGTGGCGTACTGGCGGCGCTGGACGCGGCACCGGACGCGGGGGTCATCTTCGTCGCGCACACCGGACTGGATCGGATGCTCACGGTGGCGGACGTCTGGCGCGAACTGCCGATGGACAAGAAGATCATCATGCGTTTCTGGTCGGTACCGTCGGAGGAAATACCCGCCGGGCGGCAGGAGCGGATCGACTGGCTCTACGACTGGTGGAAACGGATCGACGAATGGGTCGATCTCCACCGCATCAACGCGTAGGGTGCGCGGCGTGGACCAGCTCTGCATCGTGACGACCGTGGTGGATTCCCGGTCGGTGGCGGATCTGCTCGCCGCCGCGGCGGTCGCCGGCCGGCTCGCCGCCTGCGCCCAGGTCGGCGGCCCGATGGACAGCACCTACTGGTGGCAGTCCCGAATGGAAACCACCCGGGAATGGTCGGTGCAGTTCAAGACCGCACCGGACCGGGTGGAGGCGCTGGTCGAGCACCTGCGCAGCGCGCACCCGTACGAGGTGCCGGAGGTGCTGGTGCACTGGGTGGAGGGGGGAAACCCGGACTACACCGCCTGGGTGCACGAGCAGACCCGGACCTGATGTCGGCTATCCGTCCGCCGGAGACCGCCGATGAGTACGCGGACTCTGGGCCGGGCCTCGACTTCGGGACCACCATGCGGGGGTGAGCACTGCGCCGAGTTCCTATCCCTGCCCCGCCTGCGGGGCGGGCGCCAATCTGAGCACCGGGTGCCCGCGCTGCGGCCGGGCACCGGATCCGGTCGCCGCCGAGGTGATCCGGCTCGACGGCGAGATCGTCGCGCTGGCCGGACGGGTCGAGCAGGCCCGACAGGCGTACACGGCGCTGACCGGGGCCCTCGACGAGCTGCGTCGGCGCCGTGCCGACCTGGTCGTCCGGATCCGGACGACGGTGTACGCCAACCGCCCGCTCGTCACCGCGCCGGTTCCGCCGGGCGCCCCGCTCACCGCCGCCCCGCCGGTCGCACCACGGCCGATCCCCGCACAGGTCGGCCCCGTACCGCCGATCCCCGCACAGGTCGGCCCCGCACTGCTGAGCCCCGCACCGGTACGCCCGGAGGCGTCCACCCGGGCCGTACAGAATCTGCTCTTCGTCCTCGGTGGACTGCTGCTCTTCGCCGCCGCCGTTGTCTTCATGGTGGTCACCTGGTCGGTCGTCGGGGTGGCCGGACGGGCGGCGATCCTGGCCGGAATCACCGGGCTGGTGCTGGCCCTGCCGCCACTGGCGAAGCGGCGCGGCCTCACCGCCACCGCCGAGACATTCTCCGTGGTCGGGCTGCTGCTGGTGGCACTCGACGGGTACGCCGCCTGGTCGGTGGACCTGTTCGGGGTCGCCGACTGGTCGGGCAGCTCCTACGCGGCACTGGTCTGCGGGGTCGGCGCCACGGTGGCGGCCGGATACCGGCGACTCACCCGGCTGCGGGCACCCTGGTTCACCGCACTGGTGCTGGCCCAGCCGGTGCTGCCGCTGACCGCGGCATCGTGGCGGCCGGAGACGGCCGGTTGGACGCTGGTCTTCGCCGCGCTGGCCGGGCTCAACCTGGCGGTGCTGCACACCACCCGCGTCGAACCGGATCCGGTCGGCGTGCGTGTCGGCGCTGGGGAATCCGGCGGGGCGGCGCCCGGAGGGGTGGCGCTGGCCCGCCAGGTGCTCGGCTGGGTGGCGTACGCCGTCGCCCTGGCCGGCGCGGGGCTCTGCGGCCTGGCCGCACTGCTGGTGGCCGACGGGCCCGGCTCGCCGGTGCTGGCCGGCGGCCCGCTGCTGGTCGCGGTGGCGGTCCTGGTTGCCGGTGCGGTGCTCGCGCGCAGCGCCGGCTTCCAGGCCGCCGCCGGGCTGGTGGTCGTGGTCAGCCTCGCCGGGGCGGTGCTGCGGCCGGTCGCCGAGTGGGACGCGTCGGTGCTGCTGGTCGCCGGCGGCCTGGTGGTCGCCGGGCTGGCCGGCGCGGTCGCGCTGACCGGGCCACGGCTGCCGGCCGGAGTACGCGGTGGCCCCCGGGTCGGCGGCCTGCTGCTCGCCGGCGGGCTGGGTCTGGTGGTCGGCGCGATGACCATCGCGATCGCGTACGAGGCGGTGACCCGGTCGCTGCCGGTCTGGCGGGGCACCGGCACCGGTCGGGTGAGCATCCTCGACTGGCAGGTGCCGGTCACCGTGCTGCTGCTGGCGGTGGCGTGCGCGGTGCTGCTGCCCCGGTCGGCCCGGGAGCTGATCGGGGTGCTCGGCACCGGGCTCGTGGTGCTCGCGGTCCCGGCGGCGGTGGCGCTGCCCTGGTGGGCGCTTGCCGCCCTGGAGTTGACCGTGGCGGCGCTCCTGCTGGTCGCCGCCGTCCGGCTCCCGGCGCCGGGTGTGCCGACCCTGCTGGTCCGGGCCGGTACGGGAACCGTGCTGACCGGGCACGCGTTCCTGCTCGGCCTCGCCCGCCCGGTGAGCGCGGCCGCCGTACTCGGCGTGATCGTGCTCGTCGGGCTGGGGATCGGCGTACTCGCCGGGCCGGTGCCGGGGGACCGGCTGGCGGGGGTACGGCGGGCGATCGGCGGGATCGGGCTCGGGGTCGGGCTGGTCGCCGTACCGGGCGTGGTGACCGTGGGACTGTTCGCCGCCGGGGTCGCGCCCTGGTGGCAGACACGGGCCGCGCTCGCCAGCGGCGTACTGCTGCTCGGGGCGGTGGTCGTGCTGGGCCGCCGCCGCCCCGACCACCTGCCGTACGCCGACACCGCGCTCACCGCCGCCGCACTGGTGACCGGACTGTCGCCGCTGTTCGGTCGGACCGGTGAACCGGTCGGGCTCTACGCGGCGGTCGGAGTGCTGCTGCTGGTCGCCGCGCTGTATCTCACCGGTTGGCTCGCCACCCGGCCGGTGTCGGCGACCCTGTTCGGCGTACCGGTGCTGGCGTTCTCGGCCGTCGTGGCGGTCACCCCCGCGATCGGGGCGGTGCTGCTCGGCCCGTACGGCTGGCTGGGGCGGATCTGGTCCGGGTCGCCCGCCGGGGCGGGGCTCACCCCGGGCGGGTGGCCGGTCGACGTCCCGTCCGGGGCGGCGCTGGCGGTGCTGGCGGTCGCCGCGACCCTGACCGGCTGGGCCGGGCGCCGGACGGTCACCGGGGCGGTGCTGGCCGGGATGGCGCCCTCCACGGTGGCGGCCCTGGTCGTACTCGCCGGGGCGGGTGCCCGGTGGCCGGTGGTGCCGGCGGTGGCCCTGCTCGGCGGTCTCGCCGCCCTGCTCGCCGCCACCGTTGCGACGCGCCCGACGCCCACACCCGAGGGCGCGCAAGCACCGGACCGGTCGACAGCCCCGGCATCGGACCGGTCGACAGCCCCGGCATCGGACCGGTCGACAGGCCCCGCATCGGATCGGTCGACAGGCCCGACATCGGACCGGTCGGCAGTTCCGTTGACGCAGCCGTCACCGGCCCGGTTGGCGGGGCGCGGCGGTGTCGGTGGCCGGCTGGTGCTCGTACCGCTGGGTCTGCTGCTGACCGGTGCGGGCCTGGCCGGCGCGCTGCCGACCCCGGCCACCACCCTGGTCGCGCTGGGCCTGCTCGTGCTGACCGGCGCGGCGATCGGCGCGGCCGGTGCCGCCGACGGGTCGCCCGGCCGGGTGCCGGCGGTACGGATCGCCGGCTGGCTGGTCGCGATCGGCGCCGGGCTGGTCTTCGCCGTCGCCGCCACCCGGGCCGCCGACCTGCCGCTGCGACTGGCCGCGTTCGCGGTGCTCGGGGTGGCCGCGGTGGCGCTCGCCGGCGGTGCCGTGCTGCGCGGTCGACGGCCGGTGGAGGCGGTCGCGGTCGAGGCGTCCGCGCAGGCCGGTGCGGTGGTCGCGCTGCTGCTCACCACCGGTACGCCCAGGTACGCGGCGGCCGTCGCCACCCTCTGGGGGGTGGCGGTGGGTGTGCGTGCCCTGCGCCCCGGTGAATCGGCCCGGCGCCGGTCGGTGCTGGCCCTGGTGGCCGTCGGTTGTGAACTGCTCGCGGTCTGGCTGCTGCTCGGCTCGGCGGAGGTCGCGCTGCTGGAGGCGTACACCCTGCCGGCGGCGCTCGGTGCGCTGATCGTCGGCGCGCTCGCGCTGCGGGCCCGGCCGGCGCTGAGTAGCTGGGTGACGTACGGCCCGGGGCTGGCGGCGGCGCTGCTGCCGAGCCTCGCCTCGGTCCTGGTGGCCGGGGACCAGCCGTGGCGGCGACTGCTGCTCGGGGTCGGTGCGCTCGTGGTGGTGCTCGCCGGTGCGCACTGGCGGCGGCAGGCGCCGGCGGTGCTCGGCGGCGCCACCCTCGCCATCGCCGCCCTGTACGAGGTGGTCGGTGCGTGGGACCGGCTGCCCCGGTGGATCTTCCTGGCCCTCGGTGGCCTCGCCCTGATCGGCCTGGCCGTCACCTACGAGCGGCGGCGCCGGGACCTGGCCCGGTGGCGTGCGGCGGTCGGTCGGATGAGCTGACCCGGCGCGGTAGGGCTGGCACTACCGCTCATTAGGGGGTTTCCAGGGTTACTCAGTGCAAGCGTGGCCGTGACACTTGAGTGAGCGCGTCTCGCCCGACGCGTCATGAAATCCCAGCATCCTGAGGAGAAGTGATGACGGTCGGCGCGGTGGCGGAGCCTGCTCTCCGCCGGGGAAGCGACTACGCACAGTTATCTCGACGAATCAGTCGGGCGGGTCTGCTCGACCGCCGACCGGGCTGGTACGCCGCCAAGATCGCCATCACCGTCGGTCTCTTCGCCGCCGGCTGGGTCGCGGTCCTCCTCGTCGGCGACTCCTGGTGGCAACTGCCGGTGGCGGTCGGACTCGCGATCGCCACCACCCAGGTCGCCTTCCTCGGCCACGACGCCGGACACCGGCAGATGTTCCGCAACCGCCGGGCCAGCGAGGTCGCCGGACTGCTCGCCGCGAACCTGTGCACCGGCCTCAGCTACGGCTGGTGGATCGACAAGCACAACCGGCACCACGCCAACCCCAACCACGAGGACCACGACCCCGACGTGGGCGCCGGCGCCCTGGTCTGGACCGACGAGCAGGCACGGGAACGGCGCGGCTTCGGGCGCTGGCTGGCCCGGCACCAGGCGTACCTGTTCTTCCCGATGCTCACCCTGGAGGGGCTGAACCTGCACTGGGCCAGCTTCCAGGGGCTGTTCCGCTCGCCGATGCGGTACCGGGCGATCGAGGCGGTGCTGCTGGTCGCACACCTGGCCGGCTACCTCGGCGTACTGTTCACCGTCCTGTCCCCGGTCAAGGCGCTGGTCTTCATCGCCGTACACCAGGGGCTGTGGGGGGTCTACATGGGCTGTTCGTTCGCGCCCAACCACAAGGGCATGCCGGTGCTGACCGCCGAGGACGACCTCGACTTCCTGCGCAAGCAGGTGCTCACCTCGCGCAACGTACGGGGCAGTCGGGTGGTCGACTTCGCGCTCGGCGGGCTCAACTACCAGATCGAGCACCACCTCTTCCCGAGCATGCCCCGGTCCAACCTGCGCCGGGCGCAGCCGATCGTCCGGGCGTACTGCGCCGAGCAGGGCATCCCGTACGAGGAGACCGGCCTCCTCGACTCGTACGCGCAGGCGCTGCGGCACCTGCACAGTGTGGGCGCCGAACTGCGCGCCGACCGGTGAGGCGGGAGCGTCCGGCGGGTGGGCCGGCCACGGTTGCTCACCCCGGTGCCCGACGGCGGCGGTAAGGTCTGCCCATGGCAGAGGTGCTGGACGCCGAGGCGGTCCGCGGCGAGCTGGAGCGGTTGGACGGCTGGTCGGGCCACTCGGCGGTGATCACCCGAACCGTCGAGCTGGGCAGTTTTCCCGAGGCGATCGGCGTGGTGGACCGGGTGGCGGTGGTGGCCGAGGAACTCGACCACCACCCCGACATCGACATCAGGTGGCGCACCGTGACGTTCCGGTGCGCCACCCACTCAGTCGGGGGAGTGACCCGCCGCGACATCCAGCTCGCGCAGCGTATCGACCAGATTCTCGGGGGAACGGCGTGAGATTCGAGATCAGCAAGGTCCTCGACGCGATCGAGGGACGGGTCTGCACCGACCCGGCGCTCGCTCGGGCCGTACTCGACCTGGCCGAGGTGGTCCGCTACACCGATTTCGACGGCGGCCGTCCGGCCAGCATGCTCCGGCTCGGCATCGTCATCGACGCGCTCAGCCGGCAACTGGAGGAGGACAGCGTCCCGGTCTACCCGGTCGTGCACCGGGCCCTGCTCTCCGATGCCGACCTGACCTCGAACGAGCGGATGGTGGTCCGCCGCTGGGCCGACGACGGGCTGGTCGAGGTGCTGCCGAACCCGGTCGAACGGATGCTGGAACTGGCCGACCTGCTCGGCCTGCCGGTGCTCAGCCGGATGCGGTTCGACGGCATGCTCGGCCGCTACCCCTGGCTCGGCTCCCAGCCCGGTCGCCTGCTCGCCCCGGTGACCGGCGCGAACGGCCCGGCCCTGGTGGCGCAGGCCGGTGGCGGCGCGGTCTGGACCTCGCCCGGCCCGTCACCGACCGGGGCGAAGCTGCTGTCCCGGCTCTGGCGCTGCCCCGAGCCCGGCTGCGTACTGTTCGGCGGCGGTGGTGGCGGGGGCGGCGGTTCCTTCGCCGACCTGGCCCGGTCCGATCGCGAACCGGGCGGACAGCCGCCGCCTACCCTGCGCTCCGGCTCCCCGGGCTGCCCCCGGCACGACCTGCGGCTCACCGACGCCGGCCCCCGGCCGGGCACCGAGGTGCTGTCGGTCCGGGTCGGTGGACAGGTCCGCCGCCGGTTCGTGGTGTCGGCCGACCGGCCGGTGACGGTCGGGCGGGCGCCGGAGGAGTCCGGCGGGATCATGCTCGGCCAGTGGCTGAGCGAGGAGGCGCGGCGCTGGATCAGCCGCAACCACGTCCGGTTCGAGTTGCGCGGCGGCGACCTGGTCGCCTTCGACGTCAGCACCAACGGCTCCGGTATCCGACCGGGCGGCTCGATGGACGAGGACGAGCGAATCGCACTTACCCAGCAAACCAACCGGGCGCTGCGCAGCAACGACATCGTCGAGCTCTACCCCGGCGTCCAGATCGGCCGCTCCAGCAACTGGACCTCCGGCGGCGTCATCAACCCCACCTCCGTCATGGCCGAAGCCCCGACGATGGCCATGCGCGTCATAGAACGCCCCTGACCCTGCACGTCCACACTTGTGGAGAAAGAGTGGTTATCCGGGCCCGGATAACCACTCTTTCTCTGAACGAGGCGCCCTCGGGGCGGGTGGGTCAGGTGAGGATGGTACGGAGTTGGGTTACGGCGAAGTCGAGTTCTTCGGGTTCCACCACCAGGGGTGGGGCCAGGCGGATGGTGGAGCCGTGGGTGTCCTTGGCCAGGACGCCGTGTTCGGCCAGGCGCTCGCAGGCTTGGCGGCCGGTCATCAGGGACGGGTCGATGTCGATGCCGGCCCACAGGCCACGGCCGCGTACGGCGACCAGGCCCTCGCCGATCAGCCCGTTCAGGGAGGCGTGCAGCCGGGCGCCCAGCTCGGCCGAGCGGCGCTGGAACTCGCCGGTGGCGAGCAGGCGTACGACCTCGGTCGCCACCGCGCAGGCCAGCGGGTTCCCGCCGAAGGTCGAGCCGTGCTCACCCGGCCGCAGCACGCCGAGTACCGACCTGTCCGCGGCGACCGCGCTGACCGGCACTATGCCGCCGCCGAGCGCCTTGCCCAGCAGGTACATGTCCGGCCGGACACCCTCGTGGTCGAGGGCGAACGTGGTGCCGGTGCGGCCCAGCCCGGACTGGATCTCGTCGGCGAGGAAGAGCACGTTCTGTTCGGTGCAGAGCTGCCGTACGCCGGGCAGGTAGCCGGCCGGCGGTACGACCACGCCCTGCTCACCCTGGATCGGTTCGAGCAGTACGGCGACCGTGTTCTCGTCGATCGCCTCGGACAGGGCGGTCAGGTCCCCGTACGGGACGATCTTGAAGCCGGGGGTGTACGGCCCGAAGTCGTTGCGGGCGTCCGGGTCGGTGGAGAAACTGATGATGGTGGTGGTCCGGCCGTGGAAGTTGCCGTCGGCGACCACGATGGTGGCCTTGCCCGCCGGCACGCCCTTGACCTGGTAGCCCCACTTGCGGGCGACCTTGATCGCGGTTTCGACCGCCTCGGCGCCGGTGTTCATCGGCAGTACGAGTTCGGTGCCGCAGAGGTCGGCCAGCTCATGACAGAAGGTGGCGAACTGGTCGTGCACGAAGGCGCGGCTGGTCAGGGTGAGCCGGTCGAGCTGTTCGTGTGCGGTGGCGACGAGCCTGGGGTGGCGGTGGCCGAAGTTGAGCGCCGAGTAGCCGGCGAGGCAGTCGAGGTAGCGCCTGCCGTCGATGTCGGTCACCCAGGCGCCCTCGGCGGAGGAGATGACCACCGGCAGCGGGTGGTAGTTGTGCGCGGTCCAGCGTTCCGCGTCGCGTACCGCCTCGGGGGTCAGCAGCATATCGTCCACGATCACTTGCTTGCCTCTCGTTCCCGCAGCACCAGCGTGCAGCACTTCGGCCCGCCGCCTGCCTTGAGCAGCTCGGACAAATCAACACCAATTGTGTTGTATCCGCGCTCGCGCAGCCTAGTTGCCAGGCCGGTGGCCCGCGTCGGAAGCACCACATTCCGGCCGTCGCTGACCGCGTTCAGGCCGAACACCTCGGCGTCCGCGATGTCGGCCAGGACCGCGTCCGGGAAGAGCCGACGCAGTACGGCCTGACTCCCGGCCGAGAACGCCTCCGGCAGGTACGCCACGGTCCGCTCGTCGAGCACGCAGAGCGCGGTGTCCAGGTGGTAGAAGCGCGGGTCGACCAGTTGCAGCGTCACCACCGGCCGGCCGAACACCTCCTGCAACTGGGCGTGCGCGGCGTGCGCCGTACGGAACCCGGTGCCGGCCAGCAGCATCCCGTTGACCAGCAGGATGTCGCCCTCGCCCTCGTTGACGTACTTGGCCTCGTGCACCGGATACCCGGCCCGCTCGAACCACGACCGGTACGCCGGGGCCTCGTCGGCCCGCTGGGGGTCGCGGAACTGTACGGCGAGCACCTCGCCGTCCACCACGGTTGCGCCGTTTGCGGCGAAGACCATGTCGGGCAGGCCGGGCACCGGCTCGATCTCTTCGACCGTGTGGCCGAGGTCAAGGTAGGTACGGCGCAGTGTTTCCCACTGTCGGATGGCGAGCGCGGCGTCGACCGGGGCGCTCGGGTCCATCCAGGGGTTGATCGCGTACGAGACGGCAAAATATGTGGGCCGGCACATCAGATAGTGGCGGCGGGTGGCATCAAGCGTCATGCCCTGCTCCCAGTGGTCGGGCGCGCCCGGCCAAGGTCGGCTCACGGGCTGGCGCGATACCCAACGCTATGCGGCGGGAGCCGAGGGAAACCACCGGTGGAAGTTGCGTCGTACCGTTGATCGTTGCGTGTGAGGCGGGTGCCGGCGACGATTTGTTGCGTCTGTGACCGCGGTCGCCCTGCCAAGCTGTTTCGTGCCCCGCCCCGAGCTGTTCCGTGCATCGCTCCGAGCTGGTTCGTGCATCGCTCCGAGCTGGTTCGTACATCGCTGCGGGGGCGGCTTGTCGCCGCCCCCGTCACCGAGTGAGCTCTGGCGGTGAACCACCGCCCGGCGAGCTGGGCCGGAGCGGTGAACCACCGCTCCGACGTCATATGTGCCCCCTAGAACCGGTCCACAAACTGTGCGTCAAGCCACTCCCGGAAGCGCAGCACCCAGTCGCCGTCCGTGGTGGGCCAGGTGAACTGGCCGGTCATCGCGAGGATGCCGATGACCACCGCGGTGAGGCCGAGCCCCAGGCCGAGTAGGGCGTCGGACTTGCCGGCCACGTGCCGACGGCTGGTGGCCGAGATGCCGGCGACGCCGAGCAGCGCACCGAGGGTGCCGACCGCGATGCCGTACCCGGCGAGGGTGCCGGTGAGCACGAAGAGGGCGGCGGCGACGCCGAGGACCAGGCTGAGGGTGGCGAGCAGGCTGGCGCGCGGGCGCGGCCCGGCGGGCACCACCACCGGCGGCTCGCGGTCCGCCCGCTCGTCGATCGTGTCGGTCCGGTCGTCGGTCCGGTCATCGATCGGGTGGCCGGTCCGGTCGTCGGTCCGGTCGTCGGTCCGGTGGTCGGATCGGTCGAGGCCGTCGCGTACCGGGCGGCCGTCGGTGCGGGTGGCGTCGCCGAGCGGACGGCCGTCGGTCCGGGCGGGTCCGCCGAGCGGGCGGGTATCGGTCGCGGTGTCGGTGCCGCGCGATCGGTCGAGCACCGGTGCGGCCGCCGTCGCCGGTCCGGCCGTCGAGCTGCGGTACGTCGCCCGCTCGCTCGCCGGGGTCACGTCACCGGTACGGGCCCGTTCGCTCGCCGGCAGTACGGCGTCGGAGTGCGCCACCGCCCGGTCGGTGCGTGGCGGTGCGGTGTCCGTACTTCGGGCCACCGGGGTGGTGGCGGCCACGGGTGTGGCGTCGCGTTCGTCGATCCGGCCGTCGCCGTTGTTGTCCCGGGTCGGCACGGTCACCGTCTCGGGTGCCTTCTCCGCGCGCCGCGAGAGCGAAGGAATTCTGACCACAACACACCTCCAGTTCGTAGCGCGGCTACCTACGCCTATCCGCCGGTGCCCACGCGGTCTACCCCATCGCCATACCCCGATCCCCCTCCCCCCAACCGCCACCCATGTTGATCATGAAGTTAGCGACCATTTCCGGGCTTGAAATGGTCGCTAACTTCATGATCAACGCGCCGAACTGGAGGGTGGAGGGGAGGGGGTGGGGGAGGGTGGGTGGGGTGGTGAATGGGGGTGGGGTGGGTGGCGGATGTTGGGGACAGTGTTCGGGGGCTGCGGGGGGCGGCGGGGCGTGGGCGGGTCACGTTCGTGGAGTTGTTCTTCGACCTGATCTACGTACTGGCGGTCACACAGCTGACCCATTTGCTGCTCACCCACCTGACTCCGCTCGGAGTGGTGCAGACCCTGCTGCTGTTGCTCGCGCTCTGGTGGGCCTGGGTGGACACCTCCTGGGTCACCAACTGGTTCGACCCGAACCAGCTCGGCGTACGGCTGATGCTGGTCGGCCTGATGCTGCTCAGCCTGATCCTCTCGGCGTCCCTGCCGGAGGCGTACGGGAAGCGGGGCATCTGGGTCGCCGGGGCGTACGCGGCGATCCAGGTGGGGCGCAGCGTCTTCGTCCTGCTGTCCCTGAGCCGACCCGGTGCGGACGAGTCGGCCGAGCAGAAGCGCCAGCGGCTCGGGCTGCGGGTGAACTTCCAACGCCTGCTGGCCTGGAAGGCGGTCACCAGCGCGCTCTGGGTGGCCGGTGGCCTCAGCCACGGCGGGACCCGGCTGGTGCTCTGGGCGGTCGCGGTGGTGATCGAATACTTCGCCGCGATGAGCGGCTTCTGGATTCCCCGGGTCGGCAGGTCCACCCCGTCGGACTGGCCGATCAGTGGTCGGCACCTGGCCGAACGCGGCCAACTGTTCATCCTGATCGCGCTCGGTGAGTCCATCCTGATCACCGGTTCGGTCTTCGGGGACCGGCCGGCCGGGGCACCGCACCTGTTCGCCTTCGTCGTGTCTTTCCTGGGCAGCGTGGCGCTCTGGTGGCTCTACTTCGACCGCAGCGCCGAGGCGGCCAGCGAGGTGATCGACCGGTCCGAGGATCCGGGTCGGATCGGCCGCTCCGCCTACACCTACTTCCAGTTGCCCATGGTCGCCGGCATCATCGTCGAGGCGGTCGGGGACGAGCTGGTGATCGCGCACCCGGACGGCCATACCGGCACGGCGACGATCGTCACCGTGCTCGGCGGGCCGGCTCTCTTCCTGGCCGGCCACGCGCTGTTCAAGCACTCCGTCTTCGGTGGGGTGTCGAAACCCCGGCTGGTCGCGGTCGGTGTGCTGGCGGCCCTGGTACCGGTCGGGCCGGTCGTGTCGCCGGTGGTGCTGGCCGTGCTCGCCACCCTGGTGGTGGCGGGCGTCGGGGTCTGGGACGCGACCCTGCTCCGCCACCGCGCGCCGGCCACCACCTGAGGGTACGGACGTGGTGTCGCCCCACGGAATTGTCCATGGGGGACGGAGCTGTGATTTCGCTTGCCTGTGGCCGGGTGTGGTTTTCGGTGGTATCCGGGCGGGATAGCCGGGCGGAAAACATCCGAAGCTCGGGTCGAGAAGTGAGCGTTCTCACGCTGTCGAGCCGCCAATGGTCACCGGGTCGAGCGCCGCGATCGAACTCGGTCGAATTGTGATTCGACCCACCCTCTCCGAAGTGTCAACGGGGTCGTGAAATGACCGGAATGCGGTGCGAAACCACTGCCGTACGCGCCCATTTCAACAGCGGGGGGTCAGTCTTGATCCACTGTTCGGTGGGGCCCGGGAAGCCGGCCCGAAGCGTCCCTATGCTGGGCGGGAGGGCACGGGAGCCGACGCGTCGGGTGGACCCCGCGTGCCCGGCGGCACAACTGGTAAACACCCGGCACGGTCGGGGGGAAGGCAACAACGATGACCGATTACGTCACACGGATCTGGGACGGCATGACCATCCCGGCTGCCGGCACCTATCTTCTCGATCAGGCGCACAAGCGGATCGGTTTCCTTGCCCGGCACATGATGGTGAGTCCCGTACGCGGAGAGTTCGCCGAGGCGACCGCGCGGATTTTCGTGGCCGACGACCCGTTGGGTTCCTCGGTGAGTGCGACCATCCAGGCGGCGAGCATCACCACCGGAAGTACCGATCGGGACACCCATCTGAGCAGTCCCGACTTTCTCGACGTCGAGCGGTATCCCACCCTCGAATACCGCAGTACGGGCATCAAATGGCAGGCCGCCGAAGAGGACCCGATCTTCTACTGGGCCCGGCTGCGCAACCACCGGCTGGGTCAGCGGGGCAGGACGCAGAACGTGCCGCAGCCCGCCGCCGCCACCCCCGGCCGATTCACGCTCACCGGGGAGCTGACGGTCAAGGGGATCAGCCGGGCGGTCGACCTTGCGGTGGAGTTCGGCGGCGCCAGGCGTGACCCGTACGGGCAGGACATCTTCGGGTTCAGTGCGACGGCGGAGATCAATCGTGAGGACTACGGGCTGATCTGGAACGTGGCACTGGAGAGCGGCGGAGTCCTGGTCGGCAAGAGCGTACGGATCGAGATCGCCGGCGAGGCCATCCGCCAGTGACGGCCGAGCGGCCCCTCGGTCGACGGGGGGACCGGCTAGGCGGCGCCGGGCCACTCGTCGGCGAGTACGGACCAGTACTGCTGGTCCTTGCGGCGCCCCTCGCCGGCCGGTGAGTACTGCCGCAGCACGCCGTCCAGGCTCATGCCCAGCCGCTTGGCCACGTTCACGCTGCGTACGTTGTCCGGCAGGGTGCGCCACTCGGCGCGGGACAGTCCGCGTACCCGGAAAGCCCAGTCGATCATCAAGCGGACCACCTGGGTGATCAGCCCGTGTCCCTCCGCGGCGGGTTCGAGCCAGCAGCCGACCTCGCACACGCCCGAGGCCGCGTTGAAGCTGACGAACATGGTGCCGCCGACGAGGGTGCCGTCGAGCCAGATCCCGTAGATGCGCTGCCGGTCGACGGCCTGGCCGTCGGCGTACCGCTGGAGCACCTCCCGCGCGCCGTCGAGATCGGACGCGACGAACGTCGCGCCCACCCAGGGTGCGATGTGCGTACGGGCGCGCTCCAGGTGGGTGAAGAACTCCTCGGCGTACCACGGTTCGAGCACGCGCAGTTCGGCATTGTCACGCAGCGGGATGGCGAACATCGGTCCTCTTCAGCCGTGGGGACGTCATGAAGGTGATCATATGGCGGCGCGGACCAGGCGGAGTTGACCTATCTCGGCGGAGTTCTTCATCAGCTCCGCGTTGAGCCAGCCGAGCATGTGGGCGATGGTGTGCTCGGGATCGTCCTGCCACGGGAACGGTGCGACCCGGTCCAGGTCGGCGTCGGTGAACCGGTCGAGCACACCCAGCCACTCCGTACGCAGACCGCGCAACCAACCGACGGCGGCCCCGCCGGGACCGGGCCAGCGGATGTCGGTGCGCTCCGGTGGCGTCCGTCCTCGGGCGTGCGCGATGGACACCGTCCACCACCAGCCGATGTGCCAGGTGAGCCAACCGATCGTGGGGACCGGGATCGGATCGGGCTCGACGTCGGCCCAGTCCGGCACCCAGCCGCCGTCGGCGGTCGGCCGGACCGTCCAGCAGTGCTCGGCGGGTTCCCAGAGGAAGTCCGCCGGCTCCAACCGTTCCAGGTGGTACTCGAACAGCGACCAGGTCAGGTCGAACTGCCAACGCAAGAGATCACCACGGGTTACCGGCACCGGGGGATCGTCGCATCGGCGTACGCATCGGTCGAGGGGTTATCTCTCGCACGTAATGTCGTGCCAGGGTGAGAGCCTGGTCGCCGAGAGTGGGGTTGCGGATGACAGTGAGGTCCCGCGCGACGTGGGCGGACGTGCTCGACTACTGCCTGGCCAAGCCGGGCGCGTGGCGGGACGAGCCGTGGGAGAGCGACGTGGTGGCGAAGGTCGGCCCCAAGATCTTCGCGTTCCTCGGCGGGGAGTGCGGGTCGACCGTCGGGGTGAAGTGCGGCCCGAACCGGGAGGTTGCCGACGAGTGGTTGCTGCGCTACCCGCACGATGCCACGGTGATGCCGTACATCGGGCGCTACGGGTGGAACAGCCTGCGGATCGGCGGGCTGATCCCCGGCGACGAGCTGTTCGAGGCGATCGACGCCTCCTACGAGACGGTGGTCGCCAAGCTGCCCCGCAGCGAGCGCCCCGGAACCGGGTGACCCCTCCCGGTCAGCCGGGCTGTGAGAGGGACTCCCAGAGCCGGGTGCTCTCCCGGCGTTCGTGCTCGGCGAGCCGGGCCCGGATCCAGATCCGGTCGTCGCTGGTGATCGCCACCTGACCCTCGCCGAGGTCGGCGCAGGCGCCCAGTTCCGGATACCTGATCACGAGGTCACCGAGGAACGCCAGGCGGAGGTCGTCGGCGTCGTAGCCCCGTTCGTCCAGCACGTCGTAGGCGCCCTCGTCCAGGCCGACCCGGGCCACCGGACGTACGCCGTCGAGCACCGCGGTGGTGGTCAGCGCCCACGAGTCCGGGCCGACCGGGAACGGGAAGTCCGGCTCCAACTCGCCGACCAGCCGCCATGCGCCCGCCGGGTGCTCCGAGACGGGCAGCCACGCGTGCGCCTGCCGGTTTCGGCTGCTCGCCGTGGCCCGCTCGTCCCACGGCCAGCGTCCATCGCGGTCCGGCCAGACCAATTGCTGTACGGGCATCGCCACGCCGCCGTAGAAGCGGTGCGCGGTGCCGAACAGCGCGTCCCGCCACGAGTCGTCGACCGGCCGCAACTGGGTGGCGAAGCCGTCCAGTACGCCCGTGAACGCCTCCCCGGGCTCGGGCCAGCCCCGGTCCCGCCCGAGCGCCACGCAGGCGTTGAGCCAGTGCTGCATGCTCTCGCCGTCGAGGCCGAACATCACGATCTCCGGCCGGCGGAACGTGTGCCACAGCCCGACCGTGTACGCGAACTCGACCCAGCCGCCCGCGATCCGCAGCGCCGACCAGCCGTGTTCCCGGACCGTGTCGACGACGCCGCCGCCGCGAGCGTCGGGATGGTCGGTGCAGATCACGCAGGGACAGGAGGATTCGCGCACCGGCCGACTCTACCGAGGCCCCGAATCCGCCACCCCGAGTGCTCGCGGCCGACGGGACACTGGCCGGCGTCAGCCCCGGTCAGGCCGCGTCGTCGGTCGGTGGCCGTAGTGCCCGGAAGCGGCGGAGTAGTTCCACCGCGGGCTTGCTGTCGGGGTCGAAGGTGAACATGTCGGTATCCGCTATGCCCGAGGTGAGCAGCAGCCCGTTGTGGCACTGGAAGCAGAACGCCACCTCGGCCAGCGTGCTCCAGCCACGACGGAGGCGGATCGCGTAACTCGGTACGAAGCAACGCATCCCTTCCGCCTCGGGCAGTGCCGCCACGAGTCCGAGCACCTCGTGGACCCGTTCGTCCTCCCAGGTGCCGATGACGTCACCGGGAACCGTGTCCCAGCCGCCCCAGTGTGGGTCGCGGTCGAGTTCGACCGCGATCACGTCGATTTCGCGTACGTCCCGTGCGCCTTCGATCAGCGGCATGTTCGCATCCTGCCCGAACCGGTCGGCAAAGGGCTACGCCGGTTTCGGCCGTACGTGCCTGTTCGGGTGGCGCACGGCGCCGGATACTTCGACCCGAGAATCCTCGGACCCTGCACAGAGCACCGCCGAGCAGCCGTTACCGCAGGGTACGCAATGATGCTTATGTTGTTGCGCGCTCCCAACTGGAGGTCACCGGTGTCCCCTCGTTCCCCGCGGGTGAACGTCCAGATGCGTCACCGGTCCCAGGAGCGGATCATCGGCGCGGCGTTGGAGGTCTTCGCCGCACACGGGTACGAGGGCGCGACCATCTCGCAGATCACCGACCGGGCGGCGGTGTCCCGAGGGCTGATCTCGTACTATTTCGCCTCGAAACGCGACCTGCTGGAGGCGGTGCTCGGCCGGTGGCTGGACGCCATGCTGGGGATGCTGGACGACCAGGGGCCGGAGGTGCCGGCCGACCAACTGCTCGCCACCGTGATCGATCGGGCGCTGTTCGGGGCTCGGGGCAACCTCGAAACCCAGCGGTTGATGCTCTGCCTGATGCTCCAGCCCGGCACCCGCGAGGTGTTCGCGCGAGTGGAGCGGTCGCGGGAGGCCACCGTACGGGCGTTCGAGGACCGGGTACGGGCAATCTTCGTGGCCCGGGGGGCGGTCGACCCGGCGGTCGAGGAGGTGCTGCTGCGCAGCCTGCTCGAAGGTGTGGTCTACAAGCTTGCCGTGTACGAGGACATCTATCCGTTGACCGAGGTCCGCAACCGGCTGTACGTGGTCTACCAGCTCGGCGAGCCCGGTCCGCTGCCGTTGCCCCCGGACACCTTCCACGACACGGAGCGGCTGCGCGCACCGGTCTGAGCGGTGGACTTGCCAACGCGTTCTTGACTAGCTGATGATCGGGCTCGTAGGGTCAAGTCGACATTGGACTGGATGGACGTACAGTCAGTGTGCCGTGACCCCAGTGTCCCCTCGCGCCTCCGCCATGGCCGGGGGGACACTGGTCCGGCTAGGCTTGTCGGTCATGCCCGAGGGACACACGATCCACCGGCTCGCGGCGCGCCACCGGGCGCTCTTCGCGGGCGACAAGGTGCTGGTCGACAGCCCTCAGGGGCGGTTCGCCGAGGGCGCCGCGCTGCTGTCCGGCACCGTCCTGGACGACACCGAGGCGTACGGCAAGCACCTGCTGCACCACTACGCCAACGGCGTCAGCCTGCACGTGCACCTGGGGCTCTACGGCAGGTTCGCCGACGGTGACGGCGAACCGCCGGCCCCGGTGGGGCAGATCCGCCTGCGGCTGAGCAGCGACCGGCACTGGCTGGAACTGCGCGGACCGACCGCCTGTGAGCTGCTCAACCCGCCCGAGGTCGACGCGCTGCGGCACCGGCTCGGCGCCGATCCGCTGCGCGCCGACGCCGACCCGGACCCGGCGTACGCGCGGATCGGGCGCAGCCCGACACCACTGGCGGCGCTGCTGCTGGACCAGACGATCGTGGCCGGCACCGGGCTGATCTTCGTGACCGAGGCGCTGTTCCGGGCCGGGACACACCCGCGTACGCCCGGCCGGCAGTTGAGCCGTACCGGCTGGGCGGCGCTCTGGACCGACCTCGGCGCGCTGATGCGTACCGCCGTGGGGACCGGCCGGATCGACACCGTGCACGACCGGCACCTGCCCGAGGCGATGGGCCGCCCGCCCCGGGTCGACCGGCACGGCGGCGAGGTGTACGTCTACCGTCGCGCCGGCCAGCCCTGCCACGTCTGCGGTACACCGGTCCGCCAGGCCGAACTGGTCGGCCGCAACCTGTACTGGTGCCCGACCTGTCAACCCGGCTAGCCGTTCGGGCTGTCTGAGCACGTCCGATTTTGTATGTTCGGAGGTGGTACGAAGACAGCCGGGATGCCAGCGCCTCCTCTTCCGGTCCGGCGTGCCTAGGAGGCGTACGTCGTGACGTCGAGCCCGCTACCCCGGATTCTGCGCAAGGGCGACGAGCCCAAGTATCCGACGTTCCTGGAACTCTTCTTCGACCTGGTCTACATCTTCATCCTCTCCCGGATCGCGGGAGCCCTGGCCAGCGACCCGACCCCGGCCACCGCGGCGCGAATGGCGGTGGTGCTGCTCGCCGTCTGGTGGGTCTGGGTGCTGACCGCGTGGCTCACCGACCTGTTCAACCCGCAGTTGCCGATCATCCAGGCCACGGTGCTCCTGGTCATGCTCGGCACCCTGATCATGGCGGTGACGGTGCCGCGCGCGTTCGGTGACCAGGGGTGGATCTTCGTCGCCGGCTACTTCGGCATCCACCTGGTCCGTGACTCGGTGCTGATACCCGGCACCCGGGTGAACCCGTACATCCAGGCCAGGAGCATCCGGGTCTTCTTCTGGTTCGGCGTCACCGGCCCGCTCTGGGTGGCCGGCGCGCTCGTCGACGGTACGGCCCGGCTGGTGCTCTGGGCCGTCGCGGTGGCGCTGGACCTCGGCTCGGCCCGGATCGGCTGGCCGACGCCGAGACTCGGCCGGACGGAACTGGCCAGTCAGATCTTCACCGGCACCCACCTCACCGAGCGGCACCGGGAGATCTTCATCATCGCGCTCGGCGAGCTGATCCTGACCATCGGAATACGGCTCTCCGCCAGCGGGTACGAGGCAGGTCGGGTGGCGGCCTGCGCGGTGGCGTTCGCCAACGCCGTGCTGCTGTTCCAGCTCTACTTCCACCGGGTACGGCAGCTGATGGCGCCGCCCAACGTCACGTTGGTGGAGCGGGTCCGGTCGGGCACCTCGACCTCGTACACCCATCTGGTGATGGTGGCGGGGGTCGTGGTCATCTCGGCCGGCAACATCCTCGTCATCGGCCGCCCGTTCGGCGCGCCGCCGACCGGCTGGATCGTGGCGATCCTGGGCGGCCCCGCGCTGTTCCTGCTCGGCGGCTGCCTCTTCGACTTCGTGGTGACCGGCGGAATCCGCCGGTCCCGGGTGGTCGCGATAGTCGTGCTGGGTGCCGTCGGACCGGCGATGCCGCTGCTGCCGCCACTCGTGATCATGATCGTGGTCAACCTGGTCCTGCTGCTCACCCTGCTCGGCGAGACGCTGCTCCGGCGGGTCAGCCCAGCGCTGGCGGCGCCGGGGCGCGGGGCCGGGACCGGGTACTGAGGAGGTTCGCCACCGCGATCACTTGCAGGATGATCATGACGAGCAGGGCTGTCTCGATCATCGACAACAGATGGGTCACCGGCGCCACCGCGCCGAGCAGGACCAGCCCGGCCGGCCGGGACCGGGACACCCGACCGAAGACTATGTAGTCGAGCAGCCCTCGGCCGAGCAGGAACAGGCCGGGCCCGGCGAGCATGGTCGCCGCCCAGGCCGGCGGGGCGTCGTCGAAGGGGTGTGCGATGACGAACTGGCAGGCGGCGGCCGTACCGACGATGCCGGCCACCATGATCAGGTGGGTGACGGCGGTGAACTGGCTCAGCCGGGACGGGTCCTCCGACCGGGAGATGGCCACGGTCATCAGCTCACCGGCGCGGTAGATGTAGATCCGCCACATCAGCACCGTGATCAGGAATACGACCACCAGCGCCCAGCCCTGGTCGACGGGTTGCGTCCGGGTCTCGCTGAAGGACTGGCCGGCTACGAAGATCGATGTCCCGAGCGCGATGATGACGAACTTCCGGTACCGCTCGGACAGCCGCCCGCCGGCCAGTCGCCGTTTCCGCGAGTGGTGGCTACTGTCCAGCCGGGGGACGGGCCAACCGAACCCGACCCCGGCGTACTCGATCGCGATCGCCACCGCCCAGAGAACAGCTCGGGCCGTGCCGGTGGCCAGGCCGCCGCCGATCCACCCGATCGCGGCGACGCTCTCCCAGAGGATGATCCGGCGAGAGTGGTCCACCGCCGGGCGGGTCCGGGCCGTGGCCAGGTTGTAGAACACCGAACCGAAGTGGATCAGCACGTAGGTGATCGCGAACAGGAGGCCACGGCTGCCGTACGCGTCGGGCACCAGGGCCGCCAACAGCAGGCTGCCCGCCATCGTCCAGATCACCTGCGGCTGGGCCATCGGCCGGCTCAGGTCGACCGTGCTGCCCGCCCACGCGGTCAGCGCCCAGATCAGCGCGAACGCCAGCAGCAGCACCAGGACCTGACCGGCTCCCGCCCAGGTCATCTGCCGCGTCAGCTTCTCGGCGAGCGAGAGCAGCGCGAAGACGTAGACCAGGTCGAAGAACAGCTCCAGGAAAGCCGGCCGATCCGCCTCCTCCGCCGAGGTCGCCGCCTCGGCGCTGCCGTCCGTCGCCATCGACCACCCCCGCCCACCCGTCCGGTCCGCACCACTGCCGCGCAATCCGACCCTAGGGGGAGCAAGGTGTCGGTGTGGGGCGAACCGGACCCGCGCCGGCCCTGGCCGAGCCCTAGCCGCGCAGGCGGCGGATGTCGCCGTACGCCCGGTAGAAGCCGCCCCGACCCGACTCCCGGACCTCCGGGACCAGGTAGCGGGCCCGCGGCTCCCGGATGCCCTTCGGGAACTGCACCAGCCAGTCCCGCCGGTAACCCGGCGACAGTACGTGGATGCGCAGCCGGCCGCCCTCCTCGACGCACTCCACCAGCACCCCGTCGCCCGCGTCGTGGGTCACCTCGACCGTGGTCGACACCGCGACCGCCGGCATCCGGGGCGGCGCCTTCACGTCCACCACGTCCGGCACGCTGCCCTGCTCAGCCGCCCGGATCGCCACCTCGCTCGCGTCGACGCAGGCCAGCGCCCCGCTCGTGGTGACCAGGTAGAGCCGCTGCTCGTGGTACTGCATCGAGTAGGCCGATCCGCAGCCGGTGCCGAGCTTCCACAGCCGGTTGCCGGCGGCGTCGAAGCAGTAGATCGACGAGTGGCTGTCCCCGGCGAAGACGAACTCGCCGTCGGCCGAGGTGGCACAGGAGTAGACCGGGGCGTCGCACCGGTACGTCCGCTCGGACCGGCCGTCCTTGCTCAGCCGGACCACCTGGCTGGTGGCCGTACCGGCATAGAGGGTGCCCGGCTCCTGCCAGCCGAACAGCACCGCGCCGGTCGGCTGGTGCCACACCTCCCGGCCGGTCCGCCAGTCGTAGCTGGTCACCCCTCGGGAGTGCCCGTGGTGTACGGCGTCCGCGTCGCAGCGCACCATCCACCCGGAGGAGCCGTTGCCCTGCCGCCGCCAGAGGAACTCGTCCTCGTGGTCGATGCTGGCGATCCCGCCGCCGGAGTCGGAGACACCGAGCACCCCGTCGTGGATGTCCAGCCAGTAGATGTCGATGTCGTCGGCGATCCGGTACGCCAGCCGGGGCACCTTGCCGGAGATGTCGTACACGTTGCCGTCGTCGCAGCCGGCGTACCGCCAGTCGTCGTCGGCGACGATGCACTTCACCCCGTCCGGCAGCCGGTACTGCTGCACCACCTCGGCGTCGTGGTTCAGTGCGGTGATCACGCCGTGCTCGTTGCCGACCAGGCAGCCGTACCGGTCGACGAAGATGCCGAACGCCGGGGCGCCGGAGTCGTAGCGCCAGAGCACCGGGGCGCGGCGGGCGGTGGACACGACACTGGCGATCTGGCGACGGGACACGCCGCGCTTGGGCCGCTGGCCCGGCACGGCCGGGGCGTAGCCCTTGCGTACCTTCTCGCCGAGCTTGCGGGACGCCTCCACCCGGGCCCGTTCGGCGCTGGCGAAACTGCTCCGCTTGACCTGACCGGCGTCGCCGATCCGGCCGTACCGGACGGTCAGGTCCGGTCCGTCGACGGTCACCTCGTAGAACTTGTGCGAGCCACCGTCGGCCTCGGACAGTTCGAGGTACGTCGTCTCCTGCGGCATCGGGGGTTACCTCCGGGATGGCGTGACTGGCGCCGGCGGGGGGCACCGGGCGCATCGACGGACCACACCGTAAAGACCGGGACCGACAAAATCCCGGCCGGGCTCGGGGACGCTCAGCGCAGCGGGTGCAGCTTGTCGACCGCCTTGCGGGCCGCGACCAGCACCGGGTCCCAGACCGGGGAGTACGGCGGCGCGTAGCCGAGGTCGAGCATCGACATCTCGTCCACCGTCATCCTGTTCCAGAGCGCCACGGCCAGCGTGTCGATCCGCTTCGCGGACTGGGACCGGCCGACGATCTGCGCGCCGAGCAGCCGCCCGGTGCCCCGTTCGGCGATCAGCTTGACCGTCATCGGGGCGGCGTCGGGGAAGTAGCCGGCGGTGTTGGTCGACTCGACGGTGACGGCGATGAACTCGAACCCGGCGATCCGCGCCTCCGGCTCCAGCAGCCCGGTCCGGGCCACCTCCAGGTCGCACACCCGGGTCACGGCGGTGCCGACGATGCCGTGGAAGGTCGCGTAGCCGCCGCCGATGTTGATGCCGGCCACCCGGCCCTGCTTGTTGGCGTGCGTGCCGAGCGGGACGTAGACCGGCTGGCCGGTCGTCCTGTGCAGGGTCTCGACGCAGTCGCCGGCCGCCCAGACCCGGGGCACCCCGATCACCCGCATCCGCAGGTCGGTACGGATGCCGCCGGTCGGGCCGATCGGCAGCCCGGCCTCGGTGGCGAGCCGGACGTTCGGCCGTACGCCGGTGCCGAGCACCACCACGTCCGCCGGGATAGTGGTCTCGGCGGTCCGTACGCCGGTGACCCGGCCCTGTTCGGTGCTGAGCCCGGTGATGTCCACCCCGGTACGCACGTCGATGCCGAGCCCGACCATGGCGTCGCGGACCAGTCGGCCCATGTCCGGGTCGACCGTCGACATCGGCTGCTCGCCCCGCTCGACCAGGATCACCGAGAGCCCGCGCTCGATCATCGCCTCGGCCATCTCGACCCCGATGTAGCCGCCGCCGATCACCACCGCGCGTTTCGGTTTCGGGTCCCCGTCGAGCCATTGCCGCAGCGCCTTGCCGTCGTCGAGGGTCTGCACCCCGAACACCCCACCGGCATCCGTACGCGCCCACGGCGGGATGGTCGGCACCGCGCCGGCCGCGTACACCAGGTCGTCGAAGCGTTCCCGGACCTCGCGCCCGCCGTTGTCCAGGTCCCGCGCGACCACCTCGTGGCGTTCCAGGTCGATCCCGGTCACCTCGTGCCGGGTCCGGACGTCGATCTGGTGGTCCCGGCGGTGCGTGTCCGGATCACGGGTGATCAGTTCCTCGTAGTCGACCAGCCCGCTGATCCAGTACGGGATGCCGCAGGCCGAGTACGACGTGAAGTGTCCCCGCTCGAACGCGATGATCTCCAGGTCGTCCGGGTCCCGACGGCGCCTCGCCTGGGACGCGGCGGACATGCCAGCGGCATCCCCGCCGATTACGATCAGTCGCTCGGCCATAGCTTATTGTCACCGCTCCGAGGTGTTGTCACCGCGGGTCTGGCGAGCCAGGTCGGTGACAACGTCGGTGAGTTCACCCCGACGCGCGTACGCCGCCCGTTGCCGGGTCGCGCCGGTGCCGTCCTTGCGCAACCGATCCAGCAGCTCGGTCACCTCGGGCAGGTCGCCGTGCCGCTCCAGTTCCGGGCGGATCCGGTCGACCAGCTTGTCCAGCAGTTCCCAAGCCGGCATGGTGCCGCCGCGCACCGGGTCGACGGCGAGCCCGTCCAGCCCGTCGTGCGCGGCCCGCCAGTGTGCGGCGGTGAGCAGGTGGTGGTCGATCCGTACCGGTTCCCGGCCCTGTTCGACGTCGGTCAGCGCGGTGCCGACCAGGGACCGGACCAGCGCCGCGACCAGGATCGTGTCGTCCAGGCTCGGGCAGACGTCACCGATGCGGATCTCCACCGTCGGGTAGTGCGCGGAGAGACGGGCATACCAGTAGACCATTCCCTCGTCCAGCAACATGCCGGTTGCGACGAGCTGGTCGACCAGCCACTGGTAATGCGCGTGCGATTCCAGCCACGGGGTCGGCGCGACCGACGGCCAGCGCTCCCAGAGCACCGAACGCCAGCTCGCGTACCCGGTGTCCTGCCCGTTGTGGAACGGCGAGTTGGTGGTGACCGCGTGCAGGATCGGCAGCCACGGCCGCAGGTGGTTGAGCACCCGTACCCCGGTTTCCGGGTCGGGGATCCCGACGTGCACGTGCATGCCGTTGTTGCCGGGACCGTCGACCAGCGGGCCGAACTGCTCGACCATCCGGTGGAAGCGGGGGTTGTCGAACACCGGTGGTACCGGTCCGTCGACCAGTCCGGCGCCAACCGCTACCAGCCGTACGCCGGCCGCCTCGGCCGCGTCCGCGAGCCCGGACCGGAGCAGCCCGAGTGAGTGCCGCAGGGCCCCCAGCTCAAGCCCCGGCGGACTGCCGATCTCGATCTGGCTGGTCTGGAACTCGTGCTGCACCTGCCCGCGCAGGTCGTCCGGCACCTGCTCCAGCACCCGGTCCACCGCCGGTACGGCCTGCCCGGTGTCCGGGTCGACGAGCAGGAACTCCTCCTCGACCCCGACCGTACGCAGCCCCGGTTGGTCGCTCGCCTGGGCCGCCGTGTCCCGGCCGGTCGTGTCCTGGGGAACCGTCGCGTTCTGGGCCATCGCCACACTGCCGGCCATCGCCACCACCCGCCGTTCGTCGAGTTGCCGTCGCGCCGCCAAGGGCGCCTGACGACTCCGTTACCCAACGCGGTGACTCCGGGAAACGCCGAACCGGCGTGTCGACCCGCACCGAGCACCCGGCGACCCGCGGCGAACAAACGCGGTTGGCTAGCGGAAAACGCCGATTTTCTGCGGCTTGAGGCCGGGGAAGATGGCCTTCGGGTCGGCCACGCCCATCCGGGACCTGAGCAACTCGGTCAGCACGTCGCGGTAGTCGTTCGCGCCGGCCAGGTCGCCCTGGTCCAGGGCGGAGGCGGCAAGGCCCGGCCAACGGCCGTGCACCTTCCCGCCGTTCATCCCGCCACCGAGCATCAGCATCAGCCCGCCGTGCCCGTGGTCGGTGCCGGAGCTGCCGTTCGCCTCGACCCGGCGGCCGAACTCACTCATGGTGACCACCGAGACGTCGTCCAGTGCCGGCCCGAGGTCGGTGGCGAACGCGCCGAGCGCGCCGGCCAGCTCGCCCAGCCGGTTGCGCATGTCGCCGCCGTCCGACCCGCCGATGTTGGTGTGCATGTCCCAGCCGCCGATGTCGACCGCGGCCACCCGCAGTCCCACCTTCGCCTTGATCAGTCGGGCCACGTCGCGCAGCTGGTCGGCGAAGCCGCCGCCCGGCCACTGCGCCGTCGACCGGTAGTCCTTGCTGGCGATCTTGCGGGCGGCTGCGATCGACGCCAGGGTCTCGGTGGCCTGGGTGGCCAGCGGGTGGTCGTCCAGGCCGGTGTAGAGCGCCTTCAGCGCGGTCAGCGTGCTCGCCCGTACGCCGCTGAAGCCCTGTAGGTCGAACTCGCGGATGCCCTGGAGCACCAGCTTGTTCTCGCCGCCGACCAGCGAGCGGGGCAGTGCCGAGCCCTCGGCGATGGCCCGGAAGGTGGTGCCCGGACCGAGCGCGGTCAGCACCCGGTCCAGCCAGCCGGTGTGCACCCCGGTCGAGGCGGCACCCCGTTCCAGGCAGTCCTGCGCCTGGAAGTGGCTGCGGCTGGCGTCCGGCGAGGCGACCGCGTGCACGGCCGCCATCTTTCCCGACTTCCAGAACGGCTCCAGCGGCGCGAGCGCCGGGTGCAGGCCGAACCGGTCGTCCCCGGCGATCAACGCTCCCGGCTGCACGGCGATGTTGCGGCGGGCGTTGAGGTAGTTGCGGTCGCCGCGCGGCACCACCACCGACAGGCCGTCCATGCCGCCGCGCAGGAAGACGACCACCAGCGTGCGGTTGGTGCTGGCCGGGGCGCCGAACGCGACCCGGGTGGTGGCGATCTGCCCGGCGAGGCTGGCCACGCCGACCGCACCCGCGCCGGCCATCACCCGACGGCGGGTGAAGCCGTGCCGCCAGCGGTCCCGCTGCTCGGTCAGCTCACCGGTGACCGCCTCGGCGTGCACCCGGATCGCCGCCTCGGGCAGGTTCGGCCCGTATCGGCGCAGCTCGTCGGCGGTATGCGGGCTCGGCGGGCCGTCGTCGCGCGTACGCGGAGAGTTGTCCTGCGTCATGGTCTCTCCTCAGCGCAGCGCGTGGTAGATCGAGTCGAGGAACAGCGGGGCCAGGTGTTCGATCTTGCCGCCCAGGGTGGCGTTCTTGACCGCCGTACCCTCCTTCGAGCCGAGGAAGGCCAGCAGTGCCTGCTTGTCCTTGGCGGCCAGCGGCTGTTGCAGCAACCGGGCGGCGAGGGCGTCGAGGTACTGGCCCGTGGTCGGCGGCCGTTTGCCCACCAACCCCTCGGGCTTCGGGTAGGACAGCCCCTTCTGCGCCCCCTGCACCAGCGCCCGGTGGCTGTTCCAGATGGCCAGGGTGGCGTGTGCCGAACGCCACGCCGGTGCCACGTCGGGGTAGCCGTTCGGTGGCACCCAGCCCAGCGGCGGCTGCCCGAACCGCTGGGTCAACCGGTAGAGCCCCTCGATCCCGGCGCGGGTGTCGCCACCGGGCGCCACGCCGAGCGAGCGGGCGGTGGCGACGAAGTTTTCCAGCGGTCGGCGGGCCTTGAGCCCGGTGGAGATCCAGAACTCCTGCGAGCGGAACAGCACCCGCAGCACCGGGGCGATCGCGGTCCCGTTGGCCAGGTACGCCTCGGCCAGCCGCTGCACCAGGTGGTGCGGCGGGGTGTCGGCGACGAACCGGACCGCCAGCTTGCGGGCGATGTTCTTCGCCGTCGCCTCGTGGGTGGCGAGATATTGCAGGTAGCGGTCGCCGAGTGCGAGCCCCTTGGGCCTCGACGGGTTCTTGTCGGTGAAGCCGAGCACCTTCACCGGGTCGATCCAGTGCCGGTCGTTCTCGTACCGGAACTCGCCCTCGTTGGTCACCGTCCGGCCGGTCATGATGTACGCGCTGTTGCGTACGTCGGATTCGGTGTAGCCGCCGTCGATCCCGACCGTGTGCAGTTCCAGCAGCTCGCGGCCGTAGTTCTCGTTGACCGACCTGCGGTGCGACTCGTTGTTGTTCAGGTAGCGCAGCATGGCCGGGTTGCGGGCGCTGGCGGCGAGCATGTCGGAGAACTTGCCGAGCGCGTGCTTGCGGATCACGGCCGTGTCGAACGAGGTGCGTACGTCCCAGCCGCCGTCGAACGGGTTGGTCACGTTCAGGTGGTTGGACCAGAAGTCGACCATCACCTCGAAGAGCTGGCGGCTGCTCCAGAACTGGCGGGCCAGGGTGGCGTGGCCCAGCTCGTACTGGGCGGCCCAGTCGAACTCCTTGACCGAACGCCGGATCTGGGCGGTCGACATGCCGACCGTGGGGAACGAGGCGAGCACCTGCTCGCCGATCGGGTCGGCGACCCTGCTCGGGTCGAGCTGCTGTTCGATCCAGGCGTCGATGCCGGCCGCGCGGACCGCGTCCGCCTCGGTCCGGGTCGGGCCGAAGGAGGCCCGGCGCAGCAGGTGCAGCACGGGGTCGCGGCTGAGCGGGTTGGGGAAGACCGGGGTCGCCTTCAGCGCCGCCTCGGCGGCCCTGGCCGGGGTCTCGGCGAGCCCGGAGGCGCCGAAGTTGATCGACTCGCCGAGCGACTGGCTGTAGCTGGCGTCCCGGTCGGCGAAGGAACCCGCGTCGCGGGGCGACCGGGTCGAGGTCGCCTGGTCGCTCATTGCCGCGGCGATCCCACCACCCCCACCGAGTACGGCGGCAGCCGAGCCGACCGCGCCCGTGGCGACCGCGGCGGCGCCCAGCCCGATGACCACCTGGCGGCGGTTGCGCAGCAGGTTGAACAGGGCCGGCTCGCCGGCTCGGGCGGCGCGGGCCATCGTGCCGAGCACCGGCGCCAGCCGCCCCGCCCCGCCGCGGCCGGTCTCGCCCCGGCTGGACCCGCCCCGGCGCTCGACGCTGGTTCCGGTCGTCGCTCGGGTGGGCGCCCGGTGCCGGGACTGCCCGTCGCGCTCGGCCAAGCCCGGCTGTTCCCGCTCGGCCATCCTGGGCGCACCTCTTCGTCGATCCGGGGGGTCGGGCGGGCGTCCGGCAGCCAGCGCCCCAGGCGCACCCTAGCCAGCCGCCGATCGGTCGCTCAACCATCGAGGCGGATTGTTAAGCCGGAGCAAAGGAACCGGCTGGCGCGGGTGACTACACTGGGCCGGTGCCGGAGCCGCTGATGGTCGTCGTGAGCTGGTGGGCGTACGCCCTCGCGCACGTCGTGACGGTGGCTGCCCGACCGTCCGAGCTGCTCGCCGGAGCGGTGGCCGTGGCCGCGCTGCTGGCCGTCGCGATCGCCGTACACCTGGTGGGTGGGGCGCGCGGGACGGCCGGTGAGTTGACCCGCGGGCTGACCATCCGGGAGCGGGCACGCCGGGCGCGGGTTCCCCGCCAGCTCGATCCGGACGCGGCCGGTCGGCCCCGTCCCCGAGCCCCGACGGTGCTCCTCTCGGCCGCGTAGCGGCTCCATCTCCCCGCCGCCACGCGGCCGGTTCCGTTCTTCACCGTCCACATCGGACGTTGTCTCCCGGCTTCGCCACCGGTGCTGACCACGCGCACCGGTGCCGAGCCGTCCCGGAATCGGACCGAGGGGTTCACCCATGCTTGCCTTCGCACCACTCGACGGCGCCGTCGGCGTCGCCGCCACCTTCGTCCACGCGCTCGCCACGGCGGTCACGCCCCTGGCCGGCTCCGCCGCCACCGCCGCCGCCGTCGTGTTCTTCACCATCGCCGTACGTCTGCTGATCACGCCCCTGACCCTGGCCCAGGTACGCGGCGAGCGGCGTCGGGCCGCGCTCGCTCCGCAACTGCGGGAGCTCCAGCGGCGCTACGGCAAGGACCGGGCCCGGTTGCAGCAGGAGATGCTCGATCTGCACCGGGAGGCCGGGGCGAGCCCGCTCGCCGGTTGCCTGCCGGGGCTGTTGCAGGTGCCGTTCTTCGTGGTCATGTACCACCTGTTCACCGCCACCGGGCCGGTCGGCGGGGGTGCGGATCTGCTCGCCGAGCGGCTGGTCGGGGTGCCGCTCGGGCACCACGTCGCGGACGGGCTCGGCGGTGCGGCGGGACCGCTGTTCGGCGTACTGGTGGTGTTGTTGCTGGCCCTGGCCTGGTGGACGTCGCGGCGGATGCGTCGCGACGCCGCCCTGGCCGCCGCACAGCCGGGCGGTACGGAACAACCCGGTGCCGCCGTGCTGGCCCGGTTGCTGCCGTTGCTGCCGTACGGGACGGTGTTGGCGGCGCTGGTGCTGCCACTGGCGGCGGTGCTCTACCTGGTCACCACGACCGCCTGGACGGCACTGGAACGGGCGGTGCTGCGCCGGCCCCCGGCCCAGGTGGCGGGCAGTTAGACATCGACAAACGTTGACATGAGTGGGCTCGGGACGTACAACCGGACAGAGAGCGCTCTCTCCTCCGTCCCGTAGAGAGGCCAACATCATGACCAACACCGTCCCGGCCCCGGCCGGAACCAACCCGAGACGACGGCGGCTCATGCTGCTGGCCGTGCTCGCCACGGTCCTCACCGTGGTGAGCACGGTCTCGGTGACCGCCCGCGCCGCCGTGCCGCCGACCCCGCCCGGCTGGAGTCTGGTGTGGAGCGACGACTTCACCGGCGCCGCCAACACCCTGCCGTCGGCCGGCAACTGGATCATCGACACCGGCACCAGCTATCCGGGCGGCCCGCCCAACTGGGGCACCGGCGAGATCCAGACGTACACCAACAGCACCGCCAACGTCAGCCACGACGGCGCCGGCAACCTGCGGATCACCCCGATCCGGGCCGCGAACGGCCAGTGGACCTCGTCCCGGATCGAGACCGTACGGACCAACTTCAAGCCGCCGGCCGGTGGTGTGCTCGCCATCGAGGGCCGGATCCAGATGCCGAACGTGACCGGTGCCGCGGCGGCCGGCTACTGGCCGGCGTTCTGGGCGCTCGGTGCGCCGTACCGGGGCAACTACCAGAACTGGCCGGCGATCGGCGAGTTCGACGTGATGGAGAACGTCAACGGGATCAACTCGGTCTGGGGCGTACTGCACTGCGGGGTCGCGCCGGGCGGGCCGTGCAACGAGTTCAACGGCCTCGGCGCCAACCGGGCCTGCCCCGGCTCCACCTGTCAGGCCGCGTTCCACACGTACCGCTTCGAGTGGGACAGCGGTTCCAGCCCGCAGCAACTGCGCTGGTACGTCGACGGCCAGCTCTACCACACCGTCACCCAGACCCAGGTCGGCCAGCCGCACTGGACCAACATGACCAGCCACGCCGGCTACTTCCTGCTGCTCAACGTGGCGATGGGCGGCTCGTTCCCGAACGGGGTGGCCGGCGGCACGACGCCGACCGCGGCGACCGTCTCCGGTCGGCCGATGCTGGTCGACTACGTCGCGGTGTGGAGCCGGGGCGGTGGCACCCCACCCACCACCCCGCCGCCGACCACTCCGCCGCCCGGTGGTGGTGGCAGCGCGTACGCGACGATCCAGGCCGAGGCGTACAACGGGCAGAACGGCGTACAGGTCGAGGCGTGCAGTGAGGGCGGGCAGAACCTGAGCCACCTGGCCGCCGGTGACTGGGCCCGGTTCGACAACATCGACTTCGGCACCACCCCGGCCCGCGACTTCGTGGCCCGGGTCGCCTCCGGGGCCCCCGGCGGGGTGGGTGGCCTGGTCGAGGTACGCCTGAACAGTCCGACCGCCCCGCCGATCGGCAGTTTCGCCCTCGCCAACACCGGCGGCTGGCAAACCTGGCAATCGGTCCCCGGCAACATCACCCCCACCACCGGCCGCCACACCGTCTACCTCACCTTCAGCAGCGGCCAACCGGCCGACTTCGTCAACGTCAACTGGCTAACCTTCCGCCGCTAAACCCCCCTCCCTCCTCCCTCCCTCCCCTCCCTCCTCCCTCCCTCCCCTCCCTCCTCCCTCCCCTCCCCTCTCCCCTCCGTCGATCTTGCAGTTGTGGTGGTCGCAATGTGCCCTTGAGGGCTTTTGTGTGCCGCCACGACTGCAAGATCGGCGCTGGGGAAGGGTGGGGTCTGGACAGAAACAGTTAAGAGTCTTAATAATTGGCCAACTGTCGATGTCTGCCGATGCCTGACCGGCCGTGGAGGCCCGAATGAAGCGCTCCAGAATCCTGCTCCTGTCCTTGATCACGACCCTGGTGGCGGCATTCGGCGCTGTCTGGGTGGCGATGCCGGCGTTCGCCGCCGGCCCGACCGCGACCTTCGTCAAGGTCTCCGACTGGGGGACCGGTTGGGAGGGTAAGTACACCGTCACCAACGGCGGGACGACGACGATCACCGCCTGGACGGTCGCCTTCGACCTGCCCACCGGCAGCCGGGTCGGCACCTTCTGGGACGCCACGATGACCTCGTCGGGCCAGCGGTTCACCTTCACCAACCGGTCCTGGAACGGGAACCTGGCCCCGGGCGCGTCGGCCTCGTTCGGGTTCAACGCCACCGGCGCCGGCAGTCCGACCAACTGCACCCTGAACGGCGCGGCCTGCGGCGGCGGCACCACCCCCACCACCCCGCCGACGACCCGCCCGCCGACCACCCCGCCCACCACCACCCCGCCGACCACGCCGCCGCCCACCACCCCGCCGGTCACCCAGCCGCCGAACTCGCCGCTGCCGAAGCACTTCCTCACCGGCTACTGGCACAACTTCGACAACCCCGCCGTCGAGCTGCGGCTGCGTGACGTACCGAACGAGTACGACCTGATAGCGGTCGCCTTCGCCGAGGCCACCAGCACCCCCGGCGCGGTCACCTTCGGCATCGACCCCGGCCTGTCCAGTGCGCTCGGCGGTTACACCAACGCCAACTTCGTCAGTGACGTACAGACCCTGCACTCGCGCGGCAAGAAGGTGATCCTGTCCGTCGGCGGCGAGACCGGCCGGGTCGCGGTCAACGACGCCACCTCCGCGACCAACTTCAGCAACACCGTCTACGGCCTGATCCAGCAGTACGGCTTCGACGGCGTCGACATCGACCTGGAGAACGGGCTCAACCCGACCTACATGGCCCAGGCGCTGCGCAGCCTGCGGAACCGGGTCGGCGCCAACCTGATCATCACGATGGCGCCGCAGACCATCGACATGCAGAACCCGACGGTCAGCTACTTCAAGCTCGCGCTCGACATCCGGGACATCCTCACCGTCGTACACACCCAGTTCTACAACTCCGGTTCGATGCTCGGCTGCGACCAGCAGTTCGCGTACGGCCAGGGGACGGTCAACTTCATGACCGCGCTCGCCTGCACCCAGCTCGAAGCCGGCCTCCGGCCGGACCAGGTGGCGCTCGGCCTGCCCGCCGGACCCGGTGCGGCCGGCGGCGGCATCGTCGCACCGGCCCTGGTCAACCAGGCGCTCAACTGCCTCGCCCGGGCCACCAACTGCGGCAGCTTCGTGCCGCCGCGCACCTACCCCGGCATCCGGGGCGCGATGACCTGGTCGATCAACTGGGACGTCTCCAACGGCAACAACTTCGCCCGTACGGTCAAGCCGCACCTGGCCACGCTGCCGTGACCGCCGGTTCTCCGGCGACGTTCACCGTCGGCACCGCCCGGCACTGACGACCGGTCGCCCCGGCACCCAACCGGTGCCGGGGCGACCGCTCCGACCCGCAACCAGGGCGCGCGGGACGAGTGGCTGGTCAACGGTGATCAGCCGCTTGTCCCGCGCCCGGGTCGGGACAGACCGGGGTACGCGGCTCAGCGGACCGGCGTACGTTCGGCCCGGTCCCGGCTCTCCGGGCGCCGTGACCGGCGGCGGCGGACCCGCTTGAGCACCCAGGTCGAGACGACGAGTACGAAGCCGGCGAGCAGTGCCAGGTCGAACCAGGTGCTGTACCGGTCGATCTGCTGCCAGCGCGAGCCGAGCGCGAACCCGAGCCCGATGAAGATCGAGTTCCAGATTCCGCTGCCCAGCGTGGTCAATGCCAGGAACCGGCCGATCGGCATGCGGTTGGCGCCGGCCGGCACCGAGACCAGGCTGCGGACCACCGGCACCATCCGGCCGAGCAGCACCGCCCAACTGCCGTACCGCTCGAACCAGCGGTCGGCCCGGTCCAGGTCGTCCGCGTCGACCAGCGGGATCCGGTCGAGCCAACGCTTGAGCCGCTCCTCGCCGAGGACCGCGCCGACCCAGTAGAGCGCCAGCGCCCCGACCACCGAGCCGACCGTCGCCGCGACCCCCATCACGAAGACGTTCGCGCCGCCCTCGCCGGCCAGGTAGCCGGCCAGCGCGAGCACTATCTCGCTCGGGACCGGCGGCACGAGATTCTCCAGGGCGACCAGCAGGCCGACCCCGAACGGCCCCAGCGTGTCGATGACCGAGGCCACCCACCCGGTCAGCCCGCCCATCTCGGTCGGCTCCGCCGCGGTGCTGACCAACATCGACGCTGCTCCCTCGGTAGCCCTCGACCCGTTCCGGACGGGCGGGTGGAAACAAACCTCCTACCCGCCACGATCCACTCCTACACCCGCCGGCCCCGACCAGGGATCGGTTTGCCGGTACGGCGTACCGGAAAAGGCAGTCGGGCATGGGTGACCGGTGGTATTCCGAGGCAGTCGTCTACTGCCTCGACATTGACACGTACGCGGACTCGGACGGCGACGGGGTCGGCGACCTTCGCGGGCTGATCGGCCGGCTGGACTACCTGGCCCGGCTCGGGGTCACCTGCCTGTGGCTGCACCCGATCCACCCGTCGCCGAACAAGGACGACGGTTACGACGCCACCGACTTCTACAACGTCGACCCGCGCTTCGGCACCCTCGGCGACTTCGCCGAACTGCTGCACCAGGCCCGGAACCGGGGCATTCGGGTGATCATCGACCTGGTGGTGAACCACACCTCGGACGAGCACCCGTGGTTCCGGTCGGCCCGCTCGTCGCCGGACTCGCCGTACCGGGACTGGTATGTCTGGTCCGACGAGGCGCCGCCGGACCGCAAGCAGGGCATGGTCTTCCCCGGCGAGCAGGACGAGACGTGGAGCTACGACCGCACCGCGAAGTCCTGGTTCTACCACCGGTTCTACCGGTTTCAGCCGGATCTGAACATGGCCAACCCGGCGGTACGCGAGGAGATCAAGAAGATCGTCTCGTTCTGGCTCCAGCTCGGTGTCTCCGGGTTCCGGATCGACGCCGTGCCGTTCATCATCGAGCTGACCGAACCGGGCAACCCGGACTCGCCCAAGGACTTCGAGTTCGTCACCGAGCTGCGCCAGCACGCGCAGTGGCGCCGGGCCGACGCGGTCCTGCTGGCCGAGGCGAACGTCGAACCGGCCCAGCTCGTGCACTACTTCGGCGACCGGGGCGGCTCCGCCAACCGGCTGCACATGCTGTTCGACTTCATGCTCAACGGGCGCCTGGTGCTCGCCCTGGCCCGGCAGGACCCGGAGCCGATCATCGAGGCGTTGCGGGACACCCCCGAGTTGCCCTACGGCGGGCAGTGGGCCACCTTCCTGCGCAACCACGACGAGATCGACCTGTCCCGGCTCACCGCCGAGCAGCGCGACCAGGTGTTCGAGCAGTTCGGCCCGGACGAGGGGATGCGCCTGTACGGCCGGGGCATCCGGCGGCGGCTGGCCCCGATGCTCGGTGGCGACCGGCGGCGGATCGAGCTGGCGTACGCGTTGCAGTTCTCGCTGCGCGGCACACCGGTGCTGCGCTACGGCGAGGAGATCGGGATGGGGGAGGACCTGTCGCTGGACGGGCGGGACGCGATCCGTACCCCTATGCAGTGGTCGTTCCAGGACAACGCCGGCTTCTCCGCCGCCGAGCCGGAGCACCTGATCCGCCCGGTCATCACCGGCGGCGAGTACGGCTACGAGCGGGTGAACGTGACCGCGCAACGGCACGACCCGGGTTCGTTGCTGTCCTGGTTCGAGCGGATGATCCGTACGCTGCGGGAGGCCCCGGAGGTCGGCTCGGGCCGGTGTACGGACCTGGACCGGGTGATGCCGCCGGGGGTGCTGGCGCATCGAGCCGACGGCCCGAGCGGCACGATGCTGTTCCTGCACAACCTCGGTACGTCCGACGCGGTGGTGGACCTCGGCGACCTGTACGCCGAGGCGGATCTCCCCGGTGACGTGCTCGCCGACCAGGAGTACGCCCCGGTCGGCAAGCTCGACGCGCTGGCCGTGGCCGGGTACGGCTATCGCTGGATCCGGTTGCACCGCGGCCCGGGCATGCTGGGTTAAGCTCCTCCCGCCGAGCGTAAGTTACCGGGAGGTAATCATGTCGGAACAGCCCACTGTCGAGTCGGAACAGTCCCGCGTCGCCATCGTCACCGGCGCCGCCCGAGGCATCGGGGCGGCCACCGCCCGGCGGCTCGCCACCGACGGCCTGGCCGTCGCCGTGGTGGACCTGGACGAGTCGGCCGCCGCGGCGACCGTGGAGTCGATCGTCGCGGCCGGTGGCCGGGCGCTCGCGGTCGGTGCCGATGTGGTCGACCCGGAGCAGGTGCAGGCGGCGGTCGAGCGGGTCGCCGCCGAACTGGGCGCGCCCGCCGTGCTGGTGAACAACGCCGGGGTGCTCCGGGACAACCTGCTGTTCAAGATGACCGACGCGGACTGGGACACCGTACTGGGCGTCCACCTGCGCGGCGCCTTCCTGTTCACTCGGGCGGTGCAGAAGCACATGGTCAAGCAGCGCTGGGGCCGGATCGTCAACCTGTCCAGCACCTCCGCCCTGGGCAACCGGGGGCAGGCCAACTACGCGGCGGCCAAGGCCGGGTTGCAGGGCTTCACCAAGACCCTGGCGATCGAGCTGGGGCCGTTCGGCATCACCGCGAACGCGGTGGCGCCCGGCTTCATCGTGACCGACATGACCGCCGCGACCGCCGCCCGGATCGGGGTCGACTTCGACGATTTCCAGCGGGCCGGTGCCGCCGAGATCCCGGTCCGCCGGGTCGGCCGGCCGGAGGACGTGGCGCACACCATCTCGTACCTGGCCAGCGAGGGGGCGTCGTTCGTCTCCGGTCAGGTGATCTACGTGGCGGGCGGCCCGCGCGACTAGCCGGCGACCGCCGCGCGGGTCAGGCTGCCGCCCGGGTCAGGCTGGTGTCCGGGTCAGGCTGGTGTCCGGGTACGGCGCAGCCAGAGCAGGCCGAGCACCGGCAGTACCAGCGGAATGTAGCCGTAGCCCGCGCCGAAGCCGGACCAGACCGTGTCGTCCGGGAAGAGAGCCGCGTCGAGCAGGCTGGTGGCGCCGACCGCCAGCACGCCGACGAGTTCCACCGTGCAGCAGACCAGGGCGATCCGGCGACCGGTACGACCGGCGCGGGCCAGCCCGACGGTGGCCACTATGTAGACCACCGCCGCGAACGCCGACAGCAGGTACGCGACCGGCGCCTCGTCGAACTTCGTCGCGATCTGGAGGGCGGCGCGGGAGGTGGCGGCGATCGCGAACAGGATGTAGACCGCGATCAGCACCCGGCCGGGCCCGGCGTTGGTCACCCGCCCCGCCGACGAGGGCGACGCCCCGGTCGTCGTTCCAGCTTTCGTCGTTCCGGGTTCCGACGTTCCGGTCGGTTGTTCAGCCACCGGTCACCTCCCAGGTCTGCTGGAGCCGTACCACGACGACCGGGATGACCAGGCAGACCACCGTCACGATCACCGAGCCCCACCGGGTCGGTTCCATCCGGGCCAGCACTCCGGCCAGCGGCGGCAGGCAGACCAGGGTGACCAGGTAGCCGAAGAAGGTGCCGGGTTCACCGGGCTGCTCGCCGCCGGCCCACGCGGCGAGCGCCAGGCCGGCGAGGACCAGCAGGCTCGCCTCCACGATCGCCAGGCCGACCAGGTGGGTCAGGTCCGGTGCCCGGTTGCGCAACGTCGTGATCAGGCTCCACCCGGCGAGTACGAGCGAGAGCACGATCGTCACCGTCACCAGGGAGCCGTTCACGCCCGACAGCCTAGTGAGCCCGCCGCGGGCCACTCCGACCTGCCCACCGGGCACCCGTCACGGCTGGTCACTCCATCAGCACACGTCTATCATCGGTCCGGTTGGGCTCCGAGCCGGGCCGCACCGGTTCACAACGGGGTCCGGCGGGGTTCCGGGCAGGGCTCCGGTTGGGCGACACGGACCGTGGGGAGCGACGGCGTGGGCGCGACGGGTGTGTGGGCATTGCTGATGGCCGGCGGTTTTGTCGTGCTCGCCCTGCTCGGGCTGGCGGTGCTGGCCGACCACTCCCGTACCCCGCGTCCCGACCCGGGCCGGTTGCGCGAGGAGGCCGACGAACTCGCCGTACACGCCGCCCAGGCCCAGGTCGACGCGGCCGCCGCAGCCGAGCGGGCGCTGCTGGCACGGGCCGAGGTGGCAATCGCGGAGCAGGCCAGGGATGCCGCCTGGACCGCCCAGGAGACCGTCGAGCAGGCGTACGACCGGGCCTGGCAGGCGGCGCTCGCCGGCCGGCGAGCGGCCAGGGTCACCGACGGCGCCCCGGCCGACGACCCGGAGCGGGAACGGGCAGTGTCCCGGGCCGCGCTCTCCGCCTACCGACGCGGGGACATCTCGGTGCAGGAACTGCGGGAGGTGTTCCGCCGGTCCGGTGACTGGGACCCGGCCCAGGAGGAGCGCGAACGCGCCGCCGAACGCTGCCGGATCGAGCAGGGCGCGGCCCGCCGGGCGCACGACCGGGCCGCGGCCGGGCTCCGCCGGGCCGAGCAGGCGGCCAGGGTCGCCGAGGTGGCCGCCGAGGCGCTGGTCGACGAGGCGGCCGAATCCGCGGCCGAGGCGGACGAGGCCCTGCTGGCCGTGCAGCGGCACACCTCCCGCCGCCGGTTCCTCCGCCCCCGGCGTCACCGGTAGGGCTGCTCGCCGGAGCCTGCCGTGTTGCGGGCCCGGTGAGGCGCTAGGTTAACCACGGTGGCCGGGTACGGCCGGACACCGGCGCCACCGGCGCTGGCCGGGCGAGGAGAGGAGCCGGCGTTGCTACGGTTCGGGCTGTTCGGCACGGGTCACTGGGCCGCCGAGACACACGCGGCGGCGCTCGCCGCGCACCCGAAGGCGCAACTCGCCGGCATCTGGGGCCGTGACCACGACAAGACCAGGGCGCTGGGCCAGCGGTACGGCGTACCGGCCTTCGACGACGTGGACGAGTTGATCGAGACGGTCGACGCGGTCTCCGTGGCGCTACCGCCGGACATCCAGGCTGACATAGCGGTCCAGGCCGCCATCGCCGGCAAGCACCTGCTGCTGGACAAGCCGCTGGCGCTGAGCCTGCCCGACGCGGAGCGGGTGATGAGCGCCACCGCGCGGGCCGGGGTGGCGTCGCTGGTCTTCTTCACCAATCGGTTCCACCCGAACGTGGCCGGATTCCTCAGCTCGACCGCGGCCGCCGGCGGCTGGTACGGCGCCCGCGCCACCATGTTCGCCTCGATCTTCGAGCCGGGAAACCCGTACGGCGCGTCGCCGTGGCGGCGGGAGCGGGGCGCGCTCTGGGACATCGGCCCGCACGCCCTGTCGATCATCGTGCCGGTGCTCGGCCGGGTGACCCAGGTGTCCGCGCTGGACGGCCCACGCGACACCATCCACCTGATGCTCGCCCACGTCACCGGCGCGACCAGCACCCTCTCGCTGACCCTGAACGCGGCACCGGCGGCCCGGACCTTCGACTTCGTCTTCTACGGCGAGAACGGGGTGGAAAGCGTGCCGAGCGGGAACGGCACCGCCGTGGAGGCCCTCTCGCTGGCCCTGGACCAGTTGGTCGAGGACGTCGACTCCGGTGCCCGGGACCACCCGTGTGACGTACGGTTCGGCCGGGAGGTGGTGGCCGTACTCGACGCCGCCGAGGCGGCCCGCCGGCAGAGCCGTACGGTCCGGCTGCCGGGCTGAGTTTCGGGGCGTCCCGCCGCCGGGCTGAGTTTCGGGTGTCCCGCCGCCGGAAATCGGTTGCCGGGGATATCGCCCATGGTTAGCGTGGCCGCCATGTGCACGTTCACGCATGCCCTGATCAACGTGGCCGCCGCGCCGGCCGCGTGGGGCCAGCTGTTGGCGTCCCGCCCGCGAGTCCGGCGTACGGCCCTGGTCTGCCAGGACGTGCACGCCGCCTGATCTTCCGAGCCCGCTGGACGGCACCAGGCCGGTCCAGTGGCTCCGCTGCGCCGTGTCCGCCGCGCACACCCAGGGCCGATCCGAGTCCAGATCCCGCTCGGACAGGCCCCGACTCGTCGTGCCTGTCCGGATCGCCGCCCGGTCCTGTTCACCGTGGCGGCAGACAAGGACACCGGCCGTGGCACCTCGCCAACCCGTCAACCGACCGCACCAACCCGCCGGGACCGCCCGGCACCCTGACAACGAGCCACCCCCGCCCGCGCGGCAACCCGAGAGCGGGCCGTCCCCACTCACGCGGCAACCCGACAACGGGCCACCCTCGGCCGCCGGGGCCGCCCGGCAAGCGGGCCGTCAGCCGGGCCGGAACACCGAGCGTGACCGGTCCCGTCGCGTACTGTCGCAGAACTTCCTGCATCATCCCGACGCCGTCCGGCAGATCGTGGCCGCCGCCCGGCCCGGACCGGACGACCTGGTCGTCGAGGTGGGCGCCGGGCGCGGGGTGCTGACCCGGGCACTGGCCGCGCGGTCCGGCCGGGTGCTGGCGTACGAGATCGACCCGTACCTGGTCCCGGTGCTGGCCGACACCTGCGCACCGCTGACGAACGTCACCTGCCTGGCCGAGGATTTCCTCGCCGCCCGCGCACCCGACGAGCCGTACGCGGTGGTGGGCAACATCCCGTGGGCGCTGACCGCCGGGGTGGTCGACCGGTGCCTGCGGGCACCCCGGCTCACCTCGGCGACCCTGCTCACCCAACTGGAGTACGCCCGCAAACGCACCGGTGACTATGGCCGGTGGAGCCGGCTCACGGTGCTCACCTGGCCGTCGTTGCACTGGCGGCTGGCGGGCCGGGTGCCCCGGTCGGCGTTCCGTCCCGTACCCCGGGTGGACGCGGGCATTCTCCGGCTGGACCGGCGGGTCAGTCCACTGGTGGCACCGGCGCTGTTGCCGGCGTACCAGCGGTTGGTGGAGCTGGGTTTCGGTGGCGAGGGCGGTTCGCTGTACGGGTCGCTGCGCCGACGCTATCCACGGTCGCGACTCGACGCCGCCTGCCGGGCGACCCGGCTGGCCGTCGACACCCCGGTCGGGTTCGTCTGGCCGGAGCAGTGGCTGGCCCTGTTCCGCCTGCTCCAGCCGTACGCCCCGGACTGACCGGTAGTGCACGAGTTGCGTCGAATATTGAGTTTGTAGGGCAGTGGGGCAGAGCTGAAATTAAGCTGACGACTTGTCGGCTCTGCCCTTTTTGCTGCAAATAATGGAGAGTGTCATGAAGAGAACGAAGGTACTGGTCGGCGGCGTGGCCGGCCTGGCGCTGGTCCTCGGCCCGGCGACCGCCGCGATGGCGGAGGACACCATCGTCACCCTGACCGTGACCGCCGAGGACGGGCTCACCATCACCGTTCCACCGACGGCGAACATCGGCTCGGCCAACCCGGGTGACACCGCGACCGGCCAGATCGGCCCGGTGACCGTGGCCGATGAGCGTGCCGCGCTCAACGCCGCCTGGACCGCGACCGTCATCTCCACCGACTTCACCACCGGCGGCGGCACCCCGGCCGAGACGATCCCCGACATCAACGTCCTCTACTGGTCCGGTGGCGCCACCGCGACCAGCGGAAACGGCACCTTCACACCGGCCCAGCCGACCGCGGCCGACGCCGTGATCATCAACGTGCCGCGGACCGTCTTCACCCACACCGCGGGCAGTGGTGACAACTCCGCGACCTGGAACCCGACCCTGCTGGTCAACATCCCGGAGACCGCCGTCGCCGGTGTCTACACGGGCACGGTGACCCATTCTGTTCTCTGATCGCCTCCGCCGGCTGGCGGTGCTGGCCGCCGTCGCCGTACTGACGGTCACGGTGCCCGTACCGCCGGCCGGCGCCGTGTCCCGCGCCCCGAACGGGGACGACGAGGATGGCCGGATCAGCATCCGACTGCTGGACATCCCCGCCGCCCGGGTCCAGGATCCGCGCGCCCGGACGTACATCATCGACCACCTCAAGCCCGGCGCGACCATCAATCGCCGGATCGAGGTCCGCAACTCGTCGTCCGAACAACGGAAAATCGAGCTGTACGCCGCCGGCGCCTCGATCGAGGAAAGTGTCTTCGTCGGTGCCGACGGACGTACCGCCAACGAGCTGAGCGACTGGATAGGCGTCGAGGTGCCGAGCGTCGACCTGGCCCCGAACAGCAAGAAGCTCGTCCGGGTCACCATCACCGTGCCGGAGACCGCCTCGGCCGGCGAACGGTACGCGGCCGTCTGGGCCCAGGTCACCCGGCCGCCGTCCGACGACAGCAACGTCGGCCAGATCCGCCGGGTGGGCGTACGGGTCTACCTCGACATCGGTACGGGCGGCGAACCGGCGACCGACTTCCGGGTCGACGGACTGGCGTTCGGCCCGCCCGCCGGCCAGTGGCCGGTGGTCACCGCCGAGGTGCACAACACCGGTGGACGCGCCCTCGACATGGCCGGCACCCTCACCCTGGCCCACTCCTCCGGCACCCTCAGGGCCGGACCGTTCGACGTGGCCAGCGGCGTGTCCATCCTGCCGGGCCAGTCCGGGCAGGTGCATGTGGTGCTGGACCAGCCGCTGCCGGACGGCCGCTGGGACGCGCGGTTGGTGCTGCTCAGCGGCACCGTCGAGCGGGTAACCGAGGCGACGCTGACCCTGCCGGCACCGGTCGGCGCGATAGTGGCGGAACCCGACGGGCGCTCGGCACCCGTGCTGGCCATCGGCGCCGGGCTGCTGCTCGCGGTCGTGGTCGTCGCCTTCCTGGCGTACCTGGTGCGCCGCAACCGCGCGACGCGCGCCGGGGCCGGCGCGGCCTGAGCCGACGGCGGCGCCCGCCGGTCGGTTTGTCGTCGGGTCGGCCGGGTAGGCCCGGACATGCAGGTGCACCGGCTCGGGGGACCGGGCGACTTCGATCCGTTGCTGGCCCACGTCGGCCGCGCCCGAGTGGTGATGCTGGGCGAGGCGAGCCACGGCGGGTACGACTACTACCGGCTGCGCGAGCAGTTCACCCGCCGGCTGATCGCCGAGTGCGGGTTCAACTTCGTGGCCGTCGAGGGCGACTGGCCCGACTGCGACCGGGTACACCGCTCGGTGACCGCCGCACCGGGCGCCGACACCGACCCGCAGGTCGCGCTGGAGCGGTTCGAACGCTGGCCCACCTGGATGTGGGCCAACGCCGAGGTGGCCCGGTTCTGCCACTGGCTGCGCGCCTGGAACTCCGACCGGGCGGAGCCGGACCGGGTCGGCTTCCACGGGCTCGACGTCTACAGCCTGTGGGACTCGATGCGGGCGATCTTCGACTACCTCGGTGAGGACGACCCGGCCGCGGTGGCCGCCGCCCGGGAGGCTTACCGCTGCTTCGAGCCATACGGGCAGCAGGTCGAGGAGTACGGGCTGGCCAGCCGGTTCGTCTCGGCCAGTTGCGAGGACGAGGTGATCCGACTGCTGGCAGCCGTACGGGCCCGCGCCGCGTCCGACGGGGCGGACCGGTTCGCCGCGTGGCAGAACGCCGAGGTGGTGGCGGGCGCGGAGCGGTACTACCGGGCCATGGTGGCGGGCGGCCCGCAGTCGTGGAACGTACGCGACACGCACATGGCGGACACCCTGGACCGGCTGCTGGACCGGTACGGGCCGGACACCCGGGCGGTGGTCTGGGCGCACAACACCCACATCGGCGACGCGCGGGCCACCGACATGGCCGACGCCGGCATGACCAACCTCGGCCAGTTGGCCCGTGAGCGGCACGGGGCCGACGAGGTGACCCTGGTCGGCTTCGGCGGCTACCAGGGAACGGTGGTCGCCGCGCCGCGCTGGGGCGCACCGGCCGAGATCATGACCGTGCCGCCGGCCCGCCCCGGCTCGCTGGAGGACCGGATGCACGGCATGCTGCCCGAACGGGCGCTGCTCGTGCTCTCCCACGGCGACCGTCCGGAGTGGCTGAACGAGCCGGCCGACCACCGGGCGATCGGGGTGGTCTACGACCCGTCGTTCGAGGAGTGGGGCAACTACGTACCTACCCGGTTGGCCGACCGGTACGACGCGTTCATCTGGTGCGACCAGACCACCGCCGTACACGAATTGCAGGCCTTCGCGGAGCCGGGCGAGCTGGAGACGTACCCGGCGGGGCTCTGAGACCGACCCCGCGCGACCCGGCGGCGGCCCACGGGTCTCACCAGTCGTGCATCGAGCCGTCGGCGAGCCGGTTCACCGGCAGATACCTGGGCGTGTACGGGTACCGCGCGGCGGCCTCCTCGTCGAACCGGACACCGATGCCCGGCTCGTCACCGAGGTGCAGCATCCCGTCGGCGAACCGGTAGCCGGCCTGGAACACCTCACCGGCCGGGTCGAGGTGGTCCATGTACTCCTGGATGCCGAAGTTCGGGATCGTCAGGTCCAGGTGCAGCGCCGCGGCGATGCCGATCGGCGAGACGTCGCCCGCCCCGTGCGAGCCCGACTTCACGCCGTAGGTGTCGGCGAAGTCGAAGACCCGCTTGGTGTGGGTGATCCCACCGGTGTGCGGCACCGACGTACGGATGTAGTCGACCAGCCGCTCGGAGATCAGGTCCTTGCAGTCCCAGATCGTGTTGAAGACCTCCCCGACCGCCAGCGGGGTGACGGTGTGCTGCCGGATCAGCCGGAACGCCGACTGGTCCTCGGCCGGCGTACTGTCCTCGATCCAGAACATCCGGTACGGCTCCAGCGACTTCCCGAGCCGGGCCGCCTCGATCGGGGTGAGCCGGTGGTGCACGTCGTGCAGCAGGTGGAAGCCGTAGCCGAGCTGGTCGCGGGTGGCGGCGACGAGCTTCGGCACGAAGTCGAGGTAGGCGGCGGTGTCCCAGACGTCCTCGGCCGGCCGGTCGTGCGCGGCCGGCTCGTAGGTCAGGCCGCCGCCGACCCGGATACCGTAGGTCGAGGTGAGTCCGGGGATCGCGGACTGGACCCGGACCGCCCGGTAACCGGCTTCCAGGAAGCGGGCCACGTCGGCCACCGCGTCGTCGATCCCGGCGCCGCTGGCGTGGCCGTAGACCGTGACACCGTCCCGGGCCGCCCCGCCGAGGAGCTGGTAGACCGGCAGGCCGGCGGCCTTGCCCTTGATGTCCCACAGGGCCACGTCGACGGCGCCGATGGCGGTCATCGTCACCGGACCCCGCCGCCAGTAGGCGCCCCGGTACAGGTACTGCCAGGTGTCGGAGATCCGGGCCGCGTCCCGCCCGACCAGCAGCGGAACGAGATGATCCCGCAGGTACGACGCGACGGACAACTCACGGCCGTTGAGGGTGGCGTCGCCGTACCCGACCAGGCCGTCGTCCGTGGTGATCTTCAGGGTGACGTAGTTGCGGCCGGGGCAGGTGACGAAGACGTCGGCGGCGATGATCTTCATTGGGTGCCTTCCGAGGGGACGGGCGCGGGTGGTGGCGCGGGCGCGGGTGGCGGCTCCGGTGGCGGCGGGCGGTGTGGGCGGTGTGGGCGTTCCTCAGGCAGCGTATTGCCTTCGGTTTGGTCGATGTCCGGTTCGGGGTAGCAGAAGTGGGTGGGCGGATCCCGTGGCGCCGCCACGATCGGCGCGACGGTAGCCGCCACGGACAACTGGAGGAGGAAGAATGCGTACATCGGCGATAGCGGCAGTGGCGGCCCTGGCCGGACTGGGCCTGGCCGCGAGCGGCTGCACCGATGGTGGAGCCGTCGGTCTGGCCACACCGAGCCCGTCCGGCGGTACCGGCACCGTGGCGCCGTCCGGCAGCGCCAGCGCCAGTGCAGGACCGGCGACCGGCGGCCCGGTGGCGTCCTGCGTGACCGGGAACTGGCGTACCGCCTCGGCGGCCGGGCAGACCGGCGGGACGCTGGCCAGCGCCAGCATCAGCGGCGGGGACGGGGTCCTGGTGCAGGTCGGTCCGACCGGCGCGACCACTGTCGACTTCGGCACGATGAAGCCGGTGACCTTCAAGGCGCAACTCGGCGACGCCAGGATCTCCGGCACGTTCAGCTACGCCGGCAAGGCCAGCGGCACGGTCAGCACCGGTGCCGGCGGCGGCTCGACCGGCGACTGGGCCCCGGTGCCACCGTTGCAGTGGGGCGACACCCGCGTCACCGTGGCGTTGACCGAGCCGACGCCGGCCACGCTGTTCGAAAACGTCAAGATCTCCGAGTACGTCGGTGACGGTGCCAGCCGCAGCGGCGACGTGGTCGACATCCAGCCGCTGCTCGGCGAGGGCCGCTACCAGTGCGGCACCGACACCCTGACCCTGACCCCGAAGGACGCTGGCGGCCTGACCTGGGTGCTCAACCGCGCCTGACCGGCCGCAACCTCGGCCGTCCCCGGGCCAAACCTCAACCGCGCCCGACCGGCCGCAACCTCGGCCATCCCCGGGCCAAACCCGCCGGTCCCACCGTGAGGCCGGGTCTTCGGCGCAGGTCCGGCCTCATGCCCCCCGGGGCACGGGCCGGTTCTCGTCGTAGGCCCGGTGTCAGTGGTCGCCGGGCACGGGCTCCGCGTCGAACGGGTCGGCGGTTTCGGTGTCGCAGGGTTCGGGTTCGGTGTCCTGCTCGAATCCGGCCCGCACGATGTCGGAGATCTCCGCGAGGGCGTCCAGTTGCTCGGGAGTGAGTACGTCGACCACCCAGCGCCGTACGTGCGACACGTGTTTCGGTGCGGCCCGCGTGATCTCCTGGAGACCGGTGTCGGTGATCAGGATGAACGCGCCCCGGGGGTCGGTGACACACGGCTCCCGCTCGACCAGCCCGCGCCGGGCCATCCGCCCCAGGTGGTGGGTGAGCCGGGTCTTCTCCCACTGGAGGTGGGCCCGGAGCTGGAAGATCCGCAGCCGCATCCCGGGCGCCTCGCTGAGGTGGACCAGCACGGCATAGTCGCTCTCGGAGAGTCCGGTGTCGGCGAGCAGTTGGCGGTTCAGCCGGCTCTGCAACTCCATCTGCATCGTGATGAAGGAACGCCAGGCACGCTGCTCCCGCTCACTGAGCCACCGTTCCCCGTTCGCCGCCACCCACCCATGATACCCACCAAGGATGACACGTCATCCTCCTCCAACCCCCTCCCCTCCCCTTCCCTCCCCGCGTGCCCTCACCCTCTCTCCCCGTCGATCTAGGGCAAATGGTGGTGAATAGAGATCAACAAGCACCCATATGCCCTAGATCGACGAGGCGAGGGGGTGAGGCACGCGGGGAGGGGGAGGGGTTAGAGCATGGACATGTGTACGTGGTCGGTGTGGTCGCTCTCGCCGCTGTAGGACTTCCAGCCAGTGGCGGGGAACCAGATTTGCTTGTACCAGATGACGTAGAGAATGCCGAGCTGCTCTGCGTTGCGGACCAGGAACGCGGTGAGGTTGTTGCCGTACAGCCGCTGGTCCTGGTTGCGGGCGGAAGCGAATCCGCTGTTGAGCAGGGACCAGTCGCAGGCGCGGCCCTTCGGGTGCTCGAACGGTCCACCGTTGCGGTGACAGCCGACGAAACGGTTGAAGCCGGCCTTCTTCACCTCGTTGTACGCGTGCAGCGTGCGCGGGGTGATGCAGCCTCCGGTGGTCGGGTCGTCCTTGCTGCACGACTCCCTCGGCCAACCGCCACTGGCCGTACGCGGGGCGGCCTTCGCCACCGGCGAGTTCGCGTTGACGAAGCCGTTGGTCAGTCGCTTGCCGCCGACCAGGGCGAGTGAGCGTTCGGCGTCCTGCTTCTGCCGCGCCATCACCGTCGCCTGCTTCTCCTGCTCCTTGACCTCGGCGTCGGCCAGAGCCTTGGCACGTTCGGCCAGTTCGCGGGCGGCGTTGAGCTCGCGCAGCTTCTGGTCGTTGACCGCGTTCATCTCGTCCATCGCGACCGCCCGTTGCAGGAACAAGTCCGGGGAGGCGCTGTTGAGCAGCGCCGATACGGCGCCGAGCTTGCCGGTGCGGTAGGAGCGGGCGGCGATCTCGGCGATCTGGGGGGTCAGCTCCTCGATCTGCGCCTCGGCCTTCCCCAACTCGGTGGCGAGGACGGCCTGTCGCTTCTTCGAGGCGTCGAGCGCGGCCTTCGCTTCGAGGTAGCGGCGACCGGTCGCCTCAAGAACCTCACTCAGCAGTGGCGTGTCGGACTCGGCCGGCCCGGGCGGGGTAGCCGGCGCGGCGAGGGCCGGAGCCGAGAACGGTGCCACCATGAGCAGGGTCGTGACCAATGCCAGGGCAGGCGTGAACCATCGGCGGAGGGGTGCCGTCATGCATGATCCTTCCGTTGGTCGCCGACCGGGTTAGCTGACGGGTTCGGGATGGAAGTGATCCCTACCGCTGTCGCGGATTCACCCCACGTACTCGGTTCCCCGGTTCGTCCAAGGACGATTAGGCGACGGTCCCGCCGGCGCCGGTTGGCGCCGATTGGCGTTGACCGCGAAGAATTCTACCGTGTGATCCGTACCGGTGGACATGCCCGTCCGGTGCGAAAAGCGTTATGGGACAACAACTTTCGGTTATCATTCGCCGTTCTGACTAACGTGGATACCGGCTGTAATGACGGCGGTGCCGATTGTCGAATCAGCGGTCGACGGCCGGTGATCCGTGTCAGTGATCGGCGGCCGGCGATCCGTGGTCAGCGGTTGCCGCGTTTGCGTGACGGCTGTGCCTTTCCGGTGGACCGGGAGCCGGTCGCCGCTTTCCTGGCCGCCGCCGCACGGCGGGCCGCGGCGGTGGTGACCGGTCGCCTGCGGTTCGCCGGCCCGGTGTTGATCCGTGCCGTCCGCCGGGGTCGCAGGGTCAGGCCCACGATGACCGCCACGCCGACGAGGAGCAGCACCGGCAACAACCAGACCATCGGGCTGCCGTCGTCGGTGGCGCCGCTCGCGGTGTCCGGAACCGGCGCCGCCGGTGCGGTGCTGCTGCCGGTAACCGCGCCGGGATTGGCCGAGGCCGGCCGGTCCGGGTTCTCGGCGGCGGCGAGCAGGGCCGGGTCGGCGGCGTTCGTCGGTGCGGTCCAGCCCTGCGGCGCGGCGGTCGGCGCCCCGGAGTAGGAGAACTTCACCGTTCCGCGTACGGGCTCGCTGTCGGAGGCGACCGAGAGATAGCTGGCGGTGTACTCGCCCTTCTCCGGCCAGTGCGAAACCTGGACGAACGCGGAGTATCCGGTGTGATAGAGCTTCGGCTCCCACTTGCCGTTGACCAGGTTCAGTTCGGTGACCGGGCGGTCGAGCCGCTTGTCCGGACCGGGCTGCCAACCGGCGTCGACCCGTACGCCGCTCGGTGTCGTCAGGGTGAAGTACGCGTTGGCGGTGGGAGCCTCGGTGAAGTACAGCTCCAGCGCCTGCATCGGCCGCGACAGGGTGGCGCCGGCAACCGGGTCGGAGACGGCGAGCTGACCGTGGGCCGACGCGGGCGCGCCGGTCACGGCGAGCACGATCGTGGCGCCGAGCGCGACGGCGAGCAGGCGGCATGCCGCGCGGACGGTGACCAGGGGGGTCGATCGCATCGGCCCATCATGGTGGCTTCCGCTGTGCCCGGCAAGACGCTACAGTCGCTTCCCGATGTGGCGGGACCGGCTGACTGGGGAGACAGTGATGATGTTCTCTATCGGCCGTCGTCGTGCACTGGCCGCTCTGTTCGGCTCGGCCCTGCTGGCCCTCGCCGGCACCGGATGCGGTTCCACCGACGAACCGGTGGACGCGAGCGCCCCGGTCGAGGTGGCCATCACCGTCACCGAGGGCCGCGCCGAGCCGCAGCCGGGTCGGGTGGACGCGAAGAAGGGCCAGTCGGTCCGGATCACCGTGACCAGCGACGTGCCGGACCGGGTGCACGTGCACGGGTACGACGTCGGCGCCGAACTTCCCGCCGGTCAGCCGGCCACGGTCGAGTTCGTGGCGGACCGGGACGGCCTGTTCGAGGTCGAGACGCACGAGTCCGGGCTGCTGCTGTTCCAGCTACTGGTCCGATGAGGACGGTGCCCGAGCTGCTCGCTCACGGGGTCGGCGGGCGGCAGGACCTGCCCATCCCGTTCGCGTACGCGGTGACCGGTGCGGCGCTGGCCCTGGTCATCTCGTTCGTCGTGCTGGGCGCGTTGTGGCGGGAGCCGAGGCTGGGCGACCCCGAGGCGGGTCGGCCGCTGCCGGAGCGGGTCGCGCGGCTGGTCGACTCGGCCGGGTGGCGGTGGACGCTGCGTGGCCTGGGACTGGTGTTCGCCGCCTACTTCGCGCTCGGACTCTTCTTCGGGCCGGATGTCGACCGCAACCCCACCGCGGGCCTGTTCTACGTGGTGTTCTGGGTCGGGCTGGTGCCCGCCTCGCTGCTGTTCGGACCGGTGTGGCGGTCGCTGAATCCGCTGCGTACGGTCTATCTGCTCGGTGCCGCGCTGGTTCGACGGGATCCGCGGCGGGGGTGGCGGGCGCTGCCGCCGCGACTCGGTTACTGGCCGGCCGCGCTGGGCCTGCTGGCCTTCGTCTGGTTGGAACTCGTCGCGCCGGACCGGGCCACCGTGCCGGTCATCCGTACCTGGTTGGTGCTCTACGCGCTGCTGATGCTGGTCGGCGCGGCCCTGTTCGGGGTCGACTTCTTCGACCGGGGCGACGCCTTCGAGGTGTACGGCGACCTGGTCGGCCGGCTCGCGGTGGTCGGTCGTCGGGACGACGGGACGCTGGTCTGGCGCAATCCGCTGGAGGGGATGAGCGGTCTGTCCCCGGCGCCGGGACTCACCGCGGTGGTGGTGATCCTGCTCGGCTCGACGCTGTTCGACAGCCTGTCCAACGCCCCGGCCTGGTTCCGGTTCGTGCAGAACACCGAACTGCCGGCGGCGCTGACCAACACCGTCGGGATGCTGGCGCTGATCGGCCTGGTGCTGGCCGCGTACGGCCTGACCTGCCTGCTCGCGGCGAAGCTGGCGCCGGGCGTGCGGCCGGTCGACGTGGCGGGCGAGATCGCCCACGCCATAGTGCCGATCGCGGTCGGGTACGTGCTGGCGCACTACTACTCGCTGCTGGTCCTGGAGGGGCAGCGGACGGTGGCGCTGCTCTCCGATCCGCTGGTCACCGGGGACGCGAACTGGCTGGGGACGGCTGACTGGTCGGTCAGTGCCGCCCTGGTCACCCCGACCGGGGTGGCCATGTTGCAGGTCACGCTGATCGTGCTCGGGCATCTGCTCGGCACCGTGCTCGGTCACGACCGGGCGCTGGTCCTGTTCCCCGGCCGGTCCGCGATCGCCGCGCAGGTGCCGCTGCTGGTGCTGATGGTCGGCTACACGGTCGCCGGCCTGCTGCTGCTCTTCGCCGGCTGACCCGGCCGCTCGTCGCCGGCTGACCCGGCACCTTTTCCGCCGGCTGACCCGGCACCTTTTCTCGTTCATCGAGCCTGGGTCCATCGAAGCTGGCAATGGGTCTCACTTCTAACTTGCACACATAGCGATGTACGCATACTTTGTGGGAGGTGCACGCGACGACGGAGGAGGGCGAGCCATGGGCGCAGGCCACGACCACGGCGCACACGTACTGCGGGCAGGGGAGAAACACCGCCGCCCGCTCTGGGCCGCCTTCGCCGTACTGACCGTGTTCATGGTGGTCGAGGCGGTCGCCGCCTGGCTCACCGGCTCGCTCGCCCTGCTCTCCGACGCCGGGCACATGTTCACCGACGTACTCGGCATCGGCATGGCGCTGGCCGCGATCACCGCCGCCAGCCGCGCCGGCCGGGACACCCAGCGCACCTTCGGCCTCTACCGGCTGGAGGTGCTGGCCGCGCTCGCCAACGCCGTACTGCTCTTCGGGGTCGCGATCGCGGTGCTGATCGAGGCGGTCCGCCGGTTCGGCGCCCCACCCGAGGTCGCCGCCGGCCCGATGCTCGTCGTCGCGGTCGGTGGCCTGGTCGCCAACATCGTCGCCTTCCTGCTGCTGCGCTCCGGGGCCAAGGAGAGTCTGAACGTGCGCGGCGCCTACCTGGAGGTGCTCGGCGACCTGCTCGGCTCGGTCGGCGTCATCGTCGCCGCGGCCGTCATCACGTTCACCGGCTGGCTGTACGCCGACCTGGTCGTCGCGGTCGCGGTCGGCCTGTTCATCCTGCCGCGTACCTGGCAACTCGCCCGCGCCGCGATCCGGGTGCTGGTGCAGGCCGCCCCGCCGCACGTCGACGTGACCGAGGTACGCACCAGCCTGGCCGCCGTGGCCGGGGTCTGCGACGTACACGACCTGCACGTCTGGACCCTGACCTCCGGCATGGACGTCGCCTCCGCCCACCTCAGCCTTGACCCCGGCGCCGATGCGGGCGGGGTGCTGACCGCCGCCCGCGAACGGCTGCACGAGAGCTTCGGCATCGACCACGCCACCCTCCAGGTCGAACCGCTAACCTCGGCCCGGTTGTGCCAGGACAGCCACTGGTGAACGGCCGGGAACTATCCGGCCGGCCAGCGCGACTATCCGTGGGGCTGTCTGCCATCGCCGTTGGGAGTTGAGCTGGATGCGAGTGTTCCGCCCACTTGCCGTCATCGCCGTCGCCTGTGCCGCCGCGCTCATGGTCGCGCCCGCACCCGCCTGGGCGCACAACGAGCTGCGGGCCAGCAACCCGGCCAAGGGGGCCAGGCTCGCCGCCGCACCGGCCGAGGTGGTGCTCGACTTCGCCGAGAAGCTCAACCCCAGGTTCACCACCATCGCGGTGACCGATAGGTCCGCTACGGCCGTCGGCGACGGTCAACCGCAGGTCACCGGCGTGCGCGCGGTCCAGCGGCTGCGTCAGCCACTGGCCGCGGGCGACTACACCGTGGCGTACCGGGTGGTGTCGGTCGACGGGCACCCGGTGAGCGGCAAGTTCACCTTCACCGTGACCGCCCCGCCGCCCACCACCGCCCCGGCGACACCGTCGGCGGGCGCGCAACCGCCGACCGAACCGAGCCCGACCGGCGCGACGGCGATCCCCTCGGACGCCCTGCCGGGTGCACTCGCCGGCGACGAGAGCAGCACCGACGGCGGGCGCGGTGTCGTACCCGGCCTGCTGCTCGGCGGCGTCGCCGTGCTGGCGATCGGCACCGGATTCCTGCTCGTCCGGCGACGCCGGACCGGCCAGCCATGAACGCACCGGACCGCCCGGTAGTGGAGACGCCGGAGCAGTCGGCCACGGCCGCGTCGGACCGTCTGGCCGTGGAGACGCCGGAGCAGTCGGCCATGGCCGCGCCGGGGCGGCCGGTCGTGGAGACGCCGGACCGGGCAGCCGTGCGGGCACCGGTCGGACCCGGCCGGTCGTACCCCGGTAGTTGGCCGGTCGCGGCCGCCGGGCTGCTGGTCGCCGTCGGGGTGCTGGCCGCACTGCTCTGGTACGGCGGCGCCACCCGCCGGGAGATCCTGCCCGGCCTGGTCGACGCCGGCCCGATCACCCCGTGGCTGCTGCCTGCCGCCCGGCTCGGCATGCAGGTCGGCGCCGTCGTCACCGTCGGCCTGCTGCTGGCGGCGGTGCTGTTCTCGGCCCGCGCCGCCGGTGGTGGCCTCTCCGCCACCGGCTACCGGCGGGTCCGGGCGGCGGCCTGGTCGGCGCTGGGCTGGTGCCTCGCCAGCCTCGCCGCGCTCTGCCTCACCCTCGCCGACGTGCTCGGACTGCCGATCGCCGAGGCGGTGTCGCCGACCTCGGTCGTCAACTTCGCCACCACCGTCCAGCTGGGACAGGCACTGGCGCTGTCCGGCTGGATGACCGGGGCGATCTTCCTGATCTGCCGGGCCGCGCTGACCCCGCGCACCGCCGGGGTGGCGCTCCTGCTCGCCGTACTGGCGATGGTGCCGCCGGTCTTCACCGGGCACGCCGCGGCGGCCAGCAACCACCAACTCGCGGTCTCCGGCCTGCTGCTGCACGTCGTACCGGTGGCGGTCTGGGCCGGTGGGCTGCTCGCCCTGGCACTGACCGGTCGCGCCAGGACCGACCAACTAGCCATCGCCGTACGCCGGTTCTCCCCGCTCGCCGCCGGTTGCCTGCTCCTGGTCGCCGCCTCCGGCCTGGTCTCCGCGTACGTGCGCCTGCCCGGCCCCGGTGCCCTCGTCGACACCCCGTACGGCCAACTCGTCCTGCTCAAGACCCTCCTGCTCGGTACGCTCGCCGCCGCCGGCTGGTGGCAGCGGCGTACCGCCCTGCCCGCCCTGCTCGGCGGCGACCGGAGCCGGTTCATCCGGATCGCGGGCGTCGAGGTGCTGCTGTTCGCCGCCGCGATGGGCACCGCCGTGGCCCTGTCCCGGACCCCGGCGCCGGTGCCCGGCGGACCCGAGGAGAGCATCGCCCAGGCGCTGCTCGGTTACCCGCTGCCGGCGGCACCCGACGTCGCCCGGCTGCTCGGCGACTGGCTGCCCGAACCGATCCTGATCGCCGTCGCGCTCGCCGCCGCCGGCTACTACCTCGGTGCGGTGACCCGGCTCCGGCGTACCGGCGGGGTTTGGCCGGCGTGGCGTACGGGCGTGTTCCTGCTCGGCTGCGCCGTGATCGTGGTCGCCACCTCCAGCGGCCTGGCCCGGTACGCGCCGCTGCTGTTCAGCGTGCACCTGATCCAGCAACTGCTGCTCACCATGGTGGCGCCGCTCCTGCTCGTGCTCGCCGCCCCGCTCACCCTGGCCCGGCGGGTGCTACCGACCGCCGTCACCCCCGGCTGGCCGGGCGTACGGGAGTGGCTGCGGGCGGCCGGGGCATCCCGGCTCGGGCTGCTGCTGACCCGGCCGCCGGTGGCGATGGTGCTGCTCGCCGCCACCGGGTTCCCGCTCTACTTCACCGGGATCTACGACCAGACCCTGCGGTCGCACGCCGCGCACCTGCTGATGATCGGCTACTTCCTGGCCGCCGGCTGTCTCTTCTTCTGGGTGGTGCTCGGCGTCGACCCGGTACCCCGTCGGTCCGGCTATCCGACCCGGTTGTTGTCCGTGCTGCTACTGGTGGTGTCGCAGGTCGTACTCGGGCTGGTGCTCGCCCGGTCCGGCAGCCTGCTCGCCGCCGACTGGTCCACCGCCCTGGCCCGCCCCTGGGGCGACCCGCCGCTGGTCGACCAGCAGACCGCCGGCCACCTGCTCTGGTCCCTGGGCAACCTGCCCCCACTCGCCGCCCTCGTACTGCTGGCCGTCCGTCGGCGCCGCGAAACTGTCCCCAGACACCCCTGACCCGTCCCCGAACCCCCACCCCTCCAGGCACACCGGGCCCGCACTTCCACTGAAAGCGGCGCTATTCCGCGCCGAATAACCACACCTTTCAGTGAGAGTGTGCGGATCTACGGGTGGGGAGTCAGGGGCGCAGGCGCCAGCGGGTGGGGGTGGGTTCGGGGTCGGTGGGCGGTTCCGGGGTGGCGTCCGGGGTGGGGGTGGTCGGTGCGGCGGGGGAGGTTGCGGGGTGGCGGCGGCGGGCTACGGCGGCGCCGCCGAGTGCGGCAGTGGCTAGCAGCACGATCAGCAGTCCGACCCGCAACACGTCGGAGAAGCGGTCGGTGGCGACGTCGTCACCGGCGGCCACCTCGTTCGTTCCGTCGGAGTCCGTGGCCGGTGGCGGGGGTGGCGGGGCGGCCGGGGCCAGCAGGGCGACCACGGGTGCCGGGCCGGTGCCGGCGCCGGTCGCCGAGCCGGGCGGGGTGCTCCACCGCACCTGGGTACCGTCGGAGTAGGTCTGGGTCACGTCGAAGACGAGCTGCTCGGCCTCGGGCATCGGTCCCAGCGCCACCACCAGTTCGGCGACGCCCGGCGACGCGGGCGGTGCCGTACGGGTCCAGATGATCGCCGAGGTCACCTCGGTCACGTTGCCGTGGTGGATGCCGCCCAGCGGCTGGGTCACCGGACGGGTGGTGGTCGTCGGCCCCCAGTCCGGCACCGACATCGGATACACCTCGGCGACCGGTGCCGACTCGGGCAGCCGCAACTCCACCCGGCTGGTGTACGCGCCGGCGCGCTCGTCCGGCACCCGGAAGGTGAGTTTCGCGGCGTCCCCCCGGTACGCCTGCGCCGGCGTCACGGTCACGTCGGCACTCGCGGGCGTGGCGAACCACAGGCCCCCGGCCAGTGCGACGCCCAGCAGCGCGATGCGTACCGCCGGGGTTCTGCCGGCCCGTACCGATCCTGGCATCAGGGACCTCCCTCGATCCGTACCCGTGCCCCACCCTGGTAGTTCGCAGACGGGGCCGGAAAGGTTCAATCCGCGGGCGATTCGGTATCGCTGCCCAGGTACGCCAGCACCGCCAGCACCCGGCGGTTGGTGTCCTCGGTCGGCGGCAGGTCGAGCTTGGCGAGGATGTTGCCGACGTGCTTGCCGACCGCCGCCTCGGAGACGACCAGGGTACGCGCGATCGCCGCGTTCGAGCGTCCCTCGGCGATCAGGGCCAGCACCTCCCGTTCGCGTACGGAGAGCCGGGCCAGCGGGTCGCGGCGGCGGCGCAGCAGTTGTCGTACCACCTCGGGGTCGACCACCGTGCCGCCGGTCACCACCTGGCGCAGCATGCCGACGAACTCCGGCACGTCGACCACCCGGTCCTTCAGCAGGTAGCCGACCCGTCGGCCGTTGCCGGAGTCGAGCAGCTCGGCGGCGTAACCGGGGCGGACGTACTGGCTGAGCACGACGACGGCCAGGTCGGGGTGGGCGCGGCGTAGCCGTACCGCCGCCCGGAGCCCCTCGTCGGTGAAGCCGGGCGGCATCCGTACGTCGGTCACGACCAGGTCCGGTGCGTGTTCGGTGACGGCCGCGACCAGCGTCTCCGCGTCGCCGACAGCCGCGACCACCGCGAATCCGAACCGGTCGAGCAGCCCGACCAGACCCTCCCGGAGCAGCACCCCGTCCTCGGCGAGGACCACCCTGGTCACCGGGGACACGGTAGCTCCACCCGGAGCAGGGTCGGCCCGCCGGGCGGGCTGGACAACAGCATCCGCCCGCCGACCACCGCCACCCGGTCGGCCAGCCCGGTCAGCCCGGTACCGAGGTGCGGGTCGGCACCGCCCCGACCGTTGTCGGTCACCTGTACGGTCACCAGCCCGGACCGCTGCCGCAGGGTCACCGCCACGGCGGTGGCGTGACTGTGGCGGGCCGCGTTGGTGAGTGCCTCGGCGACCACGAAGTAGGCGGTCGCCTCCAGGTGACCCGGCAGCCGTCCGGCTAGTTCACTGTGGACGGTGACCGGGATCGCGCAGCGGTCGGCGAGTTCGCCCAGCGCGGCCGGCAGCCCGCGTTCGGTGAGGATCTGCGGGTGGATCCCGTGGATGATCTCCCGCAGCTCGACCATGGCCTGTTTGGCCTGGTCGTGCGCGGCGGCCAGGGTGTCCGCCGCGGGCGAGTCGGCGGGCAGGTCGAGCCGGGCCAGGCCGAGTTGCAGGGTGAGGCTGACCAGCCGTTGCTGGGCGCCGTCGTGCAGGTCACGCTCGATCCGGCGCCGTTCGGACTCGAACGCGTCGACCAGCCGGGCCCGCGAGTGGGCCACCTGCACCAGTTCCGCCCGCAGTTGCTCGCCCTCGCCGCCGCCGTCGTGCAGCAGCAACCGGGCCACCGCGCCGTGTGCGCCGGCAAGCACCGCCACCAGGTACGGCACGGCGGGCAACAGGAGCAGTCCGGCGACCGCGTACGGCAGGGCGCCGCCGACCGAGTCGACCGTGCCGAAGCCGAGCGACACCGGGCCGACGTCCTGCCCGACCAGGAACGGGCTGATCAGCAGGGTCACGATCAGCAGGGGTACGGCGAGCACCGCGCCGTACAGCAGCGGGGCGGCGGTGACCAGCAGGAACGTGTAGCCCAGGGCGCGCCAGGTGGCGGCTTCGGTGTACCGGGTGCGCAGCCAGGGCCACGGGCCGGTGGCGTTCGGTCGGCGGTGCCCGGCCAGCAGCGGGCCGGTGTCGATCAGGCGCAGCCGACGCCGTTCCAGCGCCGCCACCGGCAACGCCAGCAGCGGCCCGAACGCCGCGATCAGCACCGCACCGACGAGTACGACCACCAGCAGGGTGCCGAGCGGCCGGAGGTCCCCGGTGGTGATCCGGCGGAGCGCGACGAGCCAGGGCAGACCGAGCACCAGCAGCGGCAGCCCGACGGCGGCCGCCACCGGTGCCGTGCCGAGCAGGTAGATCAGCGACCGCCACGGCCAGCCGCCGATCAGGAATCGTCGGCGGGTGACCGATTCCAGCGGAGTTCGCGACGTGTCGGAGAAAACGGATTCATTGTCGGTGGGTAGGGACTTCTCGTGGATGGGTACGGGTTTCTCGGTGGTGCGCGTGGATTGGTTGGTGAACGCTGATTCTTCGTCGGGGAGCACGGAATCGACGCTAATCGTCCGTACCCGGCGGATCCATCGGGCTGGCGATAGACCTCTGGTATACCCAGGTATACCCCGAGCGGGAGATTGCGCTTGGTGCGTTCCGGTGATTCGGATGGTTACCCGACCCCGATTCGGAACGGGAGAGTGGACATTTGCCTGACCCGTACGACGGGCGATTTCCGGGTGGGTCGGTTCAGTCCGCCAGCACGGGGCGTCGTTGCGCGGCGAGCCATTCGAGCAGCGGTATGGCGTGTTCCGGTCCGGGTAGGGCGGCGATCTCGTCCCGGAGCCGCCCGGCGGCGCGGCGGTAGCCGTCGTCGGTCAGTACGCCGGTGACCGCCTCGGCGGCGGCTGCCGGGGTGACGGCGTACGCGTCGAGCACCCGGGCGACGCCGAGTGCCGCACAGCGGCCCGCGTTCGCCGGCTGGTCGGCACCCATCGGCGCGAGCACCATCGGCAGGCCGTGTTCCAGCGCCCCGAGCACGCTTCCCGATCCGGCGTGCGAGAGCACCAGGTCGCAGCCGGGCAGGACGAGCGCCTGGGGAACGTAACGCTCGATGCGTACGTGTGCGGGCTGTCGACCGAATTCCGCCGGATCGATCTGCTGTCCCACCGTGACGAGCAGGTTGATGTCCAGTTCCCCGAGTCCGGCGATGAGCCGGGGGAAGAGGTCACCGGATTCCATGTTGAACTCGGTGCCGAGGGTCAGGTAGACACCGGGCCGACCGTCGGAGCGTCCCGCCCACGGCGCGATCGCCGGGGCCACCGGTGGATGCGGGGTGACCGGGCGGATCGAGTGGGCCGTGGCGGGCAGCGGGAAGGCCGGGTCGCGGTAGCTACGCGGGGCGGGGGAGAGGACCAGATAGCGGCTGAGCATGCCGAGTCCGGGATCGGGTGGCAGGTCGTACGCGGCGCGCAGTTCGTCCAGCGGTTCGGTGACGAGGTCCGGCCGGATCAGCGAACCGGCGGCGAGCACCAGCACGCTCGCGTACGGCAGGCCGAGGCGTTCGGCCGCGACCATGCAACCGAAGTCCGCCTCGTCGCAGACGACCAGATCGGGTTGCCAACCGGGGCAGATGTCGAGCATCCGGGCGGCGTTTCGCCGGGCGGCCCGGCCGGCGAAGATCTCGCGTATCTCGCGGTCGATCTGCGCGTGGTCGATCGGCCGCAGCGGGCTGCGCTCCGGGCTCGGGGCGGGCGCGACCTGCGGTGGAGCCTGCGGCGCGACCTGCGGTGGAGCCTCGGCCGGGGGTGTCTCGGCGACGACGGCGGTGAAGCCGGCCGCCTCGACCCTCCCGGCGGTCCCCGGTGTGCAGGCGAAGGCGACCTGGTGGCCGGCGGCCTCGGCGGCGTGGGCGATCGGCACGAGCGGGATGAGGTGGCCGCTACCACCGGCGAAGCTGAAGAGGATGCGCACCCGGAGACCCTTACCTATCGGACCGGCGGATTCAACCGGTATTGCCGCATTGGTCGGTACGGTGTCCTGGGTCTTATTTCGCACAGCTGTGTTGAAACGCTGGTCGATGGGTGCTAGAAAGGGGCGTGCCCAAGGTCGTCGACCATGATCAGCGTCGGGAGGAACTCGCCCGCGCGGTCTGGGCCGTGATCGCCCGAGCCGGCGTCGAGGGTGCGACCGTGCGCGCGGTGGCGGCCGAGGCCGGCTGGTCGATGGGGGCCCTGCGCTACTACTTCGCCACCCAGGACGGCCTGTTGCGGTTCGCCCTGGAGGTGATGCTCCGCCGTACGCCCGAGCGCCTCCGGATCCAGCTCGCCAGCGGCCAACCCGGCCTCGAACGGGCGCAACGAATCATCGAGGAACTCCTGCCGCTCGACCCCGACCGACTCGCCGAGGGGCTGGTCTGGCTGGCTTTCCTGACCCGCGCCCGGGTCGACCGGAGTTTCGACGACCTGCGCGAGACGGGCTGGCGCGGCGAGCGCTATGTCTGTCGGCTCGCGGTCGCCGAGATCGCCGGCTGCCCCTGGCCGGTTGAACTCAACGACACGCTGCCCGGCGAGGAGTTGGAGGCCGCAGCCGCGGACCTGCACACCTTCGTCGACGGGCTCACCCTCCAGGGCGCCACCTTCCCCGAGGAACTACCACCGGAGCGACTGCGCGGGCTGCTGCGCCGACGGCTCGAAGTGCTCGAACCCGCCGTACGAGAGGATGGTCGATGGACGCCGGGCTGATCGGATCCCTGGTCCTGCTTGCCCTGATCGACAGCACCAGCTTCGGGACACTGCTGATCCCGATCTGGATGATGCTAGCCCCCGGCCGACTCCACCCGTCCCGGCTACTGATCTTCCTGGGTACGGTCGCGATCTTCTACCTCGCGCTCGGCGTCGCGCTGACCGCCGGGGCCTCGGCACTGCTGGACGACATCCGGCCGCTGCTCGACACCACGCCGTTCCAGGTGGTGCAACTCCTGCTCGGGCTGGTCCTGCTCGTCCTCGCCTTCCGGACCGGCCGAAAGAGGTCGGGGTCGGAGCCGGGCCGGCTGATGCGGTGGCGCGAGCGGGCGATGACCGGCGAGGGGTCCTCGAAGGCACTGGTCGCCCTGGCCCTGACCGCGGTCACGCTGGAGGCGGCGACGATGCTGCCGTACCTGGCCGCCATCGGGCTGCTGAGCGCGGCCGAACTGGCGCTGCCGCTGACCGTCGCCGTACTCGCCGGGTACTGCCTGGTGATGGTCCTGCCGGCACTGGTGCTGCTGGGTGCCCGGATCGTCGCGGCCAACGCGGTGGCGCCCGTACTCGTCTGGGTCAACGGGTGGATGACCCGCAGCGCAGCCGAAACCACCGGGTGGATCCTCGGCATCGCCGGGTTCCTGCTCGCCTCGAACGCGGCCCGCGAACTGGGTCTCTTCGACGCCATCGACGCCCTCTCCGGTGCGAAGTAGGGGCGGCTCAACGAGCTATCGCCAGCCCGAACGGGACCGGCCCGAGCGCGTGCACCAGCGGGCGTACGACGAGGGGGAAGGTCTCCGTCCACCGGGCGGAGGCGAGGCCACCGAGGTCGACCACCCACTCGGGCCGCCAGCCCAGATCGGCCAGGAGCATTCCGGTGGCCCGGCGGGCGTCGGGGTGATCACCGGAGACGAAGACCGTGGGTGGGGTGGGCAGGCTGCCGGGGTCGGCCATCAGCGACACGTGCATCGTGTTCAGCGCCTTGACGACCCGGGTCGTCGGCAGGGCCGCCTGGATCCGCTCGGCCAGGCTGCTGCCGGGATGGAGCAGGGAGGTCGCGAAGCCGTCGGCGCCGATCCGTACCCCGTTGGCGACGTCAACCAGGATCCGGCCGGCGAGCGACGGGCCGAGATCGACCAGCACCGGCAGTGATACCGCGCCCGGCAGGGCGTTGACCACGATCTCGGCCCCGGCGACCGCGTCGGCCGGGGACGCGACGGCGACGCCGTCGTCATCCCAGGACAAACCATCCGGCGTACGGGAGCCGACCACGACCGGATGGCCGTTGGCGGCCAGCGGTCCGGCGAGCGCTCGGGCCACGTTGCCGGATCCGAGAATGGCGATGCGGGTCATCCGTGCTCCAGAGGTGGTGATCGCGAAACTGGGAAGCCGGTGCCGACGCTACGGTTGACCGCCAGCCGCGGGTAGTAGGCACTTTCGGGTGCCCAGGGCACTTCGGGAGGACATGGTGGTGGTCCGCAGCGCCGCGCAACGGAAGGCGACGGCACGGGGTACGCACCTCGACGCGATGGCCGGCTGTCCGGGGCACCGGCTGCTGGACCGGCTCGGTGACAGGTGGGTCAGCCTGGTGCTGAAGGAACTCGGTGCGGGGCCCCGCCGGCACGCCGACCTGGCCCGTTCGGTCGCCGGCGCGAGCCAGAAGATGCTCACCCAGACCCTGCGCGGGCTGGAGCGCGACGGGCTGGTCACCCGTACGGTCACGGTCGGTGTGCCCGCCCGGGTCGACTACCGGCTGACCCCGCTCGGCGCGGGGCTGCTGCGGGCGATGCTGGTAGTGGTCGACTGGGCCGAGCGGCACGTTCCGGAGATCGACGCCGCCCGCGCCCGCTACGACGGAAAAAATCATGGTCCGGTGGCGGGCCGATCCGTCCGGACCGGGCCGGCGGCTCCGACGTCTCCGGTGAGCGGCACCGAAGGGGTGTCGGCGGAGAAGGAGGATCACCCGTGAAGTACATGATCTTGTTGTCGGGCTCGCAGCGGGACTACGACGCGCTGGGCGGCAGGCCCGGCAACGGACCGGCCTGGTCGCCCGAGGACGTCGCGGCGATGCACGAGTTCATGGCGGCGTGGAACAACGACCTGGTCGAGTCCGGGGAGTTCGTCGACGGCCAGGGGCTGAGCGCCCCGGTACACACCCGCCGGATCCAGTTGCGCGACGGCGTCCCCGTCGTCACCGACGGCCCGTACGCCGAAACCCAGGAGGTCCTGGCCGGCTACACCATCGTCGAGTGCGTCAGCTTCGACCGGGCCACCGAGATCGCCGCGCGCCTGACGAACACCCCGCACCCGGTGCAGGCCGGATCGGAGCGGGAGTGGTACGTCGACGTACGGCCGATCGTCGAGGGCATCGAGCAGCTGGACCTCTGATCGGACACCCGCCCGACACCGAGGTCGAGGACCTGTTGCGCCGGTTGGCGCCGCAGGTCCTCGGCGCGGTGGTGCGCCGCTACGGGCACTTCGACACCGCCGAGGACGCGACCCAGGAGGCGCTGTTCGCGGCGGCGACCCAGTGGCCGACGGACGGCCTGCCGGACAACCCGCTCGGCTGGCTGATCACGGTCGCCGCGCGCCGGCTGACCGACCTGCTTCGCAGCGAACAGGCCCGGTTGCGCCGGGAGGACACCGTCGCCCGGTGGACCCTGCCGGAGCAGTGGCTCGCGCCCGCCGCCGACCGTCCGGTGACGGACTCCGACGACAGCCTCATCCTGCTGTTCATGTGCTGCCACCCCGCGTTGCCGCCCGCCGCGCAGATCGCGCTGACCCTGCGTGCGGTCGGTGGCCTGAACACCGGTGAGGTGGCGCGCGCCTTCCTCGTACCGGAGGCCACCATGACCCGGCGGATCAGCCGGGCCAAGCAGCGGATCAGGGAGAGCGGAATCCCGTTCGGCCTGCCCCCGGAGGCGGAACGCGCCGCCCGGCTCGGTGCCGTCCTGCACGTGCTCTACCTGATCTTCAACGAGGGGTACGTCAGCACCACCGGTCCCGGCCTGCACCGGGCCGAACTGTCGGCGGAGGCGATCCGGCTGACCCGGCTGGTGCACCGGCTGCTGCCCGGTGACGGCGAGGTGGCGGGACTGCTGGCGCTGATGTTGTTGACCGACGCGCGGCGGCCGGCGCGTACCGGGCCGGACGGCGGGCTGGTGCCGATGGCGGAGCAGGACCGTGGCCGGTGGGACGCCGGGCAGATCGCCGAGGGGGTCGACCTGCTCACCGAGGCGCTGCCGCGCGGGGCGACCGGCCCGTACCAGCTCCAGGCGGCGATCGCCGCGATCCACGACGAGGCGCCGACCGCCGAGGCCACCGACTGGCCCCAGATCGTCGCCCTGTACGAGCTGCTGCTGCGGATCTCCGACAGCCCGGTGGTGGCCCTGAACCACGCCGTCGCGGTGGCCATGGCCAGCGGCGCCGATGCCGGGTTGGACCTGCTCGGCAGGCTCGGGGCGGACCAGCGGATCACCGGCGACCACCGCCTGTACGCCGTCCGCGCCCACCTGCTGGAGATGTCCGGCGACCACGCGGCGGCCCGCACCTCGTACGAGACGGCCGCCCGGCTGGCCACCGGTCTCGCGCAGCAGCGTTACCTCAATACCCGAGCCGCCCGTTTGGTCGCCGGTGTCGAAACCGGGCCCGAGGCGGATTCCTGACTCTCGCCGGGCAACTCCTGTTTGGTGAATCAGCCGAACGGCTGACACGCACCGGCAGGGTTTCTTGGAGTATTGGACGGCCGGTTCCGGGGACGAAATCAAAAATGTCACCCGGTGCTCGTACTCTACTGTCCCAAGAGGACACACAACCGAACAACGGGGAGAACGCTTCATGAGACGCCGTGGCGTAGTACGCCGCTCGGCGGTGGCAGGGCTTGCCCTGATCACCGCGACCACCATCATCGGCGCCGCCCCCGGCGGTGTGGCGGCGGCCGCACCGTCCGCGCCATCCACCCCCTCGCGGGCACACGCGCCGAACGTCCCCAGCGGGGGCGTCGTGAAGGACCGCTACATCGTCGTCCTGAAGGACGGCAAGGCCAGCGCCGGCGCGACCCGCACCAAGGCAGCGTCGCTTGCCGGCGCCTTCGGCGGCTCGGTCCGCCAGGTTTACACCAGCGCCCTGCGGGGCTTCTCCGCGCAGCTCAACGCCACGCAGGCGAAGCGGCTCGCGGCGCACGCCGACGTGGCCTCGATCCACCCGGTCCGGATCTACTCGGCGAGCGACACCCAGACCAACCCGCCGTCCTGGGGCCTGGACCGGGTCGACCAGACCGTCCCGGCGCGCAGCCGCTCGTACACCTACCCCAACACGGCGGGCAACGTCACGGCGTACGTCATCGACAGCGGGCTCCGGACCACCCACCCCGACTTCGGCGGGCGGGCCAGTTCCGGCTACGACTTCATCGACAACGACGCGGACTCGGACGACTGTAGCGGCCACGGCACGCACGTCGCGGGCACCGTCGGCGGCACCACGTTCGGCGTCGCCAAGCAGGTCAACCTCGTCGGCGTACGGGTGCTCGACTGCGAGGGCAGTGGCACGACGGAAAGCGTCGTCGGCGGTGTCGACTGGGTGACCGACAACGCGGTCGAGCCGGCCGTGGCGAACATGAGCCTCGGCACCACCGTGCCCGACCCCGTCGTCGACCTGGCGGTCCAGGCATCGATCGCCTCCGGCGTGTCCTACGCGGTCGCGGCCGGTAACGGTACCTCTCAGGTGGTCGCCCAGGACGCCTGCCTGGCGTCGCCGGCGCGGGTGGCCGCGGCCATCACCGTCGGGGCGACGGACAACGTCGACTTCCGCACCTACTTCTCGAACTACGGGTCCTGCCTGGACCTGTTCGCCCCGGGCGCCAACATCACCTCGGCGGACCTCGGCGGCGGCTCCGTGAACGCCAGCGGTACGTCGATGGCCTCGCCGCACGTGGCGGGTGCCGCGGCGCTGCTGCTGTCGGCCAACCCGACCTGGACCCCCCAGCAGGTGCGGGACGCGCTCGTCACCGGCGCGATCTCCGGTGCGGTCCAGGACCCGCAGGGTTCGTCGAACCGCCTGCTGCGGGTCGGCGCCATCGAGCCGGCACGTTCCGCCGTCGCCCTCCGGGCGCTGGTGAACAACCGGTACGTCGCACCGGGCAACGGCACCCAGCGGGTGATCGCCAACCTCGCGACGGTCACCGCGGCAGACAGGTTCGACCAGGTCGACGCCGGCAGCGGGTACGTCGCCCTGCGGTCCCGGGCCACCGGAAAGTACCTGACGGCCGACGGCGCGGGCACCCTGCCGCTGATCACCAGGGGTCTCGTGATCGACATCTGGGAGAGGTTCCAGGTCTTCAACAACGCCGACGGCTCCGTGAGCTTCAAGGCCGTCATCAACGGCAAGTTCGTGTCGGCCGACGGTGGCGGCTCCCGGCCGCTGATCGCCAACGGTCCGGCGGTCAGCGCCTGGGAGCGGTTCGAGTACGTCGCCCCGGCCCCGATCGTGGCCATCAAGGCGGTGTCCAACCAGAAGTACGTCTCGGCGGACGGTGGCGGGTCGCGGTCGCTGATCGCCAACGGTCCCGCCGTCAGTTCCTGGGAGCGGTTCGAGCTCATCGACGCCGGTGAGGGCTACTTTGCCCTGAAGGCGATCATCAACGCCAGGTACGTGACGGCCCTGGCCGCCGGTGCCCAGCCGCTGATCGCCAACCGCACCGTGGTCGGCCCGTGGGAGAAGTTCTTCCTCTGGGACTACAGCCCCGACGGCAGCATCAGCTTCGTCGCGGACATCAACTTCAAGGCGGTGACCACGCCGGCAGCCGGCGCCTCGCCGCTGATCGCCTCGCGCACGCTCGACCCCGCCCTCCCGAACGCCGGCATCGGTGCCTGGGAGAGCTTCGTCATCGAAGCAATCGTCTAGCTCTGACCCGCAACACCGGCGCCCGCCGAGTTCGCCCAGCGAACCCGGCGGGCGCCGCCCTGTTGTAGGGCTATTGATCGGACCTGAGCCAGATGATGGCGTCTCGTCCAGGCAATTGCTCCGAAATCAGCACCTTGTCAAGCGCGTCACCGAGCCGGATGAGTCCGCTGGAGGTTCGTGGAAACCGTTGAGCAAGGACCAGAACGAGCCCACAGTGCGCGACACCCTGCGACGCGAGCCGTGCGAAGTCGCTCACGTTCTCAGTGACGAGGCACCGATTGTTACGATTTGCCCAAGCCAACACGTCGTCGTCTGACCTGGATGCGAGGCCAACCTCGACATCCAGCGCTGCCATCGCATCGTGGCCGCTGTCGCGTAACCGCTTTGCCAGTGCTGGTGGATACATCTCGTCGAGCAGGATGCCGGTCAGGACTTTCGCCGCCGCAGAATGGTCTGCTGGGCCGCCCACAGTCGCTCCTCCCGCTCTGCGACATCCCTGTTGCTGGTTACCCGCTCGTCCACCTCGTCAGGGTAGGCGGCGTAGTACCGCAAAGCCGTCGTCAACTGCGCGACGCTGAGGCCGGTAACGTGGCCAATTTCGGCCAAGAGTAAGGAATCATCCAGGTCGGGATCCTCATCACGGACGGCGTTCAACGCACCAACAACTTCCCAGATGTCAGGGCCGCCGGAGAGAGCTGCTCGTCGACCTGTGGGCCCAGCGCGGAAGACGATGCCAGGATGCTCGTGGACCCTGAGTGATTCGTCGATGAACATGTTGGCGACCGACGATGACGACGAGCCGGGATGTTCCTTGACATACCGATCAAGGCGGGACAGCACCTCCTCGTCGAAACGCACAGACCGTGGAGTCGTCATGACTACATCGTAGTCGCCTGTAGTAGGCGACGCCCAGAGTAGTCGGAGCTCCTGTCGGCGTCAACTCTGCTTCTCAGACTCCTCCGGAGGAGTTAAGCTGCGAGGGTGGAAGTAATCGAGATTGACAGCAGAACTTTCAGGGAGTTGACGCTCATCGCCAAGGCGGCCGGACTCACGCACGGCCAGGCGGTCGCCTTCCTGATCGAAGAATTCCACCGGGCATCAAGCCCGGCGCAGGTCAGCCAGGGGGTACCCGACGGTATCCCAGTGCACGCCACCTACCAGGGGCAACGTGTTGAAGGGGTGTTCGACACCGCAACCGGCGGATTGACCGTGACGTCTGCGCCGCTTCCGGGAAAATGGTTCCGTTCTCCCAGCGGTGCCGCTAAGGCCGTTGTCGCCGCTCTCAAACCGGACGTGACCCCAAACCGCAGCGGATACGACTTCTGGTTCGTCAACAGCACCGGCAAGACCCTTGCCTCCATCCGCTCAGGCAGGTAGCCGCTCAACGCCGTGCGCGGCGACACCGCGGGCCGTGCGGGGCATGGGTCAAGCCGCAGCAGCTCTCGTCGCCTTCCTGTATCCCGAGTGAGTTCTCATTAACGGTGGCCGGATCAGCCCAAAATGGCGTCACAGCGAGGCCATGGACCGGTTCACGCCTTGCCGAGGGCGCGGATCGCTTCAGTGGTCGCCGAGTCGGCAGGGAAGAAGGTCTCGATGGCCAGCCCCGCGACGGTGACGTCCAACGGGGTGCCGAAGAGGGTGGTGGTGCTGATGAAGGACAGCACCTGGTCGCTGTGGCGGTATCGCAGTGGGACGACGAGGCTCGAAACAGCATCGCTGATCGGGGCCGCATGGCCATCGCCGCCAGGGTAGCCGCGAAGCTCCTCGTGCAGTCCGTACAGGGCGGGGTCGTTGGTTGTCACGGCCTGCTGGTGCAGCCGGTTGAGCAGATGGGCGCGCCACTCGGACAGGTTGAGGATGCGCCGGGCCATGCCGTCGGGATGCAGGCTGAGCCGCAGCACGTTGATCGGCGGGATCAGGAGACGGGGCTCGGCATTGGCAGTGAACAGGGTCACGGCAGGGTTGGCTTCGACGAGGTGCCAGTGCCGGTCAACGAGCGCCGCGGGATACGGGCTGTGCCCGTCGAGGATCTGCCGTACGGCGGCACGTACCGGGGCCAGTTCCGGGTCGCTCAGCTCGTGGCTGGGGTAGGCGGGCGCGTGGCCGCCGGCGAGCAGCATCGTGTTGCGCTCCGCCAGCGGTATGTCAAGCTGCTCCGCCAGCCGCAGGATCAATTCCGGGCTCGGCCGAGACCGCCCGGTCTCCACGAAGCTGAGATGCCGGGCCGAAACCCCCGCCTCGATCGACAGGTCGAGCTGACTCATCCGGCGACTTCGGCGCCAGCCGCGCAGCAGTTCCCCGACTGGTCGCCCGGGTCCGGTAACACTCCTCACGCCACCGACCCTAATCACCGCGCCGGCACATCCACCATTACCTGCGAGGTAATCGACAGCCCGCAACGGCGCCGGGAAGGATCTCCTCCACGAGGCGACCACAGCGCCGCCCCGGTCCCGAAAAAAGGAGACAGAGCCATGACCGCGTACGCGCTTGCTCACCTGCGCAGGGCACCCCTCCACGCCGAGGTGCTGGAGTACCTGGAGCGCATCCAGGCCACTCTCGACCCCTTCGGCGGCCGGTTCATCATCCACGGTGGAACCGTCGACGTGATCGAGGGCGATTGGCCGGGCGATGTGGTGATGATCGAGTTTCCCGACCTGACCAGCGCCCGCTCCTGGTACGGCTCCCGCATCTACCAGGAGCTCAAGCCCTTGCGGACAAGGCACCTCGCCGGTGAGGTGATCCTTGTCGAAGGTGTCGAGCCCGGCCACAGCTCATCGCAGATGGCTGCCGAACTCCGTCAGGCCAATGGTCTGTAGCGTCGTGACTCAGACCCCTGCCCGACGCACGCTCCTCGGCAGATCCGAAAGCCGAGCCGCGCGTCGTTGGACGGTCGAAGGCATGGATCAGCCCTGTGGGCTAGGTGGCAACGGGCAGGTTGTCTGCACCACCACTAAACGGCCAGGCGTGGCACAGTTCTTTTTGGTGCCCCCGGCAGGATTCGAACCTGCGCCACCGCCTCCGGAGGGCGGTGCTCTATCCCCTGAGCTACGGGGGCTCAGCGACCGGGAAAGAGTAGCAAACACCCGGCCCGGGAGCCGAATCGGTATCCACCGCACGCCGCCCCCAACCCCCAGTACAGCGTTACGAACGCCCGCAGGAGGGCAGCGCGTACGGGGCGATCCGGGGTGGCAGGCGGCGGGGCCACTCACCCCGTCCCCAGGATCCGTCCACCACCACGTGCACCAGTCGCCCGTCGACCCCGCTCAACCGCAGCAGGAAGTCCCGGGGCAGCGGTGGATCCACCGTGGGCGTGGTGATCATGAACTTGACCCGGCCCCGCTGCGACATCGCCGAGATGACGTCCGCCGCCGGTGCGACACCGTGCAGCCGCGTACGGCCGAGCCAGCAGAGTTCCGCACGGTGCTCCTGCGCGGAGCGGACGATGGCGGGGTACTCCTGGCGCACCCAGACGCGTACGGCGTCGACGCAGAGGCCGCAGGCGCGGTCGGTGGGCTCCCGTGGGCCGAGTCCCCATGCCTGGAGATACTCGCCGACGGTTGCCGGATCGATGGTGAGCCCGAACCGGCGCTGGATCAGGGCGGCGACGCTCTGCCTGGTCCAGAGCGGATCGTCGAGCCCGAACTGGTCCGGGTACCTGCCCCGCAGCGCGTCGATCAGCTCAAGCTCCTGATCGCGGCTGAGTGCTTCTGCCGGGCCTGACCGCTGCCCCCGGCGAGCGGCCACCGCACCGTCGCCGCCGATGGTGTGTCGCCGGCACCAGCTGGTGACGGAACGTCGCGCGTCTTTGAGAACAACCCCCACGACTGGGGCAACGAGCCCGGATCATGACTGGTCACGATATCTACGGAGAAAACTCCCCAAAGCGCACAGTCGGGCATAAGGGTACGTATCGGGGTAGAGTGGACTAGTTCGCGTCTACTTTGTCGATCAATGCCTGGATTGCGGTGATTTCCTTCTTCTGACCGGCGACCATGGTCCCGGCCAGGGACTGCACCTGCTCGTCGTCGGAGAGATCCAGGGCCGCCTCGGCCATGTGGATGCCGCCGAGGTGGTGGTTGAGCATCAGCCGGAGGAACATCACGTCGAAGTCCCGGCCGGTGGCCGCCCGCAACTGGGCCCGCTCCGCGTCGGTCGCCATGCCGGGCATCAGGCCGTCGCGGATCGTGCCACCGCCGTCCGGCATCCAGGCCATCCGCCGCTGGGTGCCGGTCGGGCCGAGCTTCCAGTCGCGCAGCCAGGTCTGCATGATGCCGATCTGGGCCTGCTGGGTCAGCGCGATGTCCGCGCCGAGCGTCCGTACGTCCGGGTCGGTGGCCTTCTCGTGCGCGAGCATGGCCATCTCGACGGCCTGGGCGTGGTGGGTCGACATGTCCCGGGCGAACCCGGCCTCGGCCGAGGTCTCGCCGGGCCGGGTCAGTCCCGGGATCAGCAACCCGACGGCGACGCCGAGGACCAGCCCGACCACGATCCCGACCGCCACCCAGGCGGTGCCGAA